>NZ_SLYF01000004.1:0-467422 GCF_004343105.1 Sphingomonas sp. PP-CC-3A-396 | reverse complement strand
AACGGCCACCTTCGGGCTCATTTGGTTCTCGAACCGCTCGAGATTGGAAATCGCTGACACCGACCGCGCTGTTCACGACTTTCCACACAGTCTGCAAAAGTTTTGCATCAATCGTTCGGGCTCAACTGAATGGGCGATAGCAGCTCAAGTCCGGTTGGACGGACCAATGTGACGAGCTTCAACTTAGAGAAACTCGTCACGCTCAGCCTATGCGCTGTCGTCGCAACGGTATCGACACCGCTGGCTAGTAAAGAGACCGTAGATGCGACGCGATTGAGATGGGTTAGCGGTTTTTTAGAAGCACATTGGGAGTATCCCAATTTTTTGCCCGACCCGTATACCGGTCTTAAGGTCATGGATTTTCAGTTAACTGAGGGGAAGTGGCAAAAAATCTATGCTGCTCCGGTAAATGAGGCTATGAAATTTCGTCCTGGGGAAACGATCTGTTTCCACGTCTTCGGACAAGGGTATATCGCTCCCCGGCAGCCGACAATGATGCAGAACTGGCCGGGGAACCAATTCGTTTTTGTCAAAATCAAAAAGATGGAACGTAGGTCTGAATCGGAATGCGCTTCTCGTATACCCGCCGTCTCGCATGCATACAAATGACCGCTAACCTACCCGTTGCGGCCCATCCGCTTTCGCCCACATTGCGGTCATTCCGCATGTAGGTCACAAAGCTCTAATGACGGTCGCCCGCGCCTTCCTTCTTGAAGCCCTGCAACGTGTTGCTGATGGCGGGGACGTAACCGAGTCCGAGTTCGACACCGCGGTGCTTGACCCATTCGCGCTTGATCCAGCGGAGAAGATCGCGTGGGGAGAATTGAGCCATTGCGCTGACGACGATGACATACGTGAACGGGATGAACCCTACGCCGCCTTCAAGCGCGAGCGGATGCGCGATCACGTCGCTGCTCTCCTCTCGCATGGCGGCTGACGCCCACTTCCGGACATTACCCTTTCTGTTATAGGTGCTGCGTGGACAGTCTGTGGCGCTCAATTGTCGGCGAGTGGAAGGTCGTTTTGGCGTTTACCTCAGTAGCGTTGGCAGCGATCATCGCCGCTGGGTATCGATCTTCGGGGCCTGCTGCGGTCGAGGTCGCAAGTGTCGTTCGGTTCGGAAGCTACGCTGACGAAGTCGGAAACCATCCTACAGTGATCGTGCGATTGCGCGACGGCGGCACCCAAGAGCTGCGGTCCACGCCGATGCTTCTCCGTGCCTGCACTGTAGGGGCCACCATATCCCTCGTTCGTCGCGACCACAGTTTGCAAGTTCATCCGGAGGGTTGTCGGTAGAACGTCGATTTATGTCCGCTTTCCTCTCCAATACGACATACGCGAGCGGATAGCCGGGGTTCAAAATTAGTCATTCGCGAAGATGAACCAGCATCCGAAATTGAGAAGCGAGGGAAGGGGCTTGGGCGTCCGATTGTGGGTCTCCTGGATTTAGGCCGGGAAACTCCCAATGTGGTTCGCAAGTTCTAGCTGCTTCTGATCGTCAATATCGATATTAATACCTAGCCACCTGACAATCCGTCCGTCCTTAGCGCGCATCGGAACGGCATGGACACTCATCCAACGGTACTGCCCGTTCTTCCCTCTTAACCGGTATTCCGCATCGACCGCTTGCTGATCGTGTACAGTCTCACGCTACTTCTCCATGGTAGCTAACCGGTCGTCGGGATGGATTGCGGTTAGCCAGCCATAGCCTTTCCAATCGTCATAGCTTTGACCGGTATAGGCCCGCCAGCTAGGGCTGTCGGTCTCGATAAGGCCATCCGGCGCACTCTCCCATGTCGTTGCGGCGATTCCGGTAACGGCTAATTGTTCATACGCTTCGGCATTACTCAATATGTCGTGCGCGACGGAGTAGTTGTCTGTGCATCTTTCCGCGACCGAGGCGTAATCAATCGCACCACTTTGTTTGCGGCTGCCGGTATCGACAGGCGGACTTCCAATGTTATTTTTCCGCTCCGCTTTTCTCCGTCTCAGCACTTCGTCCGCAGCCACCAGAAGGCAATTCATACTCTGATTGTTACGAGTGTAGCGGCTTGATCCGACGCTAGCGGCGCAGTTCACCGAATGGCTGTCCAACACGTATGAACCGTTCAAGGCATGCTCAATGCGTAATCTTTGTCGCTCAACGTCGAAGTCAGAATCGGAGTTGATTTGCACGACGACAAATTCGTCGCCACCGAGCCGAACAACCACGTCGCCAGGATTACTACATGCCCGCAACATATCGGCGACCAAACATAGCAGGCTATCGCCTACCTGATGACCAAGGCGGTCGTTGACTGGTTTGAAGTCAAGGTCAACATAATGAAAAGCGATACGTCCGTGTCGTTCTGGCCGGGCGTTTGTCTCAAATGCCTCGGCGTGAGCGAGACGGTTGCCAAGCCCAGTGAGGTGTTCCGTTTTGACCTGACGAGCAAAGACGTGCCGCGTTGTTGCCTTGGCCGACTGCGAACGATATCGTTGGCGGGCGCTACGAAGGCCGCCAGCGAGCAGCGCAAACAGGCACAGAGACGATAAACTGGCATTCACATCTCCCCGGAACAAAAGAGTGGCAGCCGGTGGTGTCACTGCGAAAATCAGGCTCGGAACAACGATGTGAGGACGCATCGCAACGGTAGATGCCGCTCCGGCAGCGTAGCCCACGACGAGAATGCCGATGGGCATCTGCCATTCTGCAGGTGGCACCATGTACGATCGCGCGGCAAAGAGACCAAAGACAACTGCGAAGGCCCAATAGGTTAGCGCAAACTGGCGCTCAAAGCGCTGGGCGGCGACTAACGGCATTTCAGCGTCGACGCAGAGCCGTCTACCGCGGATCAAAACGACAAGGCGGGCCACGCTCGCGCACGCTCCCATGGCAACCAGGCTCGCCAGAGCGATATCCTGTGAGGCACGGACGCTGAGCGCACCAACCATAAGGAACAATAGCGTCATGATCACTGCGGGCATGCGCGTGCCGCACAGACTGGCAACAAGCTCGACGTACGTTCGTCTGGAATATCGCGAACGATTGGGCTCTCAGTGGCTTTCACATGCCTCTGATTAAAGGCAAAAGGTGAAAGCATTCTATCTGGACGTGCGCTCGAGAACACGGATGGGGTTTGGGCAACGGGTACCTAGATTGACCGGCCAAAGTTGGGAGGCCCACCGCCCATCGTGGGCGATTTTCAAGGATGTCGGGGCGGGGGGCCTTTCGGCTAATTGATCGGCTCTTCCCATCCGAGCGCTGGCGTTGACATGACCTAGGATGCCGGTGTCTGCGATTGCGCATATTACTCGTATCGCCACCCTGTGGGCATTTGGCGAAGATCTGTACAACGGTCTATCCAAGGCCTTCGCCATGACGGAGACGAACCAATCCATCTAAGCCCATCAAAATTCGTTACGCTCCCCCGGGCGTGGATGGCCAAGGCTACCGAAGGCGTCGATCATGACGGCGTCCTGCGACAGATCGCCGAAGAAGCGGGGTGGTCGGGGCGCTATGCCTTCCTGATCGTCATCTCGGCCGCGATCTCTTTGCTTGGGTTGCTGATGCCGTCCGTCGCGGTGCTGATCGGCGCCATGCTGCTGTCGCCGCTGATGATGCCGATCATCGGTTTGGGCTTCGGCATCGCCACGCTCGATTTTCATGAGATACGTCGTGCCGCAACGGCGTTGGTTCTGGGCGCGGCGATCGCGGTGGCACTGTCCGTCGTCCTGATCCTGCTGTCGCCGGTACAGACTATCACCAGTGAAATTGCCGGGCGGACGCAGCCGACGCTGTTCGACTTGCTCGTCGCGCTGCTGTCGGCAATCGCAGGGGGCTATGCGCTGATCCGCGGGCGCGGGGGTACGGTCGTCGGGGTCACCATCGCGATCGCCCTCATGCCGCCACTGGTGGTAGTTGGGTTCGGCATCGCGACATGGAACTGGGTGGTCTTCTCGGGCGCGTTGTTGCTGTTCATGACCAATGCCATCACCATCGCCCTGACGGCGGCCTTGGTCGCACGTTGCTACGGCTTTGGCAGCCACCTCTCACCGCACCATACCGGCTGGCAACTCGTCCTGTTCGCCGTCGCGATCGGGGTCCTGTCCATTCCTCTCGGCGCTGGCCTGCGTCGGATCGCGTTCGAAGCCGTCGCCCAGCGGCAGGTGCGCGACGCCCTCGGGGAGGATTTCCCACCCGGTGCGCGTCTGAGCCAAGTTGAGATCGACCATGGTACGAACCCGGTCCGCGTCCGCGCCGTAATGCTGACACCACGGATAGAGCCGGGGGCGGATCGCAAACTTGCAGCGGACCTCCGCCAACGGCTCTCGCGACCAGTCGATGTCCATGTCGATCAGGTGCGCATCTCTCCCGAAACCGGCGCGGTCGAGGCCGCGCAGATTGCGCGGGCGGGTAATAGTGATGCGCTGCGCGCCGCTCGCGAGCGTGATCGTGCGATCGCGGACGTCGCCCTTATCGCAGGCGTTCCCCTATCGTCCGTGCAATTTGATCCAGTCGCGCGAACGATCCGCGCCGCTGCGGCGCCGCTGACCGGCCTCGGCATTGCTGGCTACCGCGATCTGGAACGACGGGCCGACGCTGCGATAGTCGACTGGCACGTCGTTCTCGATCCACCGAACGACATCGTCTTGCCGGACGTCATGATCGACTCGGGTGTCATCGACGATCAGACGCTCGGCGAAGCAAGCTGGGCATCGGCGCGGCTCGCGCGCACGCTCGCCGTATTGGGCGGCAGCCTGCGGCAGCGCACGGCAATGGCGGAGGGCATTGTTACGCGAGGTGGGCGGGCGGAACCCGGGCGTGCGGGCGGCCGCCTTCGCCTGAGGTGGTCGGTCGATACCGACCAAGCTGCGCCCGGCGTCCAGAGCGGCGGTGTAGCACCGGGCAAGCAGGCTGCCCCGTAAGATTACACCGATGTAATGTTCGCAACAGGCGGCGCTCATCGTCCGGTTCCAAAGGGAGCATATGCTCACAGGACAAGGACAAAGACCGTGATACTCAACCGTCGACTGACCGTACGCCCGCTGATCGCTGCCGTCGCTCTGGGAACCACGGCACTCGTCGGTGTCGCAGGCGGGGCGATTGCCGCGGATGACGGTCGCACCAGCATCGCCGAGCGGTTCACGGCACCCGGGCCGGCAGCCGTCGCGTCGACAGGGGTGCATGCCTCGCTATCGGACATGGTCGAGGCTGTCGGACCGAGCGTCGTTCAAATCCAGGTCAAGCCCGCGTCTGCGCAGGAGCAGCAGTTCGAACCGACGCAGTTCGGATCGGATGATGGCGAACTGGCCGATCGACTGGGTCAGCTGTTCGGGTTCGGCATGCAGGATCGCGGTGGGCAATCCGAGGCGCCACAACAGCAAGGCCCGCAGCGCGGATCGCTAGGCTCGGGGTTCATCGTCGATGCATCCGGGATCGTCATCACGAACAACCATGTCGTCAACGGCGCCGACCGCGTCACCGTCCAGATGTCGGACGGCCGCGAGTTCGCCGGTCGCGTCCTGGGGCGTGATCCCAAAATCGATGTCGCCGTGGTCAAGATCGAAGGGCAGGGTAAGTTCACTCCGATCAAATGGGGCGACAGCGACCATATCCGCGTTGGAGACAGCGTGTTTGCCGTTGGCAGTCCGTTCGGCCTTGGAAACACCGTGACATCAGGCATCGTATCGGCACGTGGGCGAGAAATCGGGGCGGGGCCTTATGACGATTTTCTGCAGGTCGATGCTGCGATCAACAGCGGCAACTCGGGTGGTCCGCTGTTCGATAGCGCGGGCCGGGTCGTCGGTGTGAACACCGCGATCTTCTCCCCGACTGGCGGCAACGTGGGCATCGGGTTTGCGATACCTGCCGCCATGGCGCGGAAGGTCGCGCTTCAGATTGCGCAAACCGGCCATGTGTCGCGTGGCAGGATCGGCGTCTCGTTGCAGGACCTGACACCAGAGATCGCCAGCGCGATGGGTTCGAACGCCACCAAGGGCGCGTTGATCGCTGAGGTCGAAGAGGGCGGGGCAGCCGCGCGGTCAGGCCTGCAACGCGGCGACGTCGTTCGGCGCTTCGGATCTAGGCCGGTCGATAACGGGCGCGACCTTGCCCGCGCCGTAGCAGAGGCTCGGATAGGTTCGATCGTTCCGATACAGGTGCTGCGTGACGGCCGCCAGGTTTCCCTGAACCTGCGCATCGCCGGCGAAGCGATAGGCCAGTCCTGAGCCCATGGAACCGGGGGGCGGTACACGCGTCCGCTCCCTGACACCTCGAATGGAACGGTCCGACTTTGAAGCTGCTCCTGATCGAAGACGACGCACAGACCGCAGAGTATGTCCGCCGCGGGTTGGTCGAGCTTGGCCACGTGTCCGATCACGCGGCCACCGGCGTCGACGGCCTCACCGCCGCAATCGTTGGAAAATACGACGCGATCATTCTCGACCGGAACCTGCCCGAGCTCGATGGACTGTCGGTGCTGAAGGCATTGCGGGCAAAAGGCGATCGGACGCCGGTGCTGCTTCTATCGGCGCTGGGGCAGGTGGACGACAAGATCGCGGGCCTTCAGGCCGGTAGCGACGATTATCTGGCCAAGCCCTTCTCGTTCGGCGAACTTGTCGCGCGCCTGGAGGCAATAGTCCGTCGACACGGCGACACCGACGCGACGCAAGGTACCCGCCAGACGGGCTCGTTGACGCTCGACCTGCTCGGCCGCACGGCCACGCGCAACGGCAGACGTATCGAACTGCTCAACAAGGAGTATCAACTGCTCGACTATCTGACACGCCATGCGGGGCAGGTGGTGACGCGGACGATGCTGATCGAAGCGATCTGGGACTATAACTTCGACCCGGGGACGAACGTCGTCGACGTCCATGTCAGCCGCCTGCGCGCCAAGATCGACGGTCCGGACGATAGTCCAATGATCCGAACCGTCCGCGGCTCGGGCTATCGGCTGGATGCCGTCTGACGATGCGCAGGCCGTCGACAGCCGCGCTGCGCGGTGCGCTTTGGATCACGCTGATCGCGTTGATCGCGACGGGGATCGCCCTGAGCGTGCAATATGTCCAGACGGTACGCCTGCTCGACGCCCGCGCGCAGGCAGCGGTCGACGACGAGACGGCAGGGCTTATCGAGCGCTATCAGAGCGAGGGGCCATTCGCCGTGGCGCAATCCGTGTCGCGAGCTGTCGGGCGCCCGCGCGTTACAGACTTCATCTATCTTATGACCGACGCATCGGGACAGCCGGTCGCGGGCAATCTCACCAAATGGCCCAGTGAGATCGACCGCACCGGGTATCGTAGTTTCGATACGCAGGTCGCGACGACGCGGGGCACGGTGATCGAGCGACAGGTCGCGGCGCGGACGGTGCTTCTCGGCAACGACTATCGTTTGCTCGTTGGCAGCCTTTCGGACGATCGCCGCCTGCTACGCGACCGATATATCTCCGCACTAGCTTGGTCACTCACGGCTACCGGCATGATCGGGCTGCTGTTCGGCTTCTGGTACAGCCGGCGCGGGCTTGCATTTCTCGATGCGGCCAGCACCGCCGGCGATCGTTTTCGCGCCGGGCATCTGGACGAGCGCTTGCCCGTGACGGGGCGAGGCGATGAATATGACCGCCTTGCAGCGACACTGAACCATAGCTTTGCGGAAATCGAACGCCTCGTGGATTCGCTGCGAACCGCGACCGATGCGCTTGCTCATGATCTGAAGACGCCGCTGACGCGGATCCGGTCTCGGCTCGAACTTGCGGCCCTTGGCGGGGATCAAAATAATGCGACGTCGGATATGCGCGGAGATCTCGATGCCCTGCTCCGGACGATCGACGACACGCTACGACTGGCTAGAGCAGAAACGACGATGGCCAGCGAGTTCGTTCCGGTCGATTTGACGGCGATCGTGATCGAGGCCGTGGAGTTGTTCGAACCCTTGGCAGACGATCATGGTCTGAACCTTGCGATCGAAACCACGCCGGTGACGGTAGGCGGCGTCCGTTCGCTGTTGGGGCAGATCGTCGCCAATCTGCTCGACAACGCGATCAAGTACACGCCGCCCGGCGGGTCGATCCGGGTGACGCTTTCGCGCGGGCTCGATGGGGTCACGCTCGTCGTGGCGGATACGGGGCCGGGTATACCGGCCAACCAGCGCGAGCATGCCATGACGCGCTTCGCTCGGCTCGACACCAGCCGTCATTCTGATGGCAGTGGCCTTGGTCTTAGCATTGCACGGGTCGCCGCCCGCGTTCATGGCGCCTCGCTGACGCTGAGCGACAATGCGCCAGGGCTTCGTGCGGCTGTGCACTTTCCGAAGGCGTAAGCATCAGTCTGTCGCGGCCCCACCAAACATGACGCATTCATGAACTTATCGCGAGTTAGGACCCAAAACATGTGAGCGATGTTAGGGGCTTAAGGTCGGCGCCGGGTCGTCCTTATGACAGGGGGCTCCCTCGTGGATCAAACCGCTTTTCTGATCGGCTTCAGCGTGATGTCGGTCGCGTCGCTGGCGATATACGTGACGGGTAAGAAGACGCAGCCGTCGGGTCATCATACGCTCCTGCACGCCAGCGTTCCGTTCATCGCGGCAACCGCGTATCTCGCAATGGCCTTTGGGATCGGCACGCTGGTCAACAGCGACGGCTCGGCGACCTATCTGGCACGCTATGTCGATTGGTCGGTAACGACGCCGATACTATTGTCCGGGCTGGTGCTGCTGGCGTTCCACGAGCACGGAAAGACCGGTGAAGTCGGCGGGTATCTGACATCGGTCATCGTCCTCGATGTCTTGATGATCGTCACGGGCCTGATATCGTCACTTGCCGCCCCATTGCTGGCGAAATGGATCTGGTACGGATGGTCCTGCGTCGCGTTTCTCGGCGTCCTGTATCTGCTCTGGGGTCCATTGCGGTCACAGGCCGTCAACCGCGGTGCGGCGTTGGGCACTGCCTATAGCAAGAACCTCATATTCCTGACGGTGATCTGGTTCCTCTATCCCATCGTCTTCCTGGTCGGGCCGGAAGGTCTAAAGCTGATCACTGATCCCGCATCGGTCTGGGCGTTCCTGATTATGGATGTCATCGCGAAGGTCGTCTATGCGTTCTATGCGGCAGCCAACCTCGACAAGGCGTTGGCGCATCAGGGCGACGAACGCGGCTACCGGGCATGACACTACGCGCCCCGGCCCTTGGCTGGAGCCTCGTTTTCGGGGCGGCTTTGATCGCATCATTGTGCTCGCTCACCGTGCAGCTTGCGTTTGCAGCCATCGCGGTAGGCATCGTCGGCATAGTGCACGGCGCCAGTGATCTCGAAATCATCGAGCACCAGCGACGCCCGACATTCCTGGCACTGTACGTCTCTGCGCTACTGGTCTGTCTCTGGTGGTGGATCGTCGATCCCGCGATCGCACTTCCCGCATTCCTGCTGGCATCCGCCGTCCATTTTGGCCTTGAGGATGCCCCGGCAAGCCGGCCGTTCGAGAGGATGGCCCGCGGCATAAGCTTGGTTGCCACCCCTGCGGCCCTGCATGCGGCGAGCCTGACCCGCATTCTCGATTCTGCCGGCGTTCAAGCGTCAAGTCTGCCGACCATGGTCAGCAGTCTGGCGATTGCCGGTGGCATAGCCGCCGGCTGCCTCGCGATCATCGGCGTGGCGAGTCACGATCGACGTCTCCTGATTGGAACGACGGCACTTCTGGTTCTACCCCCGCTCGTCGGGTTTTCGGTGGGGTTCCTCGTGCTGCACGCGGTGCCACAGACGAAAGCGCGTCGTGATCGCTTGCAGTGCGTCACGACCACCGCGTATCTTCGTACCACGGCTCCGGTCCTCGTCGCGGCCGTGACGCTGGTGGGGATCGTGGGCGGGTTGCTGCTGCGATGGGACCCCTCGGGCGTGCGTTCGCTGTTTGCCGGCATCGCGGCACTGGCAATGCCGCATCTGCTGGTGACCCCGTATTTCGAAGGGGTTGCCCGGCAATCGGGGATTATGCCCCCGCCTCAAGCACGCCAGAGCTTCCTGTAAGCCGTATCGAAGGCGGTCAGATCGTCGGGATCCGTGATGGTGGTCGTCACCCGCTTTGCGTGGCGGTGCGCCCAGCGTTCGATCGCGGCCCGTGCATCGGGCAGGTTCGCGTGCAGCGCCGCCAGCGTCGCTGTCAGCCGCAGCGATACCTCGACCTCTTGAACGCCTTCGCGCAGGATCGGCCCGAACGCGTCCGTCAGCATATCGTCCATTGTCGGTCTGCCGATGTGAACCGGATGGGTTTCGACCTTGTCATCGATGCGTGCTTCGCCCGGCCGAAGCGTCAGGAACACGCGCAGCAAGGCATTGAGGACCTCGATCCCCGTGCCCGGATCGTTGGTTGCCGGCGCCAGCGCACGGCTCGCGATCTCGGACAAGGCGATCAAGCCCAGCCGCGGGTCCTGATCGAACGAGCGATGTCGCTCGATCGAGAAGGTCTTGATCAGGGCGGACCGGACCGCATCGTTGGCCTCTCCCTTGACGTGCAGGAGCGTACGCGCGGGGTGCATCATCGTGCCGGGCAGGACGTCGACATAGACCGTCAAACCATGGCGATCGGCGATGGTGCCGAGCGTGGCGACGTCGACATGCGTGATGTACCCGGTCTGCGGAGCACTCAGCGCCACCGCGTCGCCGGGGATGGCGACAGGAGCCCGCCCACCGAGAAACGGATGCACGGCAAATTTCTGCATGGCGTTGGTCGCGGCCTCCTCGACGCGGTCGATCACGTCGGCCATCCGTCCGAAGGCGGTGATATGCCCGATCCAGCGCAACAACGTGCCGACCACCAGCAGGATGATCAGCACCGTCGCCGCGAATAGGATGATCCGGCCGTCATGGCCATAGGCGCTGGTATTCAGCCCGACGATACCCACCATCGAGAAGACGAAGGCGCCGAGGAATGTCGACAGCGCGTTCTGCGAGGTCGGGTCGCTGACCATCAACTGGGTCGCGCGCGGTGTCGCGAGCTGCGTCGCCGAGGAATAGGCACTGACCATCGCGGTCAGGGAAAAGGTCGTGACCGCTAGCATGCTGGAGGCCATGATCTGAAGGATCGTACCCACCGATCGCTGCCCGATATCGGCGTCGAACGTGTAGGGCAGATACGGCGTGACGAGCCCGGCGACGATCGCCAGCGCGACGCTGAGCATGCTGATGATCGCCGCGCGGAACCAGATCTGCCGGACGATCCGCTTCAGGATCCATGACCATTGCCTCATGCTGCGTTCCTCGAGCGGTCGTTGTCCCCGATCATCATGACGACAGCAGCTTGGCGATCCAGCGGCTACGATCGAACTGGCCGCAGATCATCACGACAGCGGCGGTCAGCGGCACCGCGATCAGCGCGCCGGCGATCCCCCATACCCAGCTCCAGAACGTCATGGCGACGATGATAGCCAGCGGCGACAGCGACAGCTGCTTGCCCTGCAGGATCGGGTAGACGACGTTGCTGATCGTCATTTGTAGAACCACGAATCCGGCGAACACCAGCAACGGCATCTGCCATCCGCCGAACTGGATGAACGCGAAGAGCACGGGCGGGACGATGCCGACGATGTTGCCGATGACGGGGACGAAATTGAGAAGGAAGTTTAGAATACCCCAGACCAGCACCAGCTCGAGCCCCGTCATCCACGACCATAGCGATGACGCGACGCCGGTCAGGATGCTGGTCGCAAGCGTGGTGCCGAGATAGCGGCGGATCTGGCCGGAAATCTTCTCGCCGACTTCGAGCATGTCACGTCGCGCACCGCCCTCGAACATCTCGTACAGCTTGCGCCGAAGCCGTGGCACTTCAGGCAGGCCGAGCATCACCACGATCCCGATGAAGCCGACATAGGTGACGAAGGCGTAGACGCCGCTCGCCAGCATCTGGACCATCATCGTGATCCGCTGCCGGTTGATCGTCCCGGCGATCGGCACGCCGCGATCCGCAGCCCAGGTGGCGAGGTGGTTGTAACTGCGTTCGAGACCTACCCATTGCGACGCAACCGCGCCGATCACCTGGCCGACCGACAGGTACACCGCCGCGGCGAACGCTCCGAGGATCGTGACCAGCGACAGGAGGGTCAGCGTATAGGCGACCCAGGAGGGCATGAACCGCGCCAGCCAGCGTTTCAACGGCCAGAGCGCGGCGACGATGATCGCGGCAAAGGCGATCGGCATGATGACCGCAAAACCGATGCGCAGCGCAGCGATCAGCAGGATCGCGGTGATGATGCCGAGCAGGCGGTTGCGATAGCGGTCCTGCACGGGGATGTCGGTCATTCGGCACGTTCCTTTATGTGTTCGCCGGCATGGCACATGGCTTCGGCATTGAGGCGCGCGCCCAGCAGAAGGGCCCAGGCCGACACCATCAGCCAGAGCATCAGCACCACGACCGCGGACAGCGAGCCATAGGTGTCGTCGAAGCGCGCGAACCGCGCGACATAGGCGCGAAACATCATCGTCGCGGTCAGCCAAAGGGCAACGCCGGCGATCGTGCCGGGCAGGGCGCTGCGCCACGCGATAGCCTCCGACGCCGGGGCATAGCGATACAGGATGATCAGGCCGCCACCTGCACCGAGCGTCAACGAACCGAACAGCGTGATCGCCGACGCCAGCCGGGCACCCGGCAGTCCGTCGGGAACATAGCTCTGGAGGAAAGTGAGGACGGACAGCGAGATAAGCGCGGTCAGTACGAGCGCGGCACAGCCCAGCACTACGATCGTCGACACGAGTTGTCGACGCAGCCCGCTACGCTCGCGTTCGATCCGATAGGCAAGGTTGATCCCGTGAAGCAGCGACCGTCCCGCACGACGCGCACTGAACAGCGCGATCCCGAGCGACACGATCAGCGTGACGATCCCGTCGCGACCGCTGGCAAGCCCGCGGTTCAGGTTCGCCGCCACCAAATGCTGCGCGCTGACCGGCAGGATGGCGACGATCTTGTCCATGTTGTCGGCGACGGCGGTCGGTGGAACCACCATGCCGTAAACACCCGCAATGACGCCGGCGAGCGGGATCATCGCCAAAAAGGCGGCAAAGGCGATTGAGCTCGCGGCTATCCCGAAATCGTCACGTAACGCGCTACGAACCGTTCGGGCCGATAACACAGCCCACAGTCCGATCCGACCAAGCGATTGGGTAGACATCTTGAAGCGCAGCATACGAACGCCGGCACGAAGGGCTTGGCCACCCTTCCAGTCCGTGGCCATCATAGGTCGGTATTTCCCGTCCAGGGATGAGCCGTGAAGCCGCGGCAGGAAAGATCCGATCACGGTCAGCTCCACGTTGCTCCGGCATACCGTTCGAGATGGGGACGGGGTTCCGCGCAATCGTCCGCATCGTCGATCACCTACTGCAGTCCATCTGTGAGGATGGGCAAAGTCGTTCGCGGGGTGCGAAGAGCGCCCTTCAGCCAGCGGTCGCGCGTTGGAAAGCAGCGTTCGCAGAATCATCCCGCGGTTGATGGGCCGAAGGGGTGGTCGATGCGTCGCCTAGTCGCGTATCCCGTGACTGGCATGTGGTAGGCGCGCCTGGAAGCGGAGATCAGACAACGAGTCTGCCTCTTTCAGTCACGGCCCCGGGGAGGGGACCGAAACGGATAAACGGACTGCGCTCTGAAGGCGATCGGCCGGTTTGTCCATTGCAGTAAAGACAGGTTGCCGACGAATAGCTACAGACATGAATGAATGGGCGAAGTTGGGGAGGCGAAGCTACCAGCGGAATGTCTGCATCTGGGTCTTCTCGCAACCGACCCCATCGCGCGCCCAGGAGATTGTGGCCCCTTATGCGCGCGTCAGGACGGCGTGTTCTGCCGAAGGTGGGCGAACATGTGCGACGCGTAGTCTGCCTTTCCCAGGTCAATGCCCTGCGCTCGAATGATCGAGTATGCGGTCACCACGTGGAAATAGAACTGCGGCAGCGCCCAGTCGCGCGCATATTGCTCCGCCGTTAGGTCGAGGATCATTCCGTTTGGCAGCGCATGGGCGATCGATGCGGTAGGTTCGGTAATGATGCCCGTAACTGCGGCGGACTCGACCACCGCGATCGTTTCCACAATGCGGGCCTGCGCATCCGCGAGCGTACCCGGCCGCTCGCCAGCGTTTCGACCCTCGTCGAGCAGAGTCTCCAGCGCGGGCGGAAACTCCTGTTCGAGTAATCGGAACACGCCTTCCTGCGCCTGTCGGCACGCAAACCGGGCCTGTGTCGCCAAGGGGAACATGTCGGGTGTGAGTCGCGCCGCCAGCAGGGCGTCGACGCTCCCGTCCGCCCGCTGTGTTTCGGCCTTGGAGAGCCACTGCGACAACGCTCCCAGCATCTGGATGTAGGTCGGGACGACAAAATCTGGGAGCGTCATGGGGCTCCGCTTTTCTTGCCGGTCGGCAGGTCGATCCCGCGCTCGGTCTACACAGGCCAGTCGCGGGGAGCCAAGCGTTCGTCAGCCAATGCCGTCGAGCGCTGCCATCTCCCGGTCGGGAAGCGCCAGCGCCGCCGCGGCGAGGTTCTCGCGAAGGTGTGCCACCGACGACGTGCCGGGGATCAGCAGTATGTTGGGCGACCGCCGTAGCAGCCACGCCAGCGCTACCTGCATCGGCGTCGCGTCCATTCTTGCGGCCACTTTGGATAAAGTCTGCGATTGGAGCGGGTTGAAGCCGCCCAAGGGGAAGAATGGCACATAGGCGATACCGTCCGCCGCCAGCGCATCGATCATTGCATCGTCGTCGCGGGTGTGCGCGGTTGTACTGGTTCTGCACGCAGACGATGTCGACGAGGTCGCGCGCCTGCTCGACCTGTGTGGGCGTCGCGTTGCTCAGCCCGATATGACGGATCAGTCCCTGTGCCTGAAGCGCGGCAAGGGCTGTCACCTGTGGCTCGACCGAACCTTCCGCCGGCCCATGGTCGCTGCCTCCGCCCATCAGGCGCATATTGACTACGTCCAGCGCGTCCAGGGCGAGGTTGCGCAGATTGTCGTGCACTGCCGCCGTGAGTGCGGCTGCGTCCTGCGCCGGGTTCCATGAGCCATCATTGCCACGAACCGCGCCCACTTTCGTCACGATGGTCAGCCCGTCACGATAAGGATGGAGCGCTTCGCGGATGATCTGGTTGGTGACGTGCGGCCCATAGAAGTCGCTGGTATCGATATGGTCGACACCGCTTTCGATCGCTTCGCGCAGGACGGCGAGTGCTGCGTCGCGGTCGCGTGGAGGTCCGAACACGCCGGGTCCGGCAAGTTGCATGGCACCATAGCCGAGCCGCCTCACGTTGCGGTCACCGAGCCGGAAGCTGCCTGCCTGTTTGATCGTCTGCATGTCGTTCTCCTCTTCCCCCTCCAGATAGGCGTTGCCGAAGCGCGCGATAATCTTGCATTATCCGCACGGGTTGTACGGAAAACCGAACGATGGACGCTGATCTTGGAGACCTGACTGCCTTCCTCGCGGTCGCAAAAGCGCGCGGCTTTCGCGACGCGGCGCGGACGAGCGGCACCAGCGCCTCGACGCTGAGCGAAGCCGTGCGCCGCCTGGAGACGCGGCTCGGCGTCCGCCTGCTCCACCGCACCACGCGCAGCGTCACGCCAACCGAGGCCGGTGCGGGGCTCATCGACCGACTGGCCCCGGCACTCGGCGAGGTCGATGCGGCCCTAGACGCGGTCGGACGCTTCCGGGACGGTGCGGCGGGGGCGCTGCGACTGAACGTGCCGGTCAGCGCCGCGCGGCTCGTGCTGCCCGCGTTCCTGCCAGGTTTTCTCGCCGCAAATCCCGGCATCCGGCTTGAAATCGTTGCTGAAGACAGTTTCGTCGACGTGCTAGCCGCGGGGTGCGACGCGGGCATCCGCTATGACGAGCGGCTCGAACAGGACATGATCGCGGTGCCCATCGGGCCGCGCGTCCAGCGGATGGCGACTGCCGCCGCGCCATCCTATCTCGATCGACATGGCCGCCCGGATCACCCGCGAAGCCTGCTGGAACATGCGTGCGTGCTCGGACGGTTCGCGAGCGGTGCCCTGACGAGTCCCTGGGAGTTCGAGCGCGCCGGCGAGATCGTCCGCGTCGAACCGCGCGGGCCGTTGATCGTGCAGGTCGGCGGAGCGACCGATCTCGCCGTCGACGCCGCAGTCGCAGGCGTCGGGATCATTTCGCTGTTCGAGGATTGGCTACGCCCGTATCTCGAAAGCGGCGCGTTGGAGCCGGTGCTGGAGGACTGGTGGCAGCCGTTTTCCGGACCCTTCCTCTATTATTCGGACCGTCGTCTGGTGCCGCCCCCGCTGCGCGCGTTTATCGACTTCATCAAAGCAAGTGCAACCTAGGTCACTTCAAGTTTTGAAAATTCTGCGTGAGCAGAAATCGCAATCGTCGAATCGGCAAAATATTAGGCCGCTATTACGGCTGCCCATTTTATATGAGCGTCTAAATCGTTCCCGAACCCGGCGCCCAAAAGGACATCGCGCCAGTCGATTTGGGCGAGAAGAACCGCGTTCTCGAACGCAGTGATGCTCCCATCCGATAGTTTCAAAGTCGCGAGCCAAATGCGCTCCATTGCTTCGCCATCGAAATCTTGAGAATGAACCTGCGCCGGTCCGCAATCGATCATCAGCGTCGTTTCCACCCTCTCCCACAAGTTCGGCGGAAAGACGGCACGGAGAACGTCACGAGTCGTAAGAGTTATATGCAGCGCATTGTTCGGCACATTTCCACCCTTCAGGCTCGATAAATCCTCTGCAGCAAGCACGTCTATTCCCGCTCGACCATCCTTCTCGAGAAATCTGGCGGGCCGTCGGGCATAGTAGAACGCGTGCGGCATGAGCCCCGCGTCGATGAACGAAGGGCCGAAGTTGGGGAGCGGAAATTACCCCGCGAACGTCCACAACTGGCGGAAGTTGGGAAGCTGGTAGGGCAAACTATATCATATCCGATCTGTTCGACGATCGCTGCGATCTGCAGTGCTTCCACCGGATCCCTGCGTCCACCGGAGGCGAAGGTGATGGTATGGCCGATCGGCGCGAAGGCGGGATAGCCCATGATGATGCGCACGGCATAGGTCCAGGCTTGCATGGTATCGATCGAATGCTGGATGGTCATGTCGGTAAACTCCGTTTGTGGGCGGATCGCCCGTCTTCCTTGTCCGCCCCGCCACAGGGCGCACTTCATCTGCTCGTTGGTGGTGGGGGCGCGGTGCCGGCCTCGGTGCCTGCAGCGCCGCAGGTGCCTTGCGCGCTAGACGCCTTGCTGGTCTGGCGAGGCCGAGGGCGAAGGCGAAGGGCTACGCTTCACCTTGATCCTGCGGCTCGGACGATGCCGAATGCCACGCCTGGAACGCGCGCCCCGCTGCCGCGGCGGATGCTCGAAGATGCCGAAGAGCGCAGCGCTGTCAGGATGTGCCTGCGTGTAGGTACCAGCCCGGTACGGCGTGACCGCCGCTGCGCGCATCGCGTTCGGTAGATTTGCCAGCCAATCGGCGTGGAGCCGCGCCTGCATGGCAGGACCACACCAGCTCGGGACGGTATGACCATGGCGGGCGTCATGGCGCCAGATGCGGGTGGTCATGACGAGATGCGCGTGCGGCGGAATACACCAGCCACCACTGCCGTCAGGCTTGGCGTGGATCGCCCATGCGACGGCGGGACCATGCGCGGCGATGGTGATGCGTGCATAGTCACGCACCATGGTGATCCAGTCGTCATCATCGACGGTTTTCGGCAGCGACACAACGATATGCCAGGCACGAACCGCGTCAGGGGCGATGCCGGCAGTCGCCGTATCGGTCTCACGCCAGATGCGACCTTCCTCCTCGACCCAGCGCGGATGATTGGCGGGCAGTTCGAGCCCGTGTGCGATCAGATCGTCGCGGTGGCGGAAGTCGAGGGAACCCAGCGCATCGTGCCCGGCCTGGCGGGTGATATACAGGTAATTTGCGGTGACCTTCGCGTGGGTGGCGCGGCGGTCGGTTTTGAAGAGACGGAAGCCCGCCGCAGAGATCGGACGGATGCTGACCGCACGGCGGGCGTGCAGCGTGGTGATGGCGTTCATGGATGATGTTCCTTAGGAATTTGTTCAGGAGAGATCAGGCGTTGACGTTGCTGGAGGTGCGATCCGCCAGCGCCCGCAGCGCGGCACGTGCCGGGTGGTCGTGCCCCGCCCAGGCGGCATGCTGCTCGGCCCAGCGCTTCCACGTCGCTTGCGCGACCCGGATCAGCCCGGCCTCGGTTTTATCGGGATCGGGGAGGAAGAATGCGGGCAGCTGGAGCATGCAGTCCTCGCCTGAGCGTCACAGACACGGCATGTCGAGCGCTGGCAGTCCCGCAACATGGCGCATCGCGGCGTGCGGCACGACGCGCACCCGCTCCGCATCATCGCGCACGAGCGAGGTTACATGGGGATGGCGCACCGCGTCCGATGCGCCGCGTAAGGTGTGGCGAAGATGGTCACGCTCACGGGTGAGCACCCCACCGGTGGCTGGCAACCGCTCTTCGAGCCAGGTGACCAGCGTGTCCGGCAGTGTATCATCGCGCAGCGCATGCGCCTGTGCATGGAAGGCGTAGCCGTCGGCATGCGGCACGACGCTGAACAGCCCGACCCCGATCGGCGGGCTACCTAGCGGCTGGAAGGTAAGGCCCGGGCAGACCGAGATGGTGCGAAGGGTGATGACGGTCGCGGCACGCGTGAACGGCAGAGCCGCGAAGCTGTCGTTGGTGATGATGGACATGTGCACGGCAGGGAGTGTGTTGTGGCGGGGTCAGCGCAAAGCAGGTCCTGAGCGTCGACCCAAAATCGTCCCGTCTCGAGATTCACGAAGTGGATCGGCTGATCGATCGTGACCTCGTTGCGGTAACGTCGATCCGGGACGCCGATCGTCATGCCGGCGTACAATTCGTCCGGGCGGACAGCGGATACCAGCTGGTCGACAAGCACACCGAGATCTTCGGGCGGTGATGCACCCTCGAAGCTCAGACGGTCCAGGAGCCAGACATAGTCCCGATTATCGATGATGTGGGCCCATTCGTCTTCGTGACCTCGAGGTTGGCGTGACCATCGCGGAACACGGCTCGCAGGGTATCCAGTCGGTCAAGCCCATAGCGGTCGAGGTGGCGCAGCGTCACCTCGTCGACACCGACGCTTGCGCCGCGGCGACGAAGTGCGTTGAGCGCATCCTGATACTCCAGCTGGTCATCATGCAGCGCCATGATCTCGCGTGCGATGTCCTCGGGATTGTCGATGATCAGTTCGTGAACCGTCGGCCGGAGGTCGTGGTCGAGACCTCCAACATGCACCTCTGCGATAACGTGATCGGCTGCCTCTCGCCAGTCTGTCTGACCCAGGTGGAATGCGCGCGTGCGCTTGAAGGTCACGCCGACAAGCGACAACTCAAGTCCGAGAGTAAGGCTCGCGTCGATTGCCGCCATTGCTGCCCGGCGCATGCTGCCGGCGTATCGACGCAGGTTCCACCGGGCTGAAGCGACATTGACGAGCGCGGCGGGAAGCTCGTCGGCGAAGCGGGCGCCAAGTTCAGACAGGTCTACACTCCCGCGGTCACACGCCATGATGCGCAGCGACAGCTGCTACCGATCGGTACCCGGGCGATGAGGCGGGGCAGCGACCTTTCGCCATCTTCATAATCTAGCCAATCACGCGAAAGGGCGATGGCGCTGCGGCCCATCTCACACAGTCGCGCATTGACGGTGTTGCAGACGGCATCCAGCAGGTTTGCAACAGCAACAATTTCAGTCATTCTCAATCCTTCCGTAGGATGCTGCAAAGTCATTTTTCTCTCTATTGAGGCATCCAAACATCCTTAAAACTCTCAAAGCACAGGGTTAATTGTGAAATAGACTGCAATGAGTTTTTCCGGCGCTTCAGATCATAAGAGGGTGTCTGAACATAGGCCTCGGATGCGCCGTTCTACGGTCGTCGGCTTAAGACGCTGACGGCGATCGATGCTTATGCGTGGAAGTATATCAGTATTGATGTCGACTATCGCGGTCGACACATAATCGAGGGCGCCTCATGTATTTTCAACGACTTCCGTCGCGTCGCCACCGGATACAGTAAGCTCGCCACCAATCCCCTTATGACGTGGTACTCGCCACCGCCTTGGCATTCTGGCTATGAACGAGGCTGAGCCCTAATTATCAGTGTTGGCACCTTGACTGTTGATGACCGCTGAGTCAGTCAGACGAAACCGAGTTCTGCAGCGACCAAATACTGTCCCCGCAACCATCTTATACAATAGCCCCGCTCACAAAGCGGGGCTTTGTTGTGTCTGGGCTACACACACCGCTCGCGAACTCCAGTATGCGGTAGTGATCGCTGTGCGGCTGGCGTTCCCAACGCTCGCCGCCCCCTCAGCGACGGCGCTCTCTCAGGTGGGCAAACTCGGTTCGTGGCTTTTCGGAGGATTTATACCGACAGTCGGGGCCACGCGACGTCTCGGATTGGACGGGCGGCCGGAGACGATCACGTCGGCGTAGAAATCCCTTACGATGGTTCGAGGATCGATGTGATGGCCTCGCCGCAAATCATCCTGGATTAACCGAACCGTATCATTCTGGTCGTTATTCAAACCGTTATGGCAATGTCCGTGACTTTTCAGCGACCCTCGCTCTGGCGATTCGGGTTCGCATGCGTGGCGATTGTCAGCCTTGTTTGCTGGACGCTTCGTGCCGGTCTCGCTCCGGTGGGTGTGATTCTCGGTGGTGCCGCGATCCTTGTCCTGGATCGCCTCCTTGTGCATCGGCTCTGGTCTGCGCGGCTGGCGCAACGGCTCGGTGACCTGGCGGAAACGAGTGATGGAGGCTCGCTAGACGCGCGCGTGACCCGAAGTCTCGCAACGATCGCCGATAAGCTGCACGCAGTCGGGCATCGCACCGAGCACCGGCATGGCGTGACCGGATTGCCGACGCGCGAGCCCTTGATCTGCCGGATGAACGCGGACGGGCACGGCGTACTGGGTGTCGTCGGGCTCATGGATTTCGATCGACTATGTGCATTCGATCCGGCGCTCGGCGAACGCGTCTTGCTCGCGGTCGTCGATCGCCTGACCCGCATGTTGCCCGCCGACCGACTGGTTGCGCATGTCGATCGCGCTAGCTTGGCAATCTGGTTCGGGGCGGAAGTGGCCGAGGAGGCCGCACGGACCGAACTCGACGTACTCGGTTACGCGTTGAGCGGCGTAGTGATCGATGGTGATCGCGAGATTCTACCTGAGGTTCGTATCCGGCAGGCGACGATGGCAGCGAACAGCCAATCGCAGGCTCTGTTGTCGCGAACGCTGGCGTCGCTGGCGTTGCAACCGGGTACGACCGCCGCGGTCGTCGAACCCGCCGTCGATCCGGTCTCGGTAGCGCGGGAGCGCTATGCGCTCGAACAGGATCTGCGTCAGGCGGTGACGCGTGGCGAGTTCGAAATGCGCTATCAGCCGCTGATCGACGCGGGCGAGGGCCGGGTCGCAGGCGCAGAATCGTTGATACGCTGGTTTCATCCGACACGCGGCCAGATACCACCATCGCGCTTCGTCCCGGTGATGGAGGCGATGGGGCTGGCCCATGAAATTGGGATGTGGACGCTCAACGCCGCCGCACGCGAAGCGCGGGCATGGCAGGCACAGGCGCTAAGCTCGCTGCGCGTTGCGGTAAACGTGTCGGGTCACCAGCTCGATCGTGACGACATGGCGGCGCTCGTTGCGCGGACGTTGGCGCGACATTCGCTGAGCGCGGAGGCGCTTGAAATCGAACTGACCGAAAGCGTCGCGATGAGTGACGGGACCCGTGCGGCGCGGCTGTTCGATGCGCTGCGAAAGACCGGCGTACGGATTGCCATCGACGATTTCGGCACAGGCTATTCGAGCTTCAGCACGCTGCGGACGCTTGCGTTCGACAAGATCAAGATCGATCGCGAATTCGTGACGAACGTCGACACGCGTCGCGATAGCCAGGCGATCTGCCAGAGCATCGTCGCGCTGGGCCGAGGGCTCGGTATCCGCGTCCTTGCCGAAGGGGTCGAGCGGCGCGCCGAGTATGAATGGCTGTTGCGTCACGGGTGCAGCCATTTCCAGGGCTATTATTTCTCGCCACCGCTAACCGGCGCGGATTTCGTCGCGTTTGCGCGCGACACCACCGGTCTCGCCAAGTTGCTGGCCATCCAACCGCGTATCCAAAGTCGGATCACCGAAAGGCTTACCGCATGACTCCCTCCTTCCGCACCACGACACGCGTTGGAGCGCTGATACTGACTCTGGCGATAGCGGCCTGTTCGCATGGACCCAAGGCCGGGCCGCAGCTCGCGCCGATCGCAGCACCCACACCGGCGAACGAGATCGAAACGATCCTGTCTCTGCTCGATCTGGGCGAGGTGGGCTCTGCGAAGAAGCGCATTGCCGCAATACTGAAGAACGATCCGATGAACCCGTCGGCCCAAGTGCTGCGCGCCTCGATCGATGAGGACCCTAAGGCGCTGCTTGGGCCGACGAGCTTTGCCTATGTCACGCAGGCAGGCGACACGATGTCGGGGCTGGCACAGCGTTTCCTGGGCAACCGCCTGAAGTCGTATCAGCTGGCGCGCTACAATGGGATTGCCAAGCCCGCCGACCTTACCGCCGGACAGACGTTGCGCATTCCGGGCGTGCTGCCACGCGCCCAAATGCCCAAGCGGGTCGAACCACGGTCCGCGACGCCTGCTGCATCGAAAGCCAGGTCCGCCGCACCGAAGCCTGTATCGGTCGCCAAACCGTCCCCCGTGGTGGTTAATCCGGGCGCGGCACGGCAGGCACGCGTGGCGGGGCTCGCGGCGCTCAACGCAGGCAATGTCGCCCGTGCGGTAGGTCTGCTGCACCGCGCCGCCGCGCTCGATCCGCGGAACCCGGTGATCTCGCGCGACCTCGCGCGCGCCGAGCGGATCGCTGCTACCGTCAAGGCGCGCAAATGATGACCGAGATGCTGGGACGCTACCGGATTGACGGACGGCTGGGCGAGGGCGCGATGGCGGATGTCTATCGTGCCTTTGATCCGGGGATCGGCCGGACCGTTGCGATCAAGGTGCTGAAACCCGACTATGGCCGCGATCCTGAACTCGGCGAACGCTTTCTGCGCGAAGCGCGCGCGGCAGGCGCCCTGAGCCATCCGAACATCGCCACGATCTACGATGTCGGCGAAGCGCAGGGCGTCGCCTATATCGCCATGGAGTTGATCGAGGGACAACCGCTCGACACGCTTCTCCAAGAGCAGGGTCGTCTGCCCTATGAGCGGGTGCTGGCACTGGGGCAGCAACTCGCCTCGGCACTCGATTATGCACATAAGGCAGGGGTCGTTCACCGCGACGTCAAGCCATCGAACATCCTATTGTCGGCGGACGGCCGCACCGCAAAGCTGCTCGATTTCGGTGTCGCGCGGATCGGCGAGATCGACGTGTCGGGAGCGGAGGGCCGGCTCGCGCGGACGCAGGTCGGGCAGATGATCGGTACGCCGCGGTATATGAGTCCCGAGCAGGCGCTTGGCATCCCGGTCGATCGACGCTCCGACCTCTTCTCGCTCGGTGTGGTGCTGTACGAGATGGTGACGGGCAAAGTCGCGTTCCCGGGCATGGGGCTGGCGACGCTTGCCATTCAAATCTCACAGGAACGCGTCGAGCCGATCGCACGCTCGGTTGCCGATTGCCCACCTGGCCTGCGGTTCGTCATCGACAAGTTGCTCGCGAAGAAACCCGATCAGCGTTTTGCCGATGGCGACGCGGTGTATCAGGCACTGACCCGCGAGATTGCGGCAACCGGCGAAGCGTCGACGGGGCGGCGTGGCCTGCCGTTGAAGATCAAGCTGCCGCTGGCGCTCGTCACCGTTACGGCGATCGCACTGGTCGCGAGCGTGTCGTCGATTCTCGCGCGCGAACAGCGAACGCTTGAAAATATGGCGATTGTTTCGGGCGGCTCGATTGCCGCCTTCGTTACCAGCAACACCGCGGTGTTGGCGGCCGACAATGCAGGCCTGGCGCCCGAGCAGCAGGACTGGACCGCGCTGCAGGCGTTCGTCGCATCGGCGTCGCGCGATCAGGAGATCCGCGACCTGGTGGTCGCGGATACTGGCGGGATCGTGCGCGCCGCCGAGAACGTCAAGCTGATCGGTACACGCTATCGCGCGCCCGTGGGCGAGGCCGCGATCAGCGGGGATGCGGGCGTCACGGCCGCATCGGATCGTGGGACGGGTGCCGGGCTGCGTTTCGTCCGTCCGATCCGCTATGCCGGAGCCCGGTTCGGCACGGTCGATCTGGTGCTACGCCGCGCCGCGCTCGACGCGGCGATCGACAATGCAAGAATGCTGCTGATGGTGCTGTCGCTTGTCATCATGGGCGTTGTGCTGGTGATCGGCTATCTCAGCGGCGCGATGGTCGCACGGCCATTGGCACGATTGCGGAAAGCGCTCGACGAAGCGGCAAAGTCCGATTTCGGCCTGCGCATCTCGCATCGCCGCCGGGACGAATTCGGCGCGGCGTTCGATGCCTTCAACCGTGCCGCCGCCGCGGTCGAACCGCATCTGGCTGGTACGGGCGCGCAGGCCGACAGCGCCATGCGTGCCACGCGTGTGGCGCCGTCTCCCCGTCTGGCTGCCTGAGGATCGTCTCTATGTACATGTTGCAGCTTTTCGACACCGACGACGTGATCCAGCCCCTCGACGTGCGGCTGATCAGGGAGGGCCTGCTGACGATAGGGCGGGATGCCGATGCCGACTGGCCGATTGCCGACCCTGATTGTGCCTTGTCGCGCGCGCACTGCGAATTGAGCGTCGACCGCGATGGCCTGACGCTGCGCGCGCTGGGGGCGAACGGGGTGTTCGACGCCGATACGGGCGAGCGTTTTCCGCAGGCGATCGACGTGCTGCTGCCGGTGCCGAGCGCGCTCCGGCTTGGGCGGTTCAAGATGGTCGCGACGCATGCACCGCACGGCGACTTCGAGGTCGATGGCGCGCTGACCATGGTGCTGACGCCGCCGCTCGGCTCTTCCGTCGATGTGCCGAGCGACTGGGTCGATGCCAGCACGCCGCATGTTGCCGGCGAGGGATCGCTGCTCGAGGCGTTCTGCGAGGGCGCCGGGCTCGATTGTTCGCTGTTGTCTGCCGAGGAGCCGACCGAGATCATGCGACGGGCGGGGGCGGTGTATCGACAGATGGTGCTGGGCATTGGTGATCTGATGGCCGAGCGCGACCATGCGCGCGGGCGCTATCAGCTGACCCGTACGACTATCAGCGGCGCGGACAATAATCCGTTCAAATGGGCACCGACGCAGCGACTGGCGATCGACCTGCTGCTCGCGGAGTCGACGGGGTTCTTGTCGGGACCCGCAGCGCTCAAGGCCTCGTTTCGCGATGTGAAGCGGCATCTCGTCGCAACCTTCGCGGGCTTGCAGGGAAGCCTTCGCGCCGCGATCGGAAGCTTTGCGCCCGCGGTGCTCGATGCAGCGGTGGCAGACCGCGTTACGATGCTGAAGAGCCGTGCGGGCTTGCAGATGGCGGAGGTGGCCGAGCGTCACGCCGATTTGACGCGACAGATCGCAGAGTCCGCACCGGGGTCGCTCGATCGTGCCTTCGCGGTGGCCTACGACGCCACCGACTCTGCGATGGCGCGTGACAGCGTATGAACCTCGGCGGTCTGCTGCGTCGCAAGGTGCGTATGGTTCCGGTCAGGACCTGTCCCGCAGGTTATCGATCGGAGGGGCGGACGCACGTTGGGCGCGTGCGGGCGGTTAACGAGGATCGGCTCCTCGACCGTGCCGACCGGGGCCTCTGGGCGGTGGCCGACGGTATGGGCGGACATAGCGGAGGAGCAGCGGCAGCGACCACCGTCGTGCAGGTGCTCGATGCGCTGGCGGACGATCCTCGACCGATCGACGATGCCCGTTTGCGTGACGCGCTCGCATGCGCCAACCGCGCGATTCATCAAGACGGCAGCGCCGACGCGACCAGCGGTGCGACGGTGGTGGTCGCGCTGACCATGGGACCGACCGCGGTGATCTGCTGGGCTGGCGACAGTCGCGCCTATCGCATTCGCGGCGGACGCGCCGAGCAACTGACGCGGGACCATAGCGTCGTGCAGGAAATGATCGATGCGGGCGTACTGAGCGCGGCCGCGGCGGAGCGGCATCCGCAGGCGAATGTCGTGACGCGCGCGCTCGGTGTTGCGCCGACGGTCATCGTCGACAGCGTGCGGGTCGCGCTGGAGCCGGGCGATCGCTTGTTGCTGTGCTCCGACGGCGTGTCCCGGTCGGTCGATCCCCGTGATTTCGTCACCATGCCGGACTCGATAAGCGACAGTGCCGACCGGTTCCTCGCAAACGCCCTGCAACGCGATGGAAGTGACAATGCAACCTTGGTCGTGGTCGCTGTTTCGTGACCTGAAATACCGGACTAGGTGCGCTCCGCTGCAGCATCCATAGCGATCCTCGATTGCGGGAGGTTCGCTCGCAACCTGATCGCTACGGGGCGTGCGGCGTCGGAGGTAGCTCTGCATCGGACGAAAGGTCGCGAACCGCGCTAGAAACCCCCCCCCGTTCTCGCAGGAAAGGGGAGCCCGTTGCGTCCGTCCTGACTTAGCCAAAGACGCCGTTAAGACCTGGTATCGCGCAATCGCCAAGAGGGGTGAAGCTCAGATCCGCGGCGCACGCGACGACTGCGCCGCGAGGCTATCAGCGGATTTCCGCGAGGGCGCTGAATACCTTAGCGCTGTCGCCGGGCTGTAAAATATGGTGGACGCACTTGGGCTCGAACCAAGGACCCGCTGATTAAGAGTCAGCTGCTCTACCAACTGAGCTATGCGTCCATTCCGGGGCGGTTTTGAGTGGCGCCCTGGTGTGGCGCCCCGCTGCTGGAGGCGCGCTGTTAGCAGACTCATCGGGACCCGCAACCCCCTTTTCGTCGATCCGAGTCCGTTTTCGTCAAATACGCGGTCTTTTTGCGGATTAGGCCGCTTTTCGACCTACCAGCCGACCGTCTTGCGGTTCTGGCGGTCGATCGACATCAGGATGCCGAGGCACAGCAGCACGGTCATCTGCGCCGAACTGCCGAAACTCACCAGCGGGAGCGGGATGCCGACCACGGGCGCGAGGCCCATCACCATCATCAGGTTGATCGCGACGTAGAAGAAGATCGTCGTCGACAGCCCGGCGGCGGTCAGCCGGCCGAAGCGGGTCTGCGCGCGCTGGCCGACCTCGATGCCCCAGCGGATCACCAGCAGGAAGGCCAGGATCAGCAGGCAGCCGCCGACCAGCCCCCATTCCTCCGCCATCGTCGCGAAGACGAAGTCGGTATGGCCCTCGGGGAGGTAGTCGAGGTGGCTCTGCGTGCCCTGGAGAAAGCCCTTGCCCCAGATCCCGCCCGAACCGATCGCGATCTTCGACTGGCTGATGTGATAGCCGGTGCCGAGCGGATCGCTCTCGGGATCGAGAAAGATCAGGATGCGGTTGCGCTGGTAATCGTGGAGCAGGAAGTTGATCGAGAGCGGGATCGCCACCGCCGCCGCGATCGCGCCGCCGACGAACAGCCGCAGCGGGATGCCGGCGAGGAACATCACCGTCGCGCCGCCCGCGCAGATCATCAGCGCGGTGCCGAGATCGGGCTGGAGCATCACCAGCGCCGCAGGCACGCCGATCAGCATCGCCGCGGGCCAGATCGCGCCGAACCGTCGCGTCTCGTTGGGGGGGAGCATGTCGTAGAATTTGGCGCAGGCGAGCACGATCCCGGGTTTCATGAACTCGGACGGCTGCAGGCGGATGAAGCCGAGGTCGAGCCAGCGTTGCGAGCCGCCCGACACTTTCCCCAGCACCTCGACCGCGATCAGCGAAACGACGAGGATCGCGTAGGTCGGCAGCGATCCCGCCTTCCAGACGCTCTCGGGGACGTAGGAGAGCCCGATCGCGCCGGCCAGCAGGACGAAGAAGCGGATGCCCTGCGACAGCGCCCAGGGGTGCAGCGAGCCGCCCGCCGCGGAATAGAGCACGACCTGGCCGAAACAGCCGATCGCGACGACCAGCAGGATGACCATCCACGGCAGCTTGGCGAGCGGTTCGGGGACGATGCGGTTCACGGCTGACGGTCCCTTGAATCATCTTCGGCGACGGTATTGCCGGGCGTGGTGAGGGCTTCCTGCGTCGCGTTGGCCATGTCGGTGGCGTTCTCGACCGCAGGCGCGTCGCTGGGGACAATCGCGTCGGTCTTGGTCGCGATCGCCGCAGGCGGCGCGGATTGCGCCTTTCGGTACGTCTCCGCGGTCGCCGCCATGCGCGTGCGGATGTCGCCGCCCCAGGTCGGTTCGACCTCGGCGAGCGATTTCAGCGCCCGCTCGCGGTCGAGCATATAGGTCATGATATCGCGGCCGATCATCGGCGTGTCGAGATTGCGCACCGTGTGGCCGTTGTGCTCGAGCACCACCGCCAGCGCGTAACGCGGATTATCGGCGGGGGCGAAACCGATGAACAACGCGTGGTCGCGCATCTTGAACGGCAGCTGCCCGTTCTTGAGCACGCCCGAGCGCCGCTCCGCCATCGTGATGCGGCGGACCTGCGCGGTGCCGGTCTTGCCCGCGATCGCGACGCCGGGGATCAGCAGCTTGGCCGCGCCGCCGGTGCCGCCCTGGTTGATCACCCCGAACATCGCATCGCGAACGCGCGCGAGATGTTCGGAATCGATCGCGAGGGCAGGGGAGTCGCGGTGCACCTGGCTGGCGAGAATGCTCGGCTGCAACGCACGCCCCGACGCCAGCCGCGCCGCCATCACCGCGAGCTGCAACGGGTTGGCCAGCACATAGCCCTGGCCGATCGACGCGTTGAGCGAATCCGCGACGGTCCAGTCGTGCTTGTATTTCTTCAGCTTCCACGCCGGATCGGGCACCGTGCCGTAGCGCTGCGTCGAGAAGGGCAGGTCGAACTTCTGGCCGAGCCCGAGCGTCCGCGCGATCGGCGCGATCGCGTTGTAGCCGACCCGCCGCGCCATCTCGTAGAAATAGATGTCGCAGCTCTGCATGATCGCGTTCTTGAGATCGAGCGGACCGTGGCCGCTTTTCTTGTGGCAATGGAACACGCTGGTCCCCAGCCGCATCGCCCCCGAGCAATTGACGCGCGTCGACGGATCGACACCCGCGTTCATCAGCGCGAGCCCGTTCATCGGCTTGACGGTCGAGCCCGGCGGATACAGCCCCTGCGTGACCTTGTTCATCAGCGGCACGTGATCGTCGTCGCTGAGCATCTGCCATTCGAGATGGCTGATCCCGTCCGAAAAGCTGTTCGGATCATAGGCCGGCATCGACACCATCGCGAGCATCTCGCCGGTACGGGTGTCGAGCACGACGACCGAGCCGGAGTTCGTGCCGAGGCGGCGCGCGGCATATTCCTGGAGGCCCGCGTCGATCGTCAGCCGCGCGGTCTTGCCGGGCACGTCGGGCTTGGTGGCGAGCTCGGCGACCAGCTTGCCGCGCGCGGTGACCTCGACGCGCTTGGCACCGGCGACGCCGCGGAGTTCGGCCTCCAGCATCTTCTCGAGCCCGTCCTTGCCGAGCTTGAAGCCGGGGGTGACGAGCAACGGGTCGTGCGTCTTCTTGTATTGTTCAGCGTTGGGCACGCCGACATACCCGGTCAGATGCGCGACCGCGGCGCCCGCCGGATAGCTGCGCGCGAACCCACGGGTGGGCGCGACGCCGGGCAGTTCGGGCAGGCGGACGCTGACCGCGGCGAACCGCTCCCAGTCGAGATTCTCCGCGACCTGGACGGGCTGGAACCCGGCGGCGTGCTCCAAGTCGATCGCGATCCGCTCGACCTCCTCGGGCGGTAGCTGGAGGATGCGGCCGAGCAGCGGCAGCACGCGCTCCTTGTCGCGCAGGCGATCGGGGATGATGTCGACGCGGAAATCGGTGCGGTTGTTGGCGATCGGCACGCCGTGGCGGTCGACGATCCAGCCGCGACGCGGCGGCAACAGCGTCATGTTGACGCGGTTGCTCTCGGACATCGCCGTGTAGCGCTCGTTCTGCGCGACCGACAGCCACGCCATGCGCCCGGCGAGCAGCAGCCCGACGCCGCCTTGCGCCGCGCCCAGCATCCAGGCGCGCCGCGAGAAGCTGTACGCCTGCGACATCTCGGTGACGATCCGCGGGGTGTTCCTCATTCGGCGCCGCGCTTGTTCTGGATCGCCGCGACGATCCGCGCAGCGAGCGGGAAGGTAAGGATCGTGACGGCGATCTGCGCGATCAGGATCGTGTCGACGTGCGCGCCGACCGGCACCGCGATGAAGCGGCCGACGATGATGCACAGCGCGATCAGCCCGCTCGCGATCAGCCAGTCCTGCCAGTGGTCGCGGAACGCGAGGCGCTGTTCGATCATGTCGATCGCGACGAACGCGAGCGACCAGAGCAGTACCGAACTGCCGAGTGGCTGGCCGCTGACGAGATCGTCGAAGAAGCCGAGCGGGGCGGCGGCCCAGGGCCGGAACGCGAACCGCGCGAGCAGCCGCCACGCGAGCAGCACGACCAGCCCGAACGGCGGGAGCAACGGGATCGTCGCGATCACCGGGATGATCGTGACCAGCGATCCCGCCATCACCGTCAGCCACGGGATGATCCGGGCGCGGCTCGCGGGTAGCTTGGAGGCGAAGGGCTTGTAATCGACGCTGTCGACGACGCGAGGCGGCATCATTGCTGCGCCACCGGACGGGGCGGCGGCACCGGCATGAACATCCGCTCAACCAGCGCGAAGTCGAGTGTGTCAGGGTCGGCGAACGTCCGCGCCATCACCGAATCCGAGCCCGCCTTGGTCACGCGCGCGACCGGCACGCCCGGCGCATAGATGCCGCCGGTGCCGGTCGTCACGAACAGGTCACCCGCGTTGAAGCGCACGTTGGTCGCGTTGACCGAGCGAATGTCGATCATCCCGTCGCCGCGCCCTGCCGCGATCGCAGGCATGCCATCGCGGGTGCGGCGGACGGGGACGATGCTGTCGCCGTCGCTCAGCAACAGCACGCGCGCCGTATTCGGCCCGGTCTCGACGACGCGCCCGATCAGGCCATCGGGGCCGCGCACCGGCATGCCGGGCAGCACGCCGCTCCACCGGCCGGCGTTGAGCAGCGCATAGCGCCGCCCGCTCGACGCGCTCGAACTTACCAGCCGAGCGGTCACCACCGGATCGGGCGAACGGTCGCGGATCGCCAGCAACGAGCGCAACCGGCGATTGTCATAGGCGATCGTCCGCGCGCGCATCAGCAGCGCCCGCGTTCGCTCGCGATCGGCGCGCAGCGCGACGTTCTCCTGCTTCACGAAGAAGTAATTGCCGATCGCATCGGGAATGCCCGAGACCGACGAGCCGACCGTGGCGAGCCCGGTCGAAACCGGCGTCGTCACCCCCGCGACGCCCATCCGCAGCGCCGAAAACGCCGGCGGATTGAAGATCGACGCGACGAGCAGCACCAGGCCCACCACCGCACCAGCGACGGCGAGCACATAGCCCATGAACACACCATATTGCCGACGCCGGGAAAACCCCGTGCGCCGGTCGCGGGCTGGCGCCATGCGCCTGTCCCCCTGTCTCGGGCGCCGGCGAACCGCGAGGGCCAGATCCCCCGCGACTCGGACGACGCGATTTCGTGTCCGCGTGTCTTAAAGCAAAAACAAACTCTTAGCCGCTCATCAGCACGCCGCGGAACAACGGATCCTCGAGCGCGCGACCGGTGCCGAGCGCGACGCAGGTCAGCGGGTCCTCGGCGACCGTCACCGGCAGTCCGGTCTCGTCGCGCAGCACCTCGTCCAGACCTTGCAGCAGTGCGCCGCCACCGGTGAGCACGATGCCCTGGTCGACGATATCCGCGGCCAGCTCCGGCGCGGTGTTCTCAAGCGCGACGCGGACGCCCTCGACGATCGTCGCGACCGGTTCGCTGAGCGCTTCGGCGATCTGGCCCTGGTTGATCTGGATCTCCTTGGGCACGCCGTTGACGAGATCGCGGCCCTTGATCTGGATGATCATGCCGATGCCGTCGACCGGCGGCTTGGCGATGCCGACCTCCTTCTTGATCCGCTCCGCCGTCGCTTCGCCGATCAGCAGGTTATGGTTGCGGCGCACATAGGAGACGATCGCCTCGTCCATCTTGTCGCCGCCGACGCGCACCGAGGTCGTGTAGGCGAGACCGCGCAACGACAGCACAGCGACTTCGGTCGTGCCGCCGCCGATATCGACGACCATCGAACCAATCGGCTCGGTGACCGGCATGTCCGCACCGATCGCGGCTGCCATCGGCTCCTCGATCAGCCAGACCTGCGACGCGCCCGCGTTCGATGCGGCATCGCGGATCGCGCGGCGCTCGACCTTCGTAGAGCCGGATGGCACGCAGATCACGATCTCGGGCCAGCGCGCGAACTTGCGTGGGCCGTGGACCTTCTGGATGAAATACTTGATCATCTGCTCGGCGACGTCGATGTCCGCGATCACGCCGTCGCGCAAAGGCCGGATCGCCTCGATGTTGCCCGGCGTCTTGCCCATCATCATCTTGGCGTCGTCACCGACCGCCTTGACGCGCTTGATCCCGTTGATCGTCTCGACCGCGACCACCGACGGCTCGTTCAGGACGATGCCGCGGCCACGGACGTAGACGACGGTGTTCGCGGTGCCGAGGTCGATCGCCATGTCGTGCGACATGAACTTGAAGAAACGCGAGTAGAAGGCCATTCAATCAGGGTCCCGTATCCAGTCCGCCGGACGGGCGAACCGCCAGCAAAAACATGCGCACACACATCATCTCGCGGAGCCCGCCGGTGGTTTCGAGCACCGGGTGCCTATACTATTTAAGTGGCGTTTGCGGGTCGCGGGATGCCGTCGCTTGGTCTAGACGCAAACCCATGTCAATACGGCGTCTCCCCGAGCATCTGGTCAATCGCATCGCCGCCGGTGAAGTGGTGGAAAGACCCGCCAGCGCGTTGAAGGAGTTAGTCGAAAACGCGATCGACGCGGGCGCTGGCCGCATCGCGATTCTCCTTGTCGAAGGCGGCACTTCGCGGATCGAAGTCGCCGACGACGGCTGCGGGATGACCCCCGCCGACATGGCATTGGCGCTCGAACGCCATGCGACCTCGAAGCTGCCCGACGAGTTTATCGAATCGGTCGTGACGCTCGGTTTTCGCGGCGAGGCGTTGCCCTCAATTGCGAGCGTCGCAAGGCTGACGATCGAAAGCCGGATTCGCGGCGCGGAAGGCTGGGCGCGGACCGTCGACAATGGCCGCGTCGACCGCGAAGGCCCCGCCGCGCTCCCGCCCGGTACGCGCGTGGTGGTCGAGGATCTGTTCGCGCGCGTCCCCGCGCGCCGCAAGTTCCTCCGCAGCCCCCGCGCCGAATACGCCGCCTGCCTGGACGTCGTCCGCCGGCTCGCAATGGCGCGGCCCGATATCGGCTTCACGCTGGAACATGACGGCCGCCGAGCGCTGTCGGCGATGCAGGTCGAGGATCGGCCGGGCAGGGTGGCGACGCTCACCGACCGCGCGCTCGCCGACAATTCGGTCGCGATCGACCTCGAACGCGAAGGCCTTGTGCTTGGCGGCGTCGCGAGCCTGCCGACCTACAATCGCGGCATCGCCGACCACCAGTATCTCTTCGTCAACGGCCGTCCCGTGAAGGACCGCCTGCTGATGGGCGCGATCCGTGGCGCCTATGCCGAGATGCTCCCGCGCGACCGCCACGCCGTGGTGGCGCTGTTCCTCGACATCCCCACCGACCAGGTCGACGTCAACGTCCACCCCGCCAAAACCGAAGTCCGCTTCCGCGACCCGGCGATGGTCAGAGGCCTCATAGTCTCGGGCTTGCGCCGCGCCCTCGACGCCGCCGGCCACCGAAGCCAACGCGCCAGCGAGTCCGCCCTCTCGATGTGGCAACCGGAAAACATCTCCTCTCCCCCCGGAGAAGAGGAAGGGGCTCGTCCGCAAAGCGGATGGGAAGGTGAGGGCACGCCCCACAGGCTCCCGCTGGAAAGCCGAAGCTACAGCACCGTCAACGAAGCCCGCCCCACCTTCTTCGCCGCGCCCCCGCAGGCGCGCGCAGAACCCGCCTGGACGCCCCCACCGCAGACCGCGGCCTTCCCGATGGGCGTAGCCAGAGGCCAAGTCGCAAAAACCTACATAGTTGCCGAAGCCAAAGACGGCTTGGTCCTCGTTGACCAGCACGCCGCCCACGAACGACTCGTCCTCGAGCGCATGCGTGCAGCCCTGATCGGCGGCACCATCGCGAGCCAAGCCCTCCTGATCCCCGAAGTCGTAGAACTCGACGAATCCGCCTGCGACCGCCTTGAGTCCCGCGCCGAAGAACTCTCCGAATTCGGCCTAGACCTCGAACGCTTCGGCCCCCACGCGATGCTCGTCCGCGCCACCCCAGCCTTGCTCGGCCAAAGCGATCCCAAAGGCCTCGTCACCGACCTGGCTGACGAACTCGCCGCCTTCGACGAAGCCCTATCCCTAAAAGAGCGCCTCGACGCAGTAGCCGGCACGATGGCCTGCCACGGCTCCGTCCGCGCGGGTCGCATATTGTCGGTAACTGAAATGAACGCGCTGCTCCGAGAAATGGAAGTCACCCCGCACTCGGGCCAATGCAACCACGGCCGCCCCACTTGGGTGAAACTGGCGCACGGCGATATCGAGAAGCTCTTCGGGCGGAAGTGACCGGGCTTTACGCGGCCTTGCGGGGGCGTCCGCCCTTCGCGCCATTCGCCCGCGCCGCCGCAGCCTTGGCGGGCGACGTCGTCTGTCCCGCATGACGCGCCAACTCACGCGTCATCCAGTCGCGCGTACCGAAAAGGCCTGATACCAGCGCCGGTACGTAGAGGTCGGCATCGAGCGCAGGCCAATGGAGATTGAACCCGAGGCCATCGACTTCGACGTGGGCAAGCTGATCGTCGGTCGCACCGCTCAGATCCTGGACGAGCCGAGCCGGAAAGGCATAGGCGCAACCATTGGTCAGATCGATCGTCACGCGTCCGGTCGTGCGATCATAACGGGCTTCTGCCGCCCGCACCGCGGTCGTCATCAAGTCCTGCCCGCGCGCTTCCGCCGCGTCGAACTGGGCTTCAAGTTGGGCGTCAGTCTTTTGAACCATGTATCTTCTCCCACTCCGCGAGAAAGTGCGCTTGATGCTCCATCGCCTCCGCCATCAGGCGGCGGATGTCGGCACGTTTGATGCCGATGCTCTGGATCATCTCCGGTCTGCCATCTGCGCTCAGCAGATTGATCTTGGCCTGTCCTGCGCCGGTGATGTGAACATGCGCGGGTTCGTGATCCAGGGTGTAGATCACGAACCGAAAGCCAAGGGCGCGGTGAACTACGACCATCACGTCAAATAACCCATCCGATGGGTTTTTACAATGGTGCGGCTATTAGGTGCTTGGACAGTCGCACTTGGAGAGTGATGTGCAAAGGAGTTGCCATAAGGTCAGGCGTGGCATTGGCATTGTCGCGGCATTCCGGGCACAAGGTCGCAAATGGACTCCCTATCCCTATTCGGCCTAGCCGCGGTCTCCTTCACCCTGCTATGCTACGCCAAGGAAGCAGGCTCGCATTGGTGGACGCTCGGCTTCGCGTTCGGGTGCGTGCTCGGCTCGATCTATGGCTTCCTCCAGGGCGCGTGGCCGTTCGGGGTGGTCGAGCTGATCTGGACGGTCGTCTCGTTCCGCCGCTGGCTCAAGATGCGCCAGGCCGTGCCGGCCCACGCGGAACCGCTCGCTTGACAGCGCGTTTGCGCGCCCCTAGTTGAATTCTCCCCGACACGACGGTTCCGGCGGCGCTTGTTTGCGTTCGTCGCTATCTTGCGTTTCGGTTCATCGCTAAGAGATGGGGTCTGTGCAGCCATGCCGGACCTCGTGGAGCAGGAGAACCAAGTTCATGGCACGTATCGCGGGTGTTAATATCCCGACCAACAAGCGCGTGGTGATCGCGCTGACCTATATTCACGGCATCGGTTCGACCAAGGCCAAGGAAATCGTCGCGAAGCTCGGCATCGCCGATACCGCACGCGTCCAGGACCTGACCGACCAGGAAGTCCTGCATATCCGCGAGACGATCGACGCCGATCACACCGTCGAGGGCGATCTGCGCCGCCAGACCTCGATGAACATCAAGCGCCTGATGGATCTCGCCTGCTATCGCGGCCTGCGTCATCGCAAGGGCCTCCCGGTCCGCGGCCAGCGCACGCATACCAATGCGCGCACCCGCAAGGGCAAGGCCAAGCCGATCGCCGGCAAGAAGAAGTAATCCACTTTTTCAATGGATTACTCCGCCGGCGCTGGTCCCAACGGGCCGCCCGGCGTCACGCAGATACAGGTCAGGAAATACACCATGGCACGCGAACCTCAGCGCATTAAGCGGCGCGAGCGCAAGAACATCACCTCTGGCGTCGCTCACGTGAATGCCAGCTTCAACAACACCATGATCACGATCACCGATGCCCAGGGCAACGCGATCTCGTGGTCGTCGGCCGGCGCAATGGGCTTCAAGGGCTCGCGCAAGTCGACTCCGTACGCGGCCCAGGTCGCAGCGGAAGACGCCGGCAAGAAGGCCGCCGAGCACGGCGTCCGCACGATCGAAGTCGAGGTCAAGGGCCCCGGCTCGGGTCGCGAATCGGCACTGCGCGCGCTTCAGGCAGTCGGTTTCCAGATCACGTCAATCCGCGACGTGACCTCGATCCCGCACAACGGCGTGCGCCCTTCTAAGCGTCGTCGCGTCTGATTCTCCGCCTCCCGTGCGCGGTTGATCGCGCCGCACGGGTGTATTTTATTGGTCGGCGGACACACCCGTTCGCCGGCCCCCAAATTAGGGGAAGCATGTGTCTGTCAACGCAAAGAACTGGCAGGAACTCAAGAAGCCCAGCGGCCTGGAGAAAAAGGCCGGTGGCGACACCAAGCGCAAGGCGACCTTCATCGCCGAGCCGCTCGAGCGTGGCTTCGGCCTGACGCTCGGCAACGCGCTGCGTCGCGTGTTGCTCTCGTCGCTGCAGGGCGCGGCCGTCACCTCGATCAAGATCGAGAACGTGCTGCATGAGTTCTCGTCTCTGGCCGGCGTCCGCGAGGACGTGACCGACATCGTCCTCAACGTGAAGCAGATCGCGATCCGCATGCAGGGCGAGGGGCCCAAGCGCCTCCAGCTCTCGGCAACGGGTCCGGGTGAAGTCAAGGCCGGCGACATCGCCGTCTCGGGCGACATCGAGATCATGAACAAGGATCTCGTGATCTGCCACCTCGATGAGGGTGCGACGCTCAACATGGAGCTGACCGCCGACATCGGTAAGGGTTACGTGCCTGCGACCGCAAACCGCCCGGCCGATGCGCCGATCGGTCTGATCCCGGTCGATGCGCTGTATTCGCCGGTACGTCAGGTTTCGTACAAGGTCGACCCGACCCGCGTCGGTCAGGACCTGGATTACGACAAGCTGACGCTGACGATCGAAACCGACGGCACGATCACCCCGGAAGACGCAGTCGGCTATGCCGGTCGCATCCTCCAGGACCAGCTCGCGCTGTTCGTCCACTTCGATGATTCGTCGGTGACGCGTTCGTCGGCCCCGATCGGCCAGGCAGCCCCCGCTGCCGGTGGTGCGGAGCCCGCAGGCGATACCCAGCAGATCAACCGTTACCTTCTCAAGAAGGTCGACGAGTTGGAACTGTCGGTGCGGTCTGCGAACTGCCTCAAGAACGACAACATCATCTACATCGGCGATCTGGTCGGCAAGACCGAAGCCGAGATGCTGCGTACGCCTAACTTCGGCCGCAAGTCCTTGAACGAGATCAAGGAAGTGCTGTCGTCGATGGGTCTTCGCCTGGGCATGGAAATCCCCGGCTGGCCACCTGAGAACATCGAAGAGATGGCCAAGAAGCTCGAGCAAGAGATTATGGGGTAAGCGCTTCCGGACCCCATGCCGTCACCCCAGCGAAAGCTGGGGTATCGCGGTTCGGGTCCGGTCCGCTCCTCATGGAGATCCCAGCGTTCGCTGGGATGACGGTAATTTGGGTGGGCTCATCGTCCCCACCAGCTCCCGGGTACCTCATACGGCCCCTGAACGAACGAAAAGGTATTAAACATGCGCCATCGCGTAGGCGGCCGTAAGCTTCAGCGGACCTCGGCCCACCGTCTTGCTCTGTTCCGCAACATGAGCGCCGCGCTCATCAAGCACGAGCAGATCACCACCACCGTCGCCAAGGCGAAGGAACTGCGTCCTTACGTTGAGAAGCTGATCACGCTCGCGAAGAAGGGTGGCCTGTCCAACCGTCGTCTCGCGCACGGCAAGCTGCTCGACGATGCGCAGCTGATCAAGTTGTTCGACACGCTCGCGACCCGTTACGCGGATCGCAACGGCGGCTACACCCGCGTCATCAAGGCCGGTATCCGCATGTCGGACGCCTCGCCGATGGCCGTCATCGAGTTCGTCGACCGCGACGTCTCGGCGAAGGGCCAGGATTCGGGTCCGGTGATGTCCGACGAGGATTACAACGAAGCGGCATAATCCCCGCCTTTTGTCAGTCGAATTGCAGGCCGCGTTTCCCATACGGGAGGCGCGGCCTCTTTCGTTACGGGCCCCATCCGGCTATGCGCCCGACATGGAGCACCCAGACAGCATTCTCATCGTCGATTTCGGCAGCCAGGTAACCCAGCTGATCGCCCGCCGCGTGCGCGAGGCTGGCGTCTACAGCGAGATCGCCCCCTTCCAGTCCGCCGAGGCCGCGTTCGACCGGATGCAGCCCAAGGGCATCATCCTCTCCGGCGGCCCCGCCTCGGTCACCGCCGAGAACTCCCCGCGCGTGCCGCAGCGCTTCTTCGAGGCGGGCATCCCGATCCTCGGCATCTGCTACGGCCAGCAGGTCATGTCCGCACAGCTCGGCGGCAACGTGATCGTTTCGGGCGACGGCGGCGAGTTCGGCAGCGCGTTCATCGAGGTCAAGTCCAACTGCGCACTGTTCGACGGCCTTTGGGCCGAGGGCGAGCGCCACCAAGTCTGGATGAGCCACGGCGACAAGGTCGACGCGATCCCGCCCGGCTTCACCCCCGTCGCCACCTCGACCGGCGCGCCCTATGCGATCGTCGCCGACGAGGCGCGTAAGTTCTACGGCGTGCAGTTCCACCCCGAGGTCGTCCACACCCCCGATGGCGGCAAGCTGATCGCCAACTTCGCGCGCCACGTCTGCGGGCTCAGCGGCGACTGGACGATGGCCGAATTCCGCGAGACCAAGATCGCCGAGATCCGCGCGCAGGTCGGCAAGGGTCGCGTCATTTGCGGCCTGTCCGGCGGCGTCGACTCCGCAGTCGCTGCGGTGCTGATCCATGAAGCGATCGGCGAGCAGCTCACCTGCGTCTATGTCGATCACGGCCTGATGCGCGCGGGCGAGAGCGAGCAGGTCGTCAGCCTGTTCCGCGGCCACTACAACATTCCGCTGATCCACGTGAACGTCGAGGAGCTGTTCCTCAGCGGTCTCGCCGGGATCACCGATCCCGAGCTGAAGCGGAAGTTCATCGGCAAGACCTTCATCGACGTGTTCGATATCGAGGCGAAGAAGCTCGGCGGCGCGGAGTTCCTCGCGCAGGGCACGCTGTACCCGGATGTGATCGAGAGCGTCAGCTTCACCGGCGGACCGTCGGTGACGATCAAGAGCCACCACAATGTCGGTGGCCTCCCCGAGCGCATGAACATGAAGCTCGTCGAGCCGTTGCGAGAGCTGTTCAAGGACGAGGTCCGCGTACTTGGCCGCGAGCTCGGGCTCCCCGAGATCTTCGTCGGCCGTCACCCGTTCCCCGGACCCGGCCTCGCGATCCGCATCCCCGGCGAAGTCACCAAGGAACGCTGCGACATTCTCCGCAAGGCCGACGCGATCTACCTGGAGGAGATCCGCGCGGCGGGGCTCTACGACACGATCTGGCAGGCGTTCGCGGTGTTGCTCCCGGTCCGCAGCGTCGGCGTGATGGGCGACGGCCGCACCTACGACAATGTGCTGGCGTTGCGCGCGGTCACGTCGACCGACGGCATGACCGCACAGGCGTTCCAGTTCCCCGGCGACTTCCTGCCCCGCGTCGCGACCCGGATCATCAACGAGGTCAAGGGCATTAACCGGGTGACGTACGACTACACCTCGAAGCCGCCCGGCACGATCGAGTGGGAATGAACTAGACGCACGACGCAATCCTCCCCCGCCAGGGGGAGGTGGCTGGCTCTTGCCAGACGGAGGGGGAGGATAAGATGCAGAGGTTACCGCTGACCGCCCCCTCCGTCAGGCTATGCCTGCCACCTCCCCCTGGCGGGGGAGGATCGCTAAGCTCTCGCGCACGGTCGGTGATCGGCGCACTGGCGATCGCCACCAGCGCGCCGCTGCTACTCGGTGCGGCGGACCCGCCCGCCTGGACGCGCCCCCAAGCCCCGTTCCCGATCGCCGGCCCGATCACCTATGTCGGCAGCGAAGGTATCGCCGCCTACCTCATCAAGACCAACGCCGGCGCGATCCTGATCGACGGCACGCTTGCCGAAAATGCCGGCATGATCGAACGCAACATCGCCAGCGCCGGAGTCCACCCCCGCGACGTAAAGTTGATCCTCGTCACGCATGCGCACTTCGATCACGCCGCGGGTGTCGCCGCACTCAAGCGCGCAACCGGCGCTCGCGTGGCAGCTGGTGCCCGCGACGTCCCCGCGCTCGAAACCGGCGTGCCACCGGGCGAGACCAGCTACGGCGTCATCCGCTTCCCGCCCGTCCACGTCGATCGCAGCGTCGTCGATCGTGAAAAGGTCACGCTCGGCAATGTCACGCTGACCGCACGCGCCACGCCGGGACACACGCCCGGCTGCACGACCTGGACGATGCAGATTCCCGCCAAGCCGCGCCCGCTCGATGTCGTGTTCCCGTGCAGCGTCAGCGTCGCCGGCAATCGCCTGATCGGCAACCGTGCCTATCCCGGCATCGTCGCCGACTACCGCCGCAGCATCGCCATGCTCGGCACGCTGCCCGCCGACATCGTCCTCCCCTCGCACCCCGAACTCGCCGACGTGATCGCACGGGGCAAACGCCACCGAGCCGGTGACACCACCGCGTTCGTCGACCCCACGCTACTCCCGAAGATCGTCGCGAAGGCCAAGGTCGCGTTCGACGCCGATCTCGCGAAACAGGCACGCTAGACGGCATGCTGGTCCTGTGCGGCATCGCGGTGATCGTCGCTGGCTTCCTGCTCCGGTTCAACCCGCTGCTCGTCGTCGCGGTCTCGGCACTCGTGACCGGCCTCGCCGCCGGCATCGCCCCGCTCGCGATCCTCGCCGCGTTCGGCAAGGCGTTCAACGAGAACCGCTACGTCACCGTGATCTATCTCGTCCTGCCAGTGATCGGCATGCTCGAACGCCATGGCCTGCAGGAGCGCGCGCGGCTCGCCATCGCCAAGCTCAGGGGCGCGACAGTCGGACGCCTGCTGATCGGCTACCTCCTGTTTCGCCAGCTTACCGCAGCACTCGGCCTGACCTCGATCGCCGGCCCAGCACAGAGCGTCCGTCCGCTCGTTGCGCCGCTGGCCGAAGCCGCTGCCGAAGCGCAGGGCGTCGCACCCGGTGGCGACCGCATCCCGGCGATGGCCGCGGCAACCGATAATATCGGGCTGTTCTTCGGCGAGGACATCTTCATCGCGATCGGCTCGATCCTGCTGATGAAGGGCGTGCTGGAGGGTTACGGCATCGTCATCCAGCCGCTCCATTTGTCGATGTGGGCGATCCCGACCGCCATCGCCGCGTTCGTGATCCACGGGTTCCGACTCTGGCTGCTCGATCGCCGGCTGGCGCGCGGCCGATGATCGGCATGATCGGCACCGGCTTCATCTACGGCATCGCAAGCCTGATGTTCGCGGCGTTCGCGATCCTGAGCGCGACCGATCGCGCCAACCCGAAACGCTTCGGCAACGCGGCGTTCTATGCCGTGCTCGCGATCAGTTTCGCGTTCGGCAACCGCGTCGGCGACGTCGGCAACGGCGTTCTCGTCCTGACGCTGGTCGCGATCGCCGGGTCAGGCGCGATGGGGCGGGGCGGGCGGGCCACGACCACGCTCGACGAACGCCGCACCGGAGCCGCACGGCTCGGCAATCGGATATTCCTGCCCGCGCTGATCATCCCCGCCGCGGCGCTCGGCGGGACCGTCCTGTTCCGCGCCGTCCCGACCTTGGTCGACCCCAAGCAGGCAACGCTCGTCGCGCTAACCTGCGGCGTGCTGATCGCGCTGATCGCCATGCAGCTCTGGTTCCGCCCTCGCATCGCGACTCCGCTGGCAGAAGGCGTCAGGCTGATGGACGCGATCGGCTGGGCCGCGGTCCTCCCGCAGATGCTAGCGAGCCTCGGCGCGGTCTTCGCGCTGGCCGGCGTCGGCGACGTCGTCGGCGGTCTCGCCGGTCACGCGATCCCCGAGGGCAGCCTGATCGGCGCGGTGCTCGCCTACACGCTCGGCATGGCGCTGTTCACGATGATCATGGGCAACGCGTTCGCCGCGTTCCCGGTAATGGCCGCGGCGATCGGCATCCCGCTGCTCGTGCGACACTATGGCGGCGATCCGGCCGTAGTCGCCGCGATCGGCATGCTTAGCGGGTTCTGCGGCACGCTGATGACGCCGATGGCGGCCAACTTCAATCTCGTCCCCGCCGCGTTGCTCGAGCTGAAGGACAAGAACGCCGTCATCCGCGCGCAGATACCGACCGCCTTGCCCCTGCTCGCGGTCAATATCGGCCTGCTCTACTGGCTCGGCTTCCGCTGAGCCTCTAGCCGAGCTTCCAGTCCCAGCCGAGCGGATCGCCGTCCATGACCTCGACGCCCGCCGCCGCCAGTTCGTCGCGGATCGCATCGGACCGCGGGAAATCCTTCGCCACGCGCGCCGCGCGCCGCTCCTCGAGCCGAGTATCGATCGTCGCCTCGTCCAGCTTCGCGTCGACCGGGCGGATACGCAGATCCTCGCGGCGGATCGTCGCCAGGTCGAGCCCCAGCACCGCGTCGAAATCGATCAGCGCGTCCAGCCGATCCGCCGGCGCGACTCGCTTGTCGCCAAGCATCTCGTCCAGGATCGGCAGTGCGCGCGGCGTCGAGAGATCGTCCGACACCGCGGCATCGAGTCGATCACGATAGGCTAGGGCGCTCCCCGAGGGTCCACCCGGCGGTCGCTGGCGCAAGGCATCGACGGTAATCGCCAGCCGCTTCAGCCGCGTCTGCGCTGCGGCGAGGTTCTCCCACGAGAACTCAAGTTCGCTGCGATACTGCGCCTGAAGGCACATCAGGCGGTAGGCGAGCGGGTGGAAACCGCGATCGATCAGCGTCTGCAGCGTGGTGAACTCACCCCCCGATTTGGACATCTTGCCCGACCGCTCGACCAGGAAGTTGTTGTGCATCCACAGCGTCGCGCCGGTATCGCCGCAGTCGCAATGCGCCTGGTTCTGCGCGATCTCGTTCGGGTGGTGGATCTCGCGGTGATCGATCCCGCCGGTGTGGATGTCGAACGTCGCGCCGAGATATTTCTTGCTCATCACCGAGCATTCGAGATGCCAGCCTGGCGCCCCGCGACCCCAGGGCGAATCCCATTCCATCTGGCGGTTCTCGCCAGCGGCCGATGTTCGCCAGATCGCGAAGTCCTGCGGGTTGCGCTTGCCCGCGACCGGATCGATCCGGCTCTCGCCCGCATCGTCCTGCGACCGCGCGAGGCGGCCATAATCGGGCACCGTCGTCGTATCGAAGTACAGGCCGTCGGGCAGGACATAGCAATGGCGCTCGGCAATCGACTCCGCGAAGGCGATCATCTCGGCGATATGATCGGTCGCGAGCGGGAATTTGCTCGGCTCGCGGATGTTCAGGTTGACGAGGTTCTGCTTGAACGCATCGGTATAATGCTTCGCGATCGCCCAGATATCCTGGCCGCTCGCGCGCGCCGCCGCCTCCATCTTGTCGTCGCCGGCGTCGGCATCCGACGTCAGATGCCCGACATCGGTGATGTTGATGATGTGCGTGAGCGGATAGCCCTTCCACGTTAGCACGCGGCTCAGCGTGTCGGTGAAGACGTAAGCGCGCAAATTGCCGATATGTGCGTAGTTGTAGACCGTCGGCCCGCATGAATAGATGCCGACATTGGTCGGATCGATCGGCCGGAACGTCTCGATCGCGCGAGAGAGACTGTTATAGAGCGTAAGGGGAATTCGGGTCATGCGCCGCTCCTAGCGCCACGGTACGGGTCTCGCAAACGACGCGATTCAACGGGGGGCGGGTGCACAGGCTTGAAACCTCGGGCAGGCGCTGGTAGGGGCCACGGTTCATGCGGCGCGGACCTGTTCGCGACGGCTAAATCTATTCGACCGGAGCTAAACGGGCTTATGCAGATCATCGTACGCGACAACAACGTCGACCAGGCCCTTCGCGCGCTTAAGAAGAAGCTGCAGCGCGAAGGCGTGTATCGCGAGATGAAGTTGCGCCGTCACTACGAGAAGCCGTCCGAGAAGCGCGCGCGCGAGCGTGCAGCAGCGATCCGTCGCTCGCGCAAGCTCGACCGCAAGCGCGCCGAGCGTGACGGCGCACGGTAAGCGTTGACCGGTCCCGCGGATCGATCGCTATCGTGCGATCGGGTGCGGGATCACGATGTTCGGGGTTGTGATCGTCGCAACCCCGTGATGATTCAGTCGCAAGACTTTACAACGGCACGCGCGGCGCTCCGGCGTGACCAGATGACCGGGGCCAGATCCGATGTCGACCGTCACTGCCGTGCCGCTGCAGCCGACCAAGCGCAGCTATCTCGTCTATCTTTGGGTTGGGATCGCGCTCGCGTTGATCGCGGCTGTCGCGCTTGCGCGGCAGGGTGATGATCCGTTGGCGCGCAACGCTCGTGCCCGCGGTGTCGTGGTGACGGCATCGGGTCTTCAGTACAAGGTGCTGGCGCCGGGTAAGACTGGCGCTGCGAAGCCGACCGATGCGGACGTTGCGCTCGTCAATTACGAGGGCAAGCTGCTCAACGGCACGACCTTCGACAAGTCGCAGCAGCCGACGCCGATGCCCGTCACCGGCGTGGTTCCTGGCTTTTCGGAAGCGCTCAAGCTGATGCCGAAGGGCGCGAAGTATCGCTTCTGGATGAAGCCCTCGCTTGGCTATGGCGACAAGGCGACCGGGCCGATCCCGGCGAACTCGACGCTCGTATTCGACGTCGAACTGCTCGACTTCCTCCCGCAGAGCGTCGTCCAGCAGATGCAGGCGCAGGCCCAGATGCAGCAGCGCGGTATGCCGGGCGGCGCCCCGGGTGCTCCCGGTGCGGTCCCCGTCCAGCCCTGATTTCGGCTAGGCTGGCATGGAGTCGCTGCGCCGTTCGGTCGGCGCGCGACCCGTCGGCCTTGAAATCGCCTGATGTAGAGCTTGTCGGGTTTCATCCTCGGTGAGGGCTTGATGAAGATCAGTACGGGTCCCGATCTGTTCTTCTAGGTTCGACCACGGTACGAGGTCGAACGAAGAGGGGACTTGGATGATCTCGGGTAAATTTCTGTTGGGTCGTGGCCGGCACGAACTGAGCGACGAAGAAAAGCGGGTGCTGGAGGACAGCATCGGGTCGGTGCGGCAGGTCGCCGCCCGGAAGCAGATCGTACGCGCAGGCGCGATCATCGAGACCAGCACGTTGCTGCTCGAAGGGTTCGTATGTCGTTATATGGACGACCGTGAGGGGCAGCGACAGTTGGTCGCGGTGCATGTCCCAGGCGATTTCGTCGACCTGCATGCCTTTCCGATGAAGCGGCTCGATCACGACATCGCAACGCTGGGGCCGGTCAAGATCGCCTGCTACGATCATAACACGCTGCAGACGATCACCGAACGCTACCCGCACCTCACCCAAAAGCTCTGGTTCAGTACGTTGCTCGACGCCGCGATGCACCGCGAGTGGATTTTTCGACTGGGTCGCCTGGGTGCCGAGGGTCGGGTCGCGCATTTGTTCTGCGAACTCAACGAACGGCTCGAGATGGTCGGTCTTGCGGCCGATGGCCGGTTCATGCTGCCGATGACCCAGCCGGACATCGCCGAGGCCAGCGGGCTGACGGGGGTACACGTCAACCGCGTGTTGAGAGCATTGCGCGAAAAAAATATGCTGACATTTAAGGCAAATGAGGTCCGTATTCTGGATCGGAAGGCGCTCGCAGCCGTTGCGGAGTTCGAACCACAATATCTGTACGGTTCCAAAGGCGACTGACTGTAACCAAGCAGCCTGTCGAGGGGACCGCTGCCGGGAGCGCGATCATGTTGGAGCCTGAAACCATCCCCGGCGTCGCCGCGGCGGAAAATGGCGTGGTCACGCTAGATGGACCCGATGGACTGGCGATCGCCATGACCCCCGAGGCGGCTGCGGAGACGGGGCGGCGGCTGATCGCAGCGGCCGAAATCGCGGCGACCCAGGCGACCGACGAACTGCCGCTGGACTGAGCACCAAGCATGCCAGGCAAGCCCGGCGGGGGCTAATTGCCCCGCGCGGCTTCCTCTGGGTGACTTTATCACTATGCTACCCGGTACATCGACCGGGAGATCCATGTGCAGTTTCTATACCTCGCCGCCAGTGCCGTTGCGCTGATGGCGTCTACCGCCGTCGTCGCGCAGATTGGTGCGGCCACGACGACACCCGCCGCAAATCCTCTGCTCGCCGATTGGACCGGCCCGACCGGCGGGGTGCCGCCCTGGGACAAGGTCCGCCCCGAGCTGTTCCCGCAGGCGTTCGAGACGACGCTCGCCGAGCGCACCGCGGACTACCGCAAGATTGCCGACAATCCGGCCAAGCCGACCTTCGCCAACACGATCGTGCCGATGCAGCTGGCTGGCAAGCGCTACGGGCAGGTGATGACGCTGTTCGGTGTGATGACCGGCAACATGAACACGCCCGCCTATCAGAAGCTCGACCGCGAATGGTCGCCGAAATTCTCCGCGGCATCGGACGCGATCACGTTCGACAAGCCGCTGTTCGCGCGCATCCAGGCGATCTACGCCGCGCGCAATTCGAGCGGGTTGAATGCGCAGCAGATCCGCCTCGTGACTCGGATCTACGACAGCTATGTGCGCCAGGGCGCCAAGCTGAACGATGCGCAGAAGGCGCAGCTCTCGCAGTATAACCAGCAGCTCGCGACCGCGTTCTCGACGTTCGGCGAGAGGCTGCTCGCTGACGAGAGCAAGGCGATCTCGGTCACCGACGAAGCGCAACTGGCGGGGCTTCCCGACAGCGTGAAGGCGGTCGCCAAGGCTGCCGCTGCCGAGCGGAAGCTGCCGGGCTTTGCGATCGTCAACACGCGATCGGCGGTCGATCCCGTACTCACTTACGCCACCGATCGCGCGCTGCGCGAGAAGGTGTGGCGCGCGTTCGTCAATCGTGGCGACAATAATGATGCGAACGATACGAACGCGACGATCGCGCAGATCGTCAAGCTGCGCGCCGACCGCGCGCACCTGCTCGGGTTCAAGACGCATGCCGACTGGCGCATGCAGGACACGATGGCGAAGACGCCTGCCGCGGCGATGGACCTGATGATGCGCGTCTGGCCCGCCGCGAAGGGGCGCGTCGCCGAGGAAGTCGCGGACATGCAGAAGGTCGCCGGCACCTCGCTGACGATCGAGCCGTGGGATTACCGCTTCTACCAGGAGAAGGTGCGCAAAGCCCGGTACGACCTCGATCAGGCGCAGCTGAAGCCGTATTTCGAGCTCGGCAACATCATCCAGGGTTCGCTGTACGCGGCCAACCGGCTGTACGGGCTGAACTTCAAGGAGATCACCGGCACCGTGCCTGTGTTCGAGCCGAACATGCGGGTGTGGAGCGTCACCGACAAGACCGGCAAGGACGTCGGGCTGTTCTACCGCGACGATTTCGCGCGGACCGGCAAGCGTTCGGGCGCGTGGGCGAACACGTATCGTGGTCAGCGCGGCCTCGCCCCGGCGCAGCTCGTGCTGTCGTCGAACAACAATAATTTCGCCAAGGGCGCACCCGGCGAGCCGATCCTGATCAGCCTCGACGATGCGCAGACGCTGTTCCATGAGTTTGGCCATGCGATCCACGCGATGCTCCAGAACGTCTATTATCCGGGGCTCGCGGGCACGCCGCGCGACTTCGTGGAATATCCGAGCCAGGTGAACGAGCATTGGCTGCTGACCCGCGACGTGCTCGACAAATATGCGCGGCATTACCAGACCAAGGCGGCGATGCCGCAGGACCTGCTCGACAAGATCGAGAAATCACGGACCTTCAACCAGGGCTTTGCGACCACGGAGTATCTGTCGTCGGCGATCGTCGACATGAAGATCCACACCGTCCCCGACGGCGTGATCGATCCCGACAAGTTCGAGGCCGCGACGCTCGCCGAGATCGGCATGCCGAAGCAGCTGGTGATGCGTCACCGCGTGCCGCAGTTCCAGCATCTGTTCGCGTCGGACAGCTATTCGGCGGGCTATTACAGCTATCTCTGGTCCGAGACGATGGACGCCGACACCTTCGCGGCGTTCGAGGAGGCGGGTAGTCCGTGGGACAAGGCGACGGCGGACAAGTTCGCCAAGATCCTGTTGTCGACCGGCAACGAGACCGATCGCGCCGAGGCGTATCGTGCGTTCCGCGGGCGTGATCCCGATGTGAACGCGCTGCTTAAGAAGCGTGGGTTTGCAACGCAGCCCGCAACGGGAGGAACCCAGTGATGGCGAGCACGACGATTGCGCCCGAGAAGAACCACCGCCTCAAATCGATCCTCGGCGGGTCGGCGGGTAACCTCGTCGAATGGTTCGACTGGTACGTCTACTCAGCGTTCGGCCTCTATTTCGCGCCGGTATTTTTCCCCAAGGGCAATGCGACCGCGCAGCTGATGAGTGTTGCCGCGGTGTTCGCGGTCGGCTTCCTGATGCGGCCGATCGGGGCTTGGGTGATGGGCATCTACGCCGATCGCCACGGGCGCAAATCGGGGCTGACGCTGTCGGTGACGCTGATGTGCGCGGGTTCGTTCCTGATCGCGATCACGCCCGGATTTGCGACGATCGGCTGGATCGCGCCGGCGTTGCTGATCCTCGCGCGCCTGATGCAGGGCCTCAGCGTCGGCGGAGAATATGGTGCCAGTGCCGTGTACCTGTCGGAAATGGCGGGCAAGTCGCGGCGCGGCTTCTTCTCCAGCTTCCAGTACGTCACGCTGATCGCGGGGCAGTTGCTTGCGCTCGGCGTGTTGCTGCTGTTGCAGTCGACGCTGGACACGGCACAGCTCGACGCGTGGGGCTGGCGGATTCCGTTCGCGATCGGCGGCGTGCTCGCTCTCGTCGTGTTCCGCATTCGTCGCGGGCTGCTGGAGACCGAGAGCTATCAGAACGCCAAGGCGGACGGCACGCCGAAATCGAGCGGGTGGCTGCTGTTCAGCAAATATCCGCGCGAGGCGTTCACCGTGCTGCTGCTCACCGCCGGCGGCACGCTCGCCTTCTATGCGTACACCACGTACATGCAGAAGTTCCTGGTCAATACGAGCGGGTTCAGCCGCGAGTCCGCGACGCTGATCATGACCGCGGCGCTGGCACTGTATGCGGCGTTCCAGCCGGCGGCGGGCGCGTTGTCGGACCGGATCGGGCGTAAACCGCTGATGGTCGGGTTCGGCATCGCCGGCGTGTTGTGCACGGTGCCGATCTTCACCGTGCTCGAAACCGCGACCAACCCGTATCTGGCGTTCGGGCTGGTCGTGGCCTCGCTGTTCATCGTGACGGGCTACACCGCGATCAACGCGGTGGTGAAGGCGGAACTCTTCCCCGCACACGTCCGCGCGCTGGGCGTGGCGTTGCCGTACGCGCTGGCGAACACGATGTTCGGCGGCACGGCCGAGTACGTCGCGCTGTGGCTCAAGAACGAGGGCATGGAGCGCGGCTTCTACTGGTACGTGACCGCAATGATCGGCGTGTCGCTGATCGTCTACCTCCGCATGAAGGACACGCGCACGCACAGCCAGATCGTCGAGGATTGAACTTACTGCTCCCTCTCCCCTGCGGGGAGAGGGCTGGGGTGAGGGGCTGTTCCGGGCGGACCACTGCTTGGCTGCCCTTCACCCCGACCCTCTCCCCGGAGGGGAGAGGGAGCAGAAGGAGTTAGCGCGGCAGCTCGATGATCGCGTCGAGGCCGCCAGCCTGATCGGACGGAGCGCGGTTCACCAGCCGGATTTCTCCCCCAGCCTCGCGTACGATCGCGCGTGCCAAGGCCAGCCCAAGCCCGATCCCCCCCGTCTCGCGGTTGCGCGAGCTCTCCAGCCGCGTGAAGGCATCGAACACGTCGCCCATCCGGTCCTCAGGGATCCCCGGCCCCTGATCGGCGACGACGATCGCCACGGTCTTCGCCCCAGCCTCGACCCGCACCTCCGCCGAAACGCCATACTTGACCGCGTTCTCGATCAGGTTGCGCACCGCGCGGCGCATCAGCGACGGCCGCAATCGCATTCGCAACCGATCCGCCTCGACGAAGCTCACCTCGCTGCCGATGTCGCGGAAATCCTCGACCACCGCATCGACCAGCGCGGCCAGATCGACATCCGTCGGCGGCTCGCTCGGCCGTCCCAGCCGCGCCAGCGACAGGATGTCGTCGAGCGTCCGGTTCATTTCCGCCACCGTGTCGATCATCTTCGCGCGATCAATGTCGTCCTCGACCGACTCGATCCGCACGCGCAGCGCGGCGAGTGGCGTGCGCAGATCATGCCCGATCGCGCCGAGCATGCGGTCCTTCTCGTCGAGCATCCCCGTCACGCGCAGCCTGAGCGCATTGAACGCGGTGATCAGCGCGGCGACGTCGTCGGGTCCTTCGGCGGGCATCGGCGCGCCGGGTTCGCCGGGCCGGAACCGCTCCGCCGCAACGCGCAGGTCGCGCAACGGTCGCGACAGCCGGCGGACGATCCACAGCACCGGCAACAGGACGATGATGTAGAGGATCGCGGTCTGGCTCAGCAACGCGAACAGCAGGCGCGCGCCGGGTTGCGGCCACGGCGCGGTGATCGTCAGCCAGCCGCGGCCGGGTTGTTCGACCGCGATCAACAGCGTGGCGCCATCGCGCTCGCCACGGCGGATCCCCGCACGGCGGCGATTGTCGCGGTCGCTGTCGTCGTCGAGCGTCGAGGGCTGCAGCCCGGTATCGATCCGCCCTACCGTCACGCCCTGATCGGCGAGCTGGCGGCGAAGTTCGGCTGCGACCTCGGGATGGCTCTCGTTTCCGGCGTTTCCGGTCCGTCGGATCGGATCGGCGGGAAGACGGCGGACGCGGCCGCGGTCCGCGGTCAGGGGACGCCCGCCATGCGCCTCGCGGTCGAGCGCATCGGCGATCCGGGTCGCGACCGGGCGGGTCGCCTGCGAAAGGCGAAATTCGATCCGATCGCGCAGGACCAGACCGAAGTTGATCGCCTGCGCGACGAACAGCGCGAGCGCGATCAGCAACGCCATCTGCCCGGCGAGATTACGCGGCCAAGGTCGGGTCATGAGCGTATGATCACGGGCGGGCGATCACAGGCGGGCGATCACAGGCGGGTCACTTCGGCGGCCAGCGTATAGCCGCCGCCCCAGACCGTCTTGATCAACTCGGGCGTCTTGGCATCGGTCTCGATTTTACGCCGCAGCCGGCTGACCTGATTGTCGACCGCGCGATCGAACGCTGCGGCCTCGCGTCCCTGTGTCAGGTCGAGCAGCTGGTCGCGGGTGAGCACCTGGCGCGGTCGCGTTACCAGCGCCAGCAGCAGGTTATACTCGCCGGTCGAGAGCGGCACCGACACGCCCTCGCGGTCGACCAGCGCGCGTTCGCCCGATTTCAGCACCCAGCCGGCAAAGGCATAGGCGTTCGCCTCGGGCGCATGCTGGCGCGCACCGCCCGCGGTCGCACGGCGCAGGATGACCTTCACCCGCGTCGCCAGTTCGCGCGGCGAGAACGGCTTCACGACGTAATCGTCGGCGCCCATTTCGAGCCCGATGATCCGGTCGGTCTCCTCAGTGCGCGCGGTCAGCAGGATCACCGGCACGTCGCTGGTCGCGGCGATATGGCGGCACAGCGACAGCCCGTCTTCGCCCGGCATCATGATGTCGAGGATGACGAGATCGATCGCGTAGGCCGTCAGCCGCGTCCGCGCGCTTTCCGCATCGCCCGCCTGCGTGACGCGAAACCCCTGTTTGGTGAGGTACGCGGCCAGTGGCTCGCGGATCGAGCGCTCGTCGTCGACGAGCAACAGATGCGGCATATCTCCCATCGGGGCAGTGTCTAGCATGGCGACTGTCCAGGGGAAGCACCGGGACGCGGTGCCTCCCCCCTTTCCAAATTATTGGGCGGGGGCGGGCACTGTCGCTGGTGCGGGCGGGGTGACGCCCTGACGGCGTTCGCGACGATCGACGTGGCGCATCTCGGCGGCATTGGCGCGCTCGGTCGCGTCGATCATGCCGTCGTGATTGGCGTCCATCCGGTCGAACCGCTTGAGCGCGCGCGCCTCGAACTCTTCGCGGGTCACGCTGCCGTCGCCGTTCGGATCCATCCGGCGACCCATGCCGTCATGCTTCGCACCACCCGGCGGCGGCACCGGCACGTCGCGACCGCTGGCGATCATTCGGTCGTGCATCGCGGTCCGATAGGCGCGCATCTCGCCGGCGGTCACTCGGCCGTCATGATCGGTATCCATCTGCGCGAACCGCGCATCGGCCTGTGCGATTGCTTCGGCGCGCGTGGCGACACCGTCGCGGTTGGCATCCTGACGCATCGGCGGACGCGGCGCAGGGGTAGGGGTAGGGGCGGTTTGTGCACTGGCAGCGGACGTGATCGCACTGGCGGCGAGCATCAGGGTGAGGACGGTCTTGCGCATGTCGGTCTCCGGCGGAGTGGGACGAATTCCCATCGAATAACGCCGCTCTAAACCCTGGTTGTCGCAGGCTTTTACCGCCGCGACGCCAATGTGTCGCAAGATATCTCGAACACGCGAAGTTCAGGCGAAGATCGCGACGCTCTGCATCTGTTCCGCAACCGGCGTGCCGTCGGCGTTCCAGATCGCCATCTGCTGGCTCGAATTGCCCTCCCGCGTGTAGTCGGTGGTCGCGCGGAGCAGCCACCAGCCGTCGCGCGTCACCGGCTGCGGCCCGAGAATGTTGAGCAACCACGTCATCGAACTGAGCGGGGCGGGGCCGCCGAGCAGCTTCAGCGCGGCAGGCGGCAGGCAGTCCGCGATCGCGATCAGTTCGACCATCGGATCGAGCCCTTCGCGCTCGATCAGCCGCGCCCAACGGAGCCATTCCGCCGGCCCGACGCTGTCGTCGCGGCGATCGAGCAGGTCGAAGTTGCGCGAGAACGCCACCGCGCTGTGGCCGCGGAACGTCTGCGCGTCCGGCTCTGGCATCGGGAAGTCCGGCGCTCGACCGCTCTGGTGATCGACACGCGATTCGACCGCCGCCATGAACACGAACGTCGCACGGAGCCCGAGCCCGGCCGCGCTCTCGACGTCGGCCTGGACGAACGCCGCGTTGCGTCCGCGCCGCAGCCGGCTCGCCCGGATCACGATCTCGCCCGATAATGGCCCGATGAACGACACCTGCGCAGACCGCAGCGGCGGCAGGGCGACGTCGGACTGCTGCGCGACATGGAGTGCCAATGCCGCCGAGAAGCCACCATACGCCGTGCGCCCCTGCGCCCAGTTCTCCGGCACCGTGCCGCGCCAGCCGTCCTCGGTCAGCTCCAAGGCGTCGATCGCCTGTTTGAGAGTGGTCATGGGTTTAGCTCTCTCATCTGCGGGTGATTGCGCGTGTCGAACTCCGATTTGGCCTCCGTCGTCATCCTGACGAAAGTCAGGACTCAGAGCCAAGGATCGGGGCGCTTGTGGTCCTGGGTCCTGACTTTCGTCAGGATGACGGGACTGTTGAGGCGAGCCGGTCGCGGAGTTCGCGCTTCAGGACCTTGCCGATCGCACTGCGGGGTAGTTCGTCCGCGACGTGCAGGGCCGACAAGCGCTGTGTCTTGCCGAGCTGCGCGTTCGCCCACGCCAGGATCGAAGGCGCATCTTCGGTCGCTCCATCGCGCGGCACATAGAACCCCACCGGCGTCTCGCCCCACGCCTCGGAAGGCACGCCGATCACCGCGCAGTCCGCCACCGCGGGATGCTGCGCGAGCACCGCCTCCAGATCAGACGGATAGATGTTGAACCCGCCCGATATGATCAGGTCCTTCTTCCGGTCCATCAGCGTGAGGAAACCGTCCTCGTCGAACCGTCCGACGTCGCCGTGGCGGATGTAGCGGTGGCCGTCCGCGTCATACCATTCGGCATCGCGCGTCGCCTCCGAGCGGCCGTGATAGCCGTTCATCATCGCGGGGCTACGGCCAACGACCTCGCCCATCTCGCCCGGCGCGACTTCGTTGCCGTCGTCGTCGATCAGGCGGATCTCGTGGCCCGGCATCGGCTGGCCGACGGTGTGGAGCTTGGTCGGGTTGGCGGTGGCGTTCAGCGCGCAACTCGCGCCACCCTCGGTCATACCGTAAAATTCGACCAGCAATCCCGGCCAGCGCGCGACGACGTCGGCCTTCAGCGCGGCGGAAAAGGGCGCGCTGGTGCTGGTCTTGAAGCGGAAGGCCGACAGGTCGAAGTCGTCGAAATCGGGCAGCGCCATGATCCGCTGATACTGCACCGGCACGAGCATCGTGTGCGTGGCCCGATACCGTTCGGCGAGTTCGAGATAGGCGCGCGCCTCGAACTTCCCCATCAGCACGACCGTGCCGCCCCAGCCTAGCGTCGGCAGGAAGCTTACGAGGGTCGTGTTCGAATAGAGCGGGGTGGCGATCATCGTCACCGCGGTGTCGAACCCGGCGGCGGTGTTCCGCGCGATATGTGCCCAGCGCATTGCGTGGCTCTGGACGATGCCCTTCGGCGTGCCGGTCGTGCCGGACGAGTAGATGATATTGAACGGGTCATCGGGCACTATTTCGACCGGGGTTGGTTTCGCGTCGAGAGGAGCGAGCCAGTCCTCGAAAGCTAGAAAAGCCTGTTCCCCCGCGAAGGCGGGGGCCCAGTCTGGGCCCCCGCCTTCGCGGGGGAACAAGACCACGCGGGCCATCAACAGTTGCCCTTCCAACGTCCGCGCATTCTCCGCATCGAGGAACACGATCGGCGCACCACTATCCGCAATCATGGCCGCGATCGCCGCCGGCGTGGCGGACGGCGCGATCGGCGTCGCGACACATCCCGCACGTACCGCACCAAGGAATACCGCGGCGTAGTTGGTCGTCGGCGCCGCGACGATCGCCACTGCGGTCCCCGGCACCACCCCATCATGCTGCAACGCCGCCGCGACCTGGTCCATCATCCTATCGAGTGTCCGATAGTCGATACTGCCCTGCGCATCGGCGACGGCCGTACGATCCCCGCGTTCGAGCGCATGCGCGCGAATCAAATCGGGCAGCGTGGCGAAGCCCGTGGCGAGCATGTCTGCGGCAGTCGTCATTCGCGCATCGCTAGGCGAACGCGCCCGGCAATGCCATACGGTATATTCGAAAACCGATATCGAGGAGACGCCGATGCTGTTCTACGATAGCGCGCTGCCCGCGCCCAACCCGCGCCGCGTCCGGATCTTCCTCGCCGAAAAGCATATCCGCGTACCAATGGTGCAGATCTCGATCCCCAAGGCCGAGCACACGGCGGAGGCGTTCCTGTCGGTCAACGCGCTGGGCCAGACCCCCGCGCTGGCGTTCGACGATGGCCGCGTGCTGACCGAAAGCGTCGCGATCTGCCGCTATTTCGAGATGCTCCACCCCGATCCGCCGCTGTTTGGCCACGGCGCGCACAACGTCGCTGAGATCGACATGTGGACGCGGCGGATCGAGTTGCGGCTGATGACGCCGCTGTCGATGGTCTGGCTGCACACGCACCCCTGGACCGCGCGGATCGTCCAGCCGCAATATACCGAGTTCGGCGAAAGCCAGCGCCCACGCGTGCTGGCCGCGATGGCAGAGTTCGATCATGTGCTCGCGGGTCGCGACTGGCTCGACGGGGAGCGTTACACGATCGCCGACATCGTCCTGCTGACGACGATCGACTTCGCCAAGTTCGTCGGCATCGTAGTGCCCGACGATCTGGTGCACCTGAAGGCCTGGCACGCCCGCGCCACCGCCCGACCAAGCTCCCAAGCGTGAACGGCAGCGGCACATCCAGCTGTCCGATTTTACCAAGACTGCCAGGATCTGCAAAAGTCGCTTTGCAAAGCCGCGAATCTATGCGAGGGGGCCGCATACCCGGTATTCAGATTGCCCGGACGCTCCGCTCCATCGGTGATGCGAGACGAGCCCGGCCACGACGTTGGAGAGGGGATAAGGCGGAAGAGCGACCCGAACGAGGACGCATCTTCCGCCGTCCTTCCCGCGAACCACCGGCCACACCCCGAAACGCGCAACGCTATGCTCCGGCGCGATAATTCCGCCTTGCGACGGCATGCCCTCGGCTCGTCGCAGATGTGCCCGGCGTGCAGCTTTAGCTTGTCTGGTACGCCTCGATTGCCCTAGCGTAAGGTGTGTTTCGACTTCGAGGTATTGCCGATGGCCGCAGCGTATCAGTCCCATCCCGAGATCGCCGATGCCTTGGCAATGAAGCGACGGGGCCTGACGCTCGCGCTGCTCACCTTCACCTATTTCTTCAGTTATATGGACCGCCAGATCCTCGCCATCCTGCTCGAGCGGATCAAGGCGGACCTGCTGCTGACCGATACGCAACTCGGGCTGCTGTCCGGACTTGTCTTCGCGATCTTCTACGCGACGCTCGGCCTCCCGGTCGCACGACTCGCGGATCGCACCAGCCGCCGCAACATCATCGCCGCCAGCCTGACGATCTGGAGCGCAATGACCGCGCTGTGCGGGCTCGCGCAGAATTTCACGCAGCTGATGCTGTTCCGGATAGGCGTCGGCATCGGCGAGGCGGGGTCGAGCCCGCCCAGTCATTCGATCATCGCCGATCTCTATCCACCCGAGAAGCGTGCCAGTGCGATGGCGGTGTATTCGCTCGGCGTGGTGCTCGGCGCTGGCTTCGGCACGCTGATCGGTGGGGTCGTCGCGCACTCTTACGGGTGGCGGATCGCGATGATGACTGTGGGCCTGCCGGGTATCGTCTTGGCCGTCCTCGTCCGTTTGTTCATGGTCGAGCCTCGCCGCGGCTTGTCCGACGCGGCACGCGCCGTAGCGGCGCCGATGCCGAGCGTCGCGCAAGGCTTCGCCTCGATGTGGGCGAGCGCACCGGCGCGACACTTGGTGGTCGGTGTCACGCTGACATCGATGATCGGCTACGCGCTGACCGGCTGGGGCCCGAGCTATATCCAGCGGTCGCTCGGCATCTCGATGCTCGACATCTCGCGCTATATCGCGCTGCCGGGGGCGCTGTTCGGCGCGATCTCGGCGCTGGCGGGCGGCAAGATCGCGGATGTCCTCGCCAAGCGTCACGGCCTCCACGTCCAGGCCTGGGTGGTGCTGGTGATGAAGGGGCTTTCCCTCCCGTTCGCGCTCGCCTTCTATTTGATCGACGCGCCGGCGATCGCGATCGGCAGCTATTTCGTGTCACTGATCTTCGCCAATTCCTATCTCGGGCCTAGCTTCGCGCTGATCCAGCATCTCGCGCCGTTGCAGATCCGCGCGATGTGGGCGGCGATCACGTTGCTGGTGATCAACCTGGTCGGGCTGGGACTCGGGCCGACGCTGGTGGGCTGGCTGAGCGACCTTTTGAAGTCGGGCTTTGGCGAGGATTCGCTGCGCTATGCGCTGGTGATCATCGTGCTGATGACGCCGTGGGCGCTTTTCCACTATTGGCGTGCCGGGGTTCTGCTGAAGCGCGCGGAGGATGCTGCTAGGTAACCGCTTCGTCGTCAGCTTGGCTGGGCGGCGGCGGGGCGGGCCAACGCATCCGCCAACAACCATGTCATCGCGCTTGTCCGGTCATCAAATACCGCCATGTCGTCGCGCACCGCGACGATCCGCTTCACCTGCAGCCGCGCGAGCTTGCCGTCGGTGAACAAGGCGACTTTCCGCGATTTCAGCGGGATGGTCAAAGCCACGCGCTGGAGCATCGTCACCACCTCCTGGGGCTGGATCGCGGACCGCGAGAAATTGCCCAGCAGCATGTGACGCTTGCCGGTCGCCAGCACGCGCCGCGCCTCGCCATCCAGATCGCGGAGGAAGCCCTCGACATGCGGGATCGTCCAGAATCCGGACGCCTCGACCTCGATGATGCCGGTGTCGAGATCGGTCGTGATCGTGTGCATGACGCCCTCCGTGGAGGTGTCGGGATCGGCCGCTCGGCGTTAACGACGCGTAACCAAACCGTTACGAGTACGATTGTCGCCCCGCCTGTGACGCCGTGCGGATCAGCCCCTAGCCATCCGATCGTCGAACAGCCCGAACATCAACGTCGAGGCGTACATCGCGATCGCCCGCTCGCGCGGCATCGTCGACGCCCATTTGCGCATGTCGAACGCCGCGTTCTGGAGCGCCATCAGCGCCTGCGCCGCGATCAGCGCATCGACCGCGCGGATCGAGCCTTCGCCGATACCGTCCATCATCATGCCGGCATAGCGCCGCGCGATACCGTTCGAGCGATCGACCATCGCATTGCGTACGCCGACCGGCAAACCGCTCAGCGCGGTGGTGCGGAGCAGCGGGCCCCGCTCGGCGAACTGCACGTCGAGCAACGTCGCGACGGTGCTCGACAATTTGTGCCAATAGCTCCCGCCCTCGGCCTCGCCGCGGCTCTGCGCATCGGCGATCGTGTCGAAGCTGCGGCGGTAGCACGCGATGACGAGATCGTCCTTCGCGTCGAGATGGTGATAGAAGCTGCCCTTGGTCACGTTCAGCTCGGACGCGATCTTCTGGACGGACGCACCGCGATAGCCAAGTTCGTTGATCAGGCGCGTCGCCGCCAGCAGGAACGCCTCGCGCCCCGGCTCCGCCTCGTCATGACTGAGATCGAGCAGGGTAGGGGCCCAGCGCGTGTCCTTCCCCGCGATGCCGTGCGCAAACACATCCATCAAGCGTTCCTCGACACGCCCATATTGATCGGGCTCGTACCGCGTCAGCCAGATCGGCAACCAGAACGTGTTCTCGAGAAGCACATGCGCGCGCGCACCGTTGAGGTCGGTCTGCGCACGTGACGAGGTCGGCCCCCACAACAGGCGCGTCCGACGGAACACCTCGCGCCAGCCCGCCATCAGCCGGCCGCGCATCGGCTCCTCGGTCGCGCGCAGATCGGAGAGCACCGCGAACGCCTTCTCCTCGCCGCGCTGGATGCGGGCGAGCCGGTCCATGTTGAGCGCGAGATAGCGCCGCACGCGATCCTCGGGCGTCGCCTCCTCCATCGCGACGTCGAGCATCGCGATCAACGATTCGAGCGTGTTCTCGAACGCCGCCGCCGCGAGGTCTTCCTTGCGCTTAAAATAATAGGTAACGCTGGTCGTGTTGAGCCCGACGCGCCGCGCCACGTCCGCGAACGTCATGCCCTTGGCACTCTGTTCGTTGATCGCTTCTGCCGCTGCGGCGAGGATCGCGTCACGCTTCGCACGGAAGCGCTTGGTCCCCTGTTCGCTCTCGTCGCTGGCCTCTGCCGGAACCTTCATCGAAACACCCTAACAGCTTCGATTTGAAGATACAGTGCTTTTTAGGCGCTTTCAGGGCGGACTTGAAAACATGCTTTCCGGGGCCCCGCGCACGCTTTACCGAATACGCGGTATGGTCTAACCCGCCTCCAAAGCGATGACGAACGGAGAGCCCGCATGGATTTTACGCTGAGCGAACGAGAGACGTATTTCCGGGATCGGGTCCGGGATTTCATCGATCAGAATATCCGCCCGCGACAGGCCGATTACGACCAGCAGGCGCATGAAGGCGAGCGCTGGAAGGTGATTCCGGTGATCGAGGAGATGAAGGAGAAGGCCAAGGCCGCGGGCTTGTGGAATTTCTTCATGCCGCCGCATTCGGGCCAGACTCACGTCGACGACTCGTTCGAGTTCGAAGGCACGCAGCTGACCAATCTCGAATATGCGTTATGCGCGGAGGAGATGGGCAAGGTCAGCTGGGCGAGCGAGTGCTTCAACTGCTCGGCGCCCGATACCGGCAACATGGAAGTGTTTCACCGCTATGGCACGCGCGAGCAGAAGGACCGGTGGCTCGGGCCGTTGATGCGCGGCGAGATCCGCTCGGCGTTCCTGATGACCGAGCCTGCGGTGGCATCGTCGGACGCGACCAACATCGAGACGTCGATGGTGCGCGACGGCGATCACTACGTCATCAACGGCACGAAGTGGTGGTCGAGCGGCGTCGGCGATCCGCGCTGCAAGATCGCGATCGTGATGGGCAAGACGAGCTTCGAGGGCTCGCGGCATCAGCAGCAGAGCCAGATCCTCGTGCCGATGGATACGCCCGGCGTGACGATCAAGCGGATGCTTTCCGTCTACGGGTACGACCATGCGCCGCACGGCCATGGCGAGGTCGTGCTGGAGAACGTCCGCGTGCCGGTCGAGAATGTGCTGCTCGGTGAAGGGCGCGGGTTCGAGATCGCGCAGGGGCGGCTTGGGCCGGGTCGCATCCATCACTGCATGCGGACGATCGGCGTGGCCGAAACCGCGATCGAAGCGATGGCGAAGCGACTGCTCGAGCGGGTCGCGTTCGGCAAGCGGATCGCCGACTTCTCGGTGTGGGAAGAGCGGATCGCGACGGCGCGAATCGACATCGAGATGACTCGGCTGCTGTGCCTCAAGGCGGCGGACATGATGGACAAGGCGGGCAACAAGTCGGCGCAGATCGAAATCTCGATGATCAAGGTCGCCGCGCCGAACATGGCGTTGCGGATTCTCGACGATGCGATCCAGGCGCATGGCGGTGGCGGCGTCTCGGGCGACTTCCGGTTGGCGCATGACTGGGCGGCGATGCGGACTCTGCGGTTCGCGGACGGTCCGGACGAGGTCCACAACCGCTCGATCGCGCGCAACGAGTTCGGGAAATACGGGGATTTTCGCAAGGGTGGCGTTTCGAGCGGGGATGTCGGTGTGAGCCGGTAGGTTTTCTCCGTCCGTTCGTCCGCTATTCCCCGTCATCCCAGCGAAAGCTGGGATCTCCCCATTCGGGTCGCGGCGCCTGCCAACCGGGATACCCCAGCTTTCGCTGGGGTGACGGATTTGGTGGAGGGGCGGACTTCGGAATGACGGGCTGGGTGGAGTGCCCCGACCACAAGAAATGCGAAAGGCAGACATGAAAGCCGCAGTCCTTTTCGAAGCCAACACCCCGCTCAGCATCGAGGACGTGACCGTCTCGAAGCCGACGGCGCATGAGGTACTGATCCGCACCGTCGCGGTCGGCGTGTGCCGGTCCGACCTACATTTTGTCGACGGCGCCTATCCGCACGCGATGCCGACGATTCCGGGGCATGAGGCTTGCGGTGTGGTCGAGGCGATCGGCGACGAGGTGCGCGGCGTGAAGGTCGGCGACCATGTCGTCACCTGTCTCTCGGCGTTCTGCGGCCAATGCGAGTTCTGCGTCACCGGCCGGATGTCGCTGTGCATCGACGCCAGCGTGCGCCGTCCCAAGGGCGCCGCACCGCGCCTCATGCTCGGCGACCGGCCGATCGCGCAGATGCTCAACCTCAGCGCCTATGCCGAGATGATGCTGGTCCACGAACACGCCTGCGTGGCGATCGACCGCGACATGCCGATGGACCGCGCGGCGCTGCTGGGCTGCGCGATCACGACGGGGGCTGGGGCGGTGTTCAACACCACCGACGTGACGCCGGGCGAGACGGTGTGCGTGGTCGGCTGCGGTGGCATAGGCCTTGCCGCCGTGAACGCGGCGAAGATCGCCGGCGCGGGGAAGATCATCGCGCTCGATCCCGTTCCCGAGAAGCGGGCGATGGCGGAGAAGCTCGGCGCGACACACAGCATTGACGCGCTGTCCGACACCGCCGCGGACGAGGTCGTCGCGATCACCAAGGGCGGCGTGCACCATGCGATCGAGGCGGTCGGCCGTGCGCAATCGGCGGCCACCGCGGTGAAGGTCCTGCGTCGCGGCGGCACCGCGACGATCCTCGGTATGATGCCGCTCGGCGAGAAGGTCGGGCTGTCGGCGATGGACCTGCTATCAGGCAAGCGGTTGCAGGGCGGGTTCATGGGCTCGAACCGCTTCCCGGTCGACATCCCGCGGCTGGTCGATTTCTACATGCGCGGGTTGCTCGATCTTGACACGATCATCGCCGACCGCATGCCACTCGAGCGCATTAACGACGCGTTTGACGAACTGCGGCGCGGCGACACGACCCGCAGCGTGATCACCTTCTCGTGAGCGATGCATCGACCAGCATGGTCGGCACGATCGAAGTCGGCGAGCGCGACAAGCTCGACCTCGACGCGCTTGGGGCGTGGATGATTGCCAACGTCCCCGGTTACGCTGGCCCGCTTACCTACGCGAAGTTCGCCGGCGGCCAGTCGAACCCGACCTACCGCCTCGACACGCCGGAGCGCGCCTACGTCCTGCGTCGGAAACCGTTCGGCCCGATCCTGCCGAGCGCACACGCCGTCGATCGCGAATACCGTGTCATCGCCGGGCTGCATCCGACCGGCTTCCCGGTCCCGCGGCCCTATGGCCTCTGCGAAGACGCGGCCGTGATCGGCTCGGCCTTCTACGTCATGGAGATGGTCGAGGGCCGGACGATCTGGGACGGCGCGATGCCCGGCGCGACCCCGCCCGAGCGCACCGCGCACTACGAGGCGATGGTCGACACGCTCGCCGCGCTCCACAACACCGATTATGCGGCGGCGGGGCTCGGCGACTACGGCAAGCCCGGCAATTATTTCGAGCGCCAGGTCGGCCGCTGGACCAAGCAATACCGTGCCGCCGAGACCGAGCAGATGGAATCGGTCGAACGCCTCATCGAATGGTTGCCAAGAACGCTGCCCGAGCAGACGCGGACCTCGATCGTCCATGGCGACTACCGCATCGACAACATGATCTTCGCGCCGTCGGAGCCGAAGGTCATCGCGGTGCTCGACTGGGAGTTGTCGACGCTCGGCGATCCGTTGGCCGATTTCTCATATCTGTTGATGAGCTGGGTGACTGAACCCGAAGGGCGGTCCGGCGTGCTCGGCATGACCGGGCCAGAGACGGGCATTCCGACGATCGAGCAGGTCGTCGAGCGTTATTGCGCCGCCACCGGCCGCGACGGGGTGCCCGATCTCAACTGGTATTTCGCCTACAACCTCTTCCGCCTGACCGGGATCGTCCAGGGGATCAAGAAGCGTATCGTCGACGGCACCGCGTCGAGCGCGCAGGCGGAGAAGACGGTCGCGAAGATCCACGGGCTGGCGGATGCGGCGTGGGGCTTCGCAGTGAAGGCGGGGGCTTAGTTCATGCCCCCGAATTCTCCCGTCATCCCAGCGAAAGCTGGGATCTCACGGTTTGGATCGTAGCGCCAGCCAACGGGGATACCCCAGCTTTCGCTGGGATACGGGCTTGGTTCGAGATAAGTCGCTACGGGAGAAGAAGATGTCGCAGTTCGACCTAACGGGACAAGTCGCGATCGTCACCGGATCCTCACGAGGAATCGGCCTCGCCTCCGCCCGCGAACTCGCCGAGCACGGCGCCAAAATCGTGATATCCAGCCGCAAGCAGGACGCCTGCGACACCGTCGCGGCGGAGCTCAACGCCAAGCACGGCGACGGCACCGCAATCGCCATCGCCGCCAACATCTCCGACAAGGCCGGCCTTCAGCACCTCGTCGACCAAACGCGAGCCAAGTTCGGCCGCATCGACATCCTCGTCTGCAACGCCGCCTCGAACCCCTATTACGGCCCCCAGGCCGGCATCGCCGACGACCAGTTCCGGAAAATCCTCGACAACAATATCGTCTCCAACCACTGGCTGATCCAGATGGTCGCGCCCGAGATGCTGGAGCGCCGCAGCGGCAGCATAATCATCATCTCGTCGATCGGCGGCCTGCGCGGCTCGCCCGTCATCGGCGCGTATTGCATCAGCAAGGCTGCCGACATGCAGCTCGCACGCAACCTCGCGGTCGAGTTCGGCCCGTCCAACGTCCGCGTGAACTGCATCGCGCCCGGCCTGATCAAGACCGACTTCGCGCGGGCGCTGTGGGAGGATCCCGGCCGTATCGAGGCGGCGAACACGCGCGTCCCGCTTCGTCGGATCGGCGAGCCCGAAGAGATCGCCGGCGCAGTCGTCTTCCTCGCGTCCTCGGCAAGTAACTTCATGACAGGCCAGACGATGGTCATCGACGGCGGCGTCACCATCTAACCGAAGGACCATGCGATGCGCTTTACGCACAAATCCATCATCGTCACCGGCGCAGGTTCCGGCATCGGCCGCGCCGCCGCGCTCCTGTTCGCGAGCGAAGGGGGCAGGGTCGTCGTCGCCGACAAGACCGAGGGCGCAGACGAAACTGCCCACCTGATCGCGCAAGCCGGCGGCACCGCCAAGGCGATCCGCATCGACGCGGGCTTCGAGGACGACGTGATCCGCACCATAGCGCTGGCATGCGACAGCTTCGGCGGGCTCGACGTCATGTTCGCTAACGCCGGCATTTCGGGCGGCATGGCAAACCTGTTCGACACAGACGTCGCGCTCATCACCGAAGTGCTGCGCGTCAACCTGATCGGCCCGTTCCTCGCGATCAAGCATGCCGCGCCGCGTATCGCCGAGCGAGGGAAGGGCGCGATCGTCCTCACCGCGAGCGTCGCCGGCATCCGCTCGGGCGCCGGCTCGCCCGCGTATTCCGCGTCGAAGGCCGGCGTCATCAACCTCGCCGCCGTCTCGGCCCAGCAGCTCACCGGCTCGAACGTCCGGGTCAACGCGATCTGCCCCGGCCTGACGGAGACCGGCATGACCAAGCCCGTCTTCGATTACGCGCGCGAGGCGAACAAGATGGACCGCGTCGGCCGCCTCAACCCGCTCCACCGCGGCGCGCAGCCCGAGGAATTGGCAAAGGTTGCACTGTTCCTGGCCTCCGAAGACGCGAGCTACGTCAACGGGCAAGCGATCGCTGTCGACGGCGGTCTCTCGTCCAGCCACCCGGTGACGCGCCAGGAATATGGCAAGACTGCCGCTTGACCCGAAGCGAGGGCAGGCAGTCGCCGCTGTCGACGCCCGACGGTCGTTACATCGTCGTCCGCGGTCGGTTGTGGCGCAAGGCGAACCCCGATCTGTCCGATGCAGATCGGGATCGTCTGGTGCACGACCTGATGGATGCGCGACGTGCTGTGGCACAAGCCCGACGGCGCAGCGATGTGGAAGGCGAGCATGCCGCACATGCCGCGGTCGACACGGCTAAGCGAGGCCTCGGGGAAAGAGGCCCGGTATGGTGGACGGATGGCGCCCCTGATTTGAACCGGCATATGGCAAGGACGACGTCCTATGCGGAATGGTTTTCTATAGCAGACACATCGTGACGTTGTGCGTTTAGCACCCGGCAACTCTCTAAAGTTACGCGATATTTACTATTAAGTGTCGTGAGATGTTCTGCCGAACCGCCCCCGTAATCGCCTTAACCCACGGCAATGCAAGGAACGGGTAGCGTCGGAAAGCGTCCTTGCTCCTATGGAAATCCAGCAGTCATCATTATTTCCCTGGCGCCACAAGGATCAGGACACGCACGTCGCGCTGCTCCGCGATCACATAGCGGAAGCGACCTTCCCGTGTGTCGGTGCAAAAGCGGCAGTCGCAAAAGGCACGTTGGAAGTGCTGTCGTGCAACCGCATCGACAGCGCATGGGACGACGTTCGCATCCATGACAGCCTGTTGACCTTTGCAGCCGCATACCGCGCAGATCCGGCGCTGTTCCGGAGCTTTGCCGTTGTGTTCGACGAGCCGGTGACGTTCGACGAGCCGACCTTCGAGCGGCACCTCTGGAACCGTATCCAGTCGCTATCCGACAAGGATGTCTGGCGCGGACAGGAATATGACGAGCGCGTGAGTGCCGATCCGGACAGCCCGCATTTCTCGCTCAGCTTCGGCGGCGAGGCGTTCTTCGTGGTCGGCCTGCATCCCAATGCCAGCCGCCCCGCGCGACAGTTCGCGCGCCCGACGATGGTCTTCAATCTCCATGACCAGTTCACGATCCTGCGCGCGCAGGGCCGTTACGAAACGATGCGCGAAAAGATCATGGTGCGTGACGAGGCTATCGCCGGGTCGCGCAATCCCATGCTGACACGTCATGGTGAAATGAGCGAGGCCCGGCAGTATAGCGGGCGCTCGGTCGACGAGGTCTGGCGCTGCCCGTTTTCCTATCAGGGAGCATCGTCGTGACGGGCAACCCCGAAGCGCTGGCCGTGATCGAGATTCCGGAGCGCAGCGGCACCGCCTTTCGTCTCGCGCGGGGCGAAACGCTGACCGTGATCGACCCCCGTGGCGAGCAGGTTGCCGATCTGCTCGCATTCAACGCCGGCGATCTCGACGAGGTCATCTCCTCGGGGCGGACGCTCGACTATGCCGAGACGATCTACCTGACGACAGGTCACATTCTCTATTCGAACCGGTCGCAGCCGATGCTGGAGATCGTCGCGGATGACGTCGGCCGGCACGACTTTTTGCTGACGCCGTGCTCGTACGACACGTTTCATCATTTCTACCCGACGCTGACTCCGCATCGGGGGTGTTTCGGCAATCTCGCGGCGGCGCTTGAGCCTTATGGCGTGGTCGCCGATCGGATTCCGACGGCGTTCAACTGTTTCATGAACGTGCCGATCGACGCAGATACGGGCAAGCTCAGTGTCCTGCCGCCGATCAGCAAGGCGGGCGACCAGATCGTGTTTCGCGCGGCGATGGATCTCGTCATCGGCCTGACGGCGTGTTCAGCACCGGATTCGAACGGCGGCACCTTCAAACCGATCCACTATGCGATCGGAGCCAATCCTCGACTGCGATAGGATGGCGCAAACTCAGGGTGCGCATGGTGCGCGCTACGCTTGCGTAACGACTTTGTGGGGACCATTTGGGGCGTGCGGGCGTTTGACGTCCGACCCTATTCACGAAGGAGAATCCTGATGGCTTTCGAACTCCCGCCGCTGCCTTATGCCTATGACGCGCTTGAGCCGGTGATCGACCAGGAGACGATGAAGTTTCATCATGACAAGCATCATGCTGCGTACACCGCGAAGCTGAACGAAGGCGTCGAGAAGGACACCGCGCTGCAGGGCAAGTCGATCGAGGACATCCTCGGCATGATCTCGTCGCAGCCGCCGCTAGTCCGCAACAATGGTGGTGGCTTCTGGAACCACGACTTCTTCTGGAAGACGATGGCGGCAAAGAACGGCCAGGCCCCGTCGGGGAAGATCGCCGAGGCGATCGATCGCGACTTCGGTAGCCTCGACAAGCTGAAGGAAGAGTTCAACACCAAGGGTGCGGGGCAGTTCGGTTCGGGCTGGGCGTGGCTGATCGCCGATGACAGCGGCAAGCTGAAGGTCACGAGCACGCCGAACCAGGACAACCCGCTGATGGACGACGCCAAGGAGCCCGGTACCCCGCTGCTTGGCAACGACGTCTGGGAGCACGCTTATTACCTGACGTACAAGAACGATCGCCCGGGCTATCTGAAGGCCTGGTGGGACATCGTGAACTGGGACGTCGTCGGCGAGCGCTACGCGAAGGTCGCGGGCTGAACCCAACTCGAACAACCCCTGTCCCAATAACCACCGTCACCCCAGCGAAAGCTGGGGTATCCCGGTTGGCGGTCGTCTCGACTAGAGCGGGGAGATCCCAGCTTTCGCTGGGATGACGGGTTTGAGTTGGGATGACGGATAGTGAATTTACCCTTCGGGCGGCAGGTCGGTCACGGCTTTGTCGCCCGTTTGCAATCCATGCTTCAACAGCATCGGAATGTTGGCGAACGCAAACAGCAACGTCAGCGGGATCGCACCCCACAGCTTGAAGCCGACCCAGAAATTCCATCCGGCGTCCTTGCCCCACGCGGCCAGCGTGTAGCGCCAGACGAATTCGTTCAGCAGCGCCATGAAAATGAAGAACACGACCCAGTTGCGCGTCAGGTTGTGCCAGCCCTCGGCGGTAAGGCCGGGATAGGCGCTTTCGAGCAACGATTGGAGCAACGGGCGCCCGGTGAGCAGCCCGAACAGCAGGATCGCGGCGAACATCGCGTAGATGATCGTCGGCTTCATCTGGATGAAGCGCTGGTCGTGGAAATAGATCGTCAGCCCGCCGAACACGACGATCAGCGCGCCCGACAGCCACAGCATCGGCGAGATATGCCCCGCCTTCACCTTCGACACGATCATTGCGGCGATGGTGGCGATGATGAACGCGGTGGTGGCCGCGATCACGCGCGCGATCGGCAGGCCGGGGGTGAGGAAGTTCACCGCGAAGAAGATCGCGAGCGGGCCGTAGTCGACGCCCATGCGGAGGCCGGGGGGGAGCGGGGGCTTGATCACTATATTATCCAGAAATCACGGTAAAATGCCGTTCGTCCTGAGCGTAGTCGAAGGACATTGCCACAAGCTGACCAATCCTTCGACGTCGCTCAGGACGAACGGAGAGAGAAAGGCGAGGGAGAGATTACTTCCGAACGCTCTCCACCCCGGCGATGATCCGGCTGACCTCGTTCGCATCGAACGGGCGCAGGTCGGTCATCCCCTCGCCGATCCCGATCGCGTGGATCGGCAGTCCGTATTTCTCCGCCGCCGCGACCAGCACGCCGCCGCGCGCCGTGCCGTCCAGCTTGGTCATCACGAGACCGGTGACGCCTGCGACTTCCTTGAAGACCTCGATCTGCTGGAGTGCGTTCTGGCCAGTCGTCGCGTCGAGCACCAAGACGATGTCGTGCGGGCTCTCGGGGTTGATGCGGCCGAGAACGCGGCGGATCTTCGCCAGCTCGTCCATCAGCTCGCGTTTGTTCTGCAACCGCCCGGCGGTGTCGACGATCAGCACGTCGATACCGGTCTCGGTCGCCTTCTTGACCGCATCCCAAACCACACCCGCCGCGTCGCCGCCCTCGGGGCCGGTCACGATCGGCACGCCGACACGCTCAGCCCAGGTGCGGAGCTGGCCGATCGCCGCCGCGCGGAAGGTGTCGCCGGCGGCGAGCATCACGCCGTAATCCTGCTCCATCAACAGGTGCGCGAGCTTGGCGATCGTCGTGGTCTTGCCCGAGCCGTTGACGCCGATGACGAGGATCACCTGCGGGCGCGGGAAGGCGTCGATCTCGATCGGCTTGGCGACCTTGGCGAGCACCTTCTCGACCTCCTCCGCGACGATCACGCGGATGCCGAGCTCCTCCATGTTGCGCTCGAAGCTGCCTTCGGAAAGGCGGTGGCGGATGCGGCCGGCGGTCTCGGGGCCAAGGTCCGACGCGATCAGCGCCTCCTCGATATCGTCGAGCGTCGCGTTGTCGAGCCGCGCGCCGCCGAGGCCGGCGAGGTTGCCGACGAGCCGGTCGGAGGTGCGCTTGAAGCCGCCGATCAGCTTGTCGTGCCAGGTGGGGGTGGTGCTCATGATGGTTCTCGTGTTGCGCTGAGGCGGTCGGACGTGGCGCCGGTGATCGTGATGCGGACGATGTCGCCGGGTATGGCGGGTTCGTCCAGCAAGACTTCTGCGAAATTGCCGATATGGCCGCGGTCGCCGGGGCGTTCGACGAGCATGTCTTGATGCGTGCCGACAAGGGTTTGCAGCCAGTTCGCCCGCGCGGTTTCGCCGGCGTCGCGGAGGATGGCGGCGCGCTGGCGGCGGGCTTCGGGTTCGACCTGCGGCATCCGTGCGGCGGGGGTGCCGGCGCGGGGCGAATAGGGGAAGATGTGTGGGTGGACGATGTGGCAGTCGTCGATCAGCGCGCGCGTGTTGGCGAACATCGCCGCGTCCTCGGTCGGGAAGCCGGCAATCAGGTCCGCGCCGATCGCGATGTCGGGACGGGCGGTCTTGAGGCGATCGACGAGGGCGACGCTTTCGGCGCGTGAATGGCGGCGCTTCATGCGCTTGAGGATCATGTCGTCGCCCGCCTGGAGCGAGAGGTGGACGTGCGGCATTATCCGGCGCTCGGTCGTAAGAAGCGCGAAGAGGCGGTCGTCGATCTCGATGCCGTCGAGCGAGGAGAGACGCAGGCGTTCGAGCTTCGGCACGTGGTGTAGGATGCGTTCGACGAGATGGCCGAGTGTCGGCGCACCGGGGAGGTCGGGGCCGTAGCTGGTCAGGTCGACCCCGGTGAGGACGATCTCGCGGTGGCCTGCGTCGACGAGGCCCGCAATCCGGTCGACGACCGCACCCGCGGGGACCGAGCGGCTCGGACCGCGGCCGAACGGGATCGCGCAGAAGGTACAGCGGTGGTCGCAGCCGTTCTGAACCTCGACGAAGGCGCGAGCGTGCGCGGAGAAGCTGGCGGCGAGATGCGGTGCCGTCTCGCGGACCTGCATGATGTCGGAGACGAGGACGGGTACAGCAGCCTTCCAAGCTGAATACGTGAGTTTGTCCGCATTGCCGATGACGCGGTCGACTTCGGGCATCGCGGCGAAGCTCGCGGGGTCGATCTGCACGGCGCATCCGGTGACGACGATCTGCGCGTCCGGCCGATCGCGTTTGGCCCGGCGGATCGCGACCCGTGTTGCCTTCACCGCGGCGTTGGTGACGGCGCAGCTGTTGACCACGACCATGTCCCGCCCGGCGACGAGCGCGCGGATGGTCTCGCTTTCGGCGATGTTGAGGCGGCAGCCGAGGCTGATGACCTCTGGCTGCGGGGCAGATGGCATGGAGCGCGATTTAGGAGGGGTGGGGGGCGAAGTCCACGCTTTGCATCGTGGTGCTAGCGCGTTCTCCTGCGAACGCAGGAGCCCAGGGTACCAACCAGGGCACTGCTTGGTCCTGGGCTCCCGCTTTCGCGGGAGAACGAGGGTATTGGTGGCGTTCCTCATCCAACAAACACCACCCCGGCGGAGGCCGGGGCCCAATCGGGGAACGTTGCTAACTACGGACGGCCCGCGGTTACTGCGACCTTTCCCATTGGGCCCCGGCCTTCGCCGGGGTGGTGCTTGGCAGATAGGGCAGGCCAGATGCTCACAGTCAGCCCGCCAGCCGCGGCGCAATCCCCCGCGGCGGCGGCGCATCACGGTCCGGCCGCTGGGCCAAAAGCCGCTTCTCCGCCAGCAACCGACGAACCTGCGCCGCCCCCAGCGGCCGCCCGTACAAATACCCCTGGCCCTTCGCGCACCCGATCGCGCGCAGGCGTTCTTCGATTACGGCGTCCTCGATCCCCTCCGCGGTCGTCGGCAGGTTGAGGCTGTCCCCCAGCCGCGCGATCGTGTTCACGATCGCCATGCTCTCGGGATTATCCAGGATCGAGGTGACGAAGCTCTTGTCGATCTTGATCCGATCGAACGGCAGCGCCCGCAGATGCGCCAGACTCGAATAGCCTGTCCCGAAATCGTCGAGTGCAAGGCGGATGCCTTGGTTCTTCAGGCTCCCCACGATCGACTGTGCGAGCGGGAGATTGTCGAACAATGCGGTCTCGGTAATCTCGATCTCGAGCCGGCTCGCGGGAAAGCCCGTCTCCACTAGCGTCTTGATGATCTTCTGTGCGAGCCACGCATCGCGCAACTGCAGCGGCGAGACGTTGACCGACAGCGTGAGCCCCGCGTCCCAGTCGCGCGCGGCGGCGAACGCCTGGCGCATGATCGACAGCGACAGCTCGCCGATCAGCCCGATTTCCTCGGCGATCGGGATGAACACGTCGGGTGCGATAATGCCCTTGGTCGGATGTTCCCAGCGCGCAAGGACCTCGAAGCCGGTGATGCGGCCGGTGGTCAGGTCGACCTGCTGCTCGAAATACGGGACGATCTCCTGTGCCGGGATCGCGTTGCGCAAGCCCGTCTCGAGTTCGCCGCGCAATTGCAGCGAGCGCTCCATCGATCGATCGAACCACGCATGGCGGCAGCGCCCCGCGGTCTTGGCGGCGTGCAGCGCGATATCAGCGTTGCGCAGTAGCGCGTCGATCGAGGCGCAGTCGCTGTCGGAGCGCGCGATGCCGATCGACACGCCGGTATGGATGTCGACGCCGTTGCTGCGGAACGGCAGCGCGAGGCCGGCGACCATCCGCTCGGCGATCCGGTCGGCGACATTCTTGTGTGCGGAGTCGAACACGAACGCGCAGGCGAATTCGTCCTCGCCGAGCCGCGCGAGCAGGCTGGTGCTCGGCGCGATCGCCGCGATCGTCTCCGCGACATAGGCGAGCAGCAGGTCGCCGACCGCATAGCCGTGCAGGTCGTTGACGCTTTTGAAATGGTCGACGTCGATCGTCAGCATGGCCATCGCCTTGCCGCGGCGGCGGGCGCTGGCAAACAGCGTCGCACCGTCTTCGGACAGGCTGCGGCGATTGAGGAAGCCGGTGAGCGGATCGCGTTGCGCCAGCGCTTGCGCGCGGTGGCCGGCGTCGGTCAGGTCGCTCAGTTCCTCGGCGAGCGCACGGTAGCGGAACCAGCCGAACAGGATCAACGCGACGTTCAGCAGCATCGCCGCGATCAGTGTTCGGTCGATCACGGCGGTGCTGCCGCGCAGATTCGCCAACGCCTTGACCAGGACCGTGCCGCCGGTGCCGACGAACAGCAGGATCGCGGCGCCTGTCACGGCGCCGGTCATGAATTCCCGACTGATGTTGCGGGGCGCACGCGTCGCCGCCGACTTTGCGGTCATGGGAGTGTCCGGTCGTTGATTGGTCGCCGGTGTGGCATGCGACAGGTGTAGGAGATGTTAAGGCGGCGTCGGCTCGGGGCAGGGCGTGGCGTGGGTGCGACTGGTTGATCTACATTGCATCAATTGGTTCTCCCGGAAGGGCAGGAGCTCAGGCTGAGCTTCTGCCCTTCCGGGAGAATAAGGAGATGCGCCCGCTCGACAATTGCGCTCCACGACTCGATCTTGCATCCGCGGCTGCATTCCAGTAGGTGGCCACCCACGTTCCGTTACGGGGCGCATTGGACGAGCATCCAAGGATGCACGCTGGCCGGCGAGGTTTCGCCCGCCGGCGCTTTTGCGTTTGGTAATGGTGTATGGGAGTATTTCGATGTTCGAAAGCCTGAGCGATCGACTTGGCGGCGTCTTCGACCGCCTTCGCGGCCGAGGTGCGCTGACCGAAGCGGACGTGCGCGCGGCGATGCGCGAAGTGCGCGTCGCGTTGCTCGAAGCCGACGTCGCGCTGCCCGTCGCCCGCGAGTTCGTCGAAAAGGCGACCGAGAAGGCGATCGGCCAGAACGTCCTGCGCTCGGTCACGCCGGGGCAGCAGGTCGTCAAGATCGTCAGCGATGCGCTGGTCGAGATGCTCGGTTCGGAGGCTTCCGAGCTGGAACTCGGCGTCACGCCGCCGGCCGTCATCATGATGGTCGGTCTCCAAGGCTCGGGCAAGACGACAACCACTGCCAAGATCGCCAAGCGGCTGGCGGCAGGGCAAGCCAATTTTGGCCAAGGCGCTCGCGAGCGGAAAAAGGTGCTGATGGCGTCGCTCGACGTCAATCGCCCGAACGCGCAGGAGCAGCTGGCGACGCTCGGTACGCAGATCGATGTCGCGACCTTGCCGATCGTGGCTGGTCAGCAGCCGGTCGATATCGCCCGTCGCGCGATGCAGGCGGCCAAGCTCCAGGGCTATGACGTCCTGATGCTCGATACCGCGGGTCGACTCCATGTCGACCAGGCGCTGATGGACGAGATGAAGGCGGTCGCCGACGTCGCGAACCCGGCCGAGATTCTGCTCGTCGTCGACTCGCTTACCGGCCAGGACGCGGTCAACGTCGCGCAGAACTTCAGCGATCAGGTGCCGCTGACGGGTATCGTGCTGACCCGCATGGACGGCGATGCCCGCGGCGGCGCGGCGCTGTCGATGCGCGCGGTCACCGGCAAGCCGATCAAGTTCGCCGGCACCGGCGAGAAGCTCGATGCGCTCGAAGCGTTCCATCCGGAGCGTGTCGCCGGGCGCATCCTCGGCATGGGCGACGTCGTCAGCCTGGTCGAGCGCGCCGCGGAGTCGATTCAGGCCGAAGACGCCGAGCGCATGGCCGCCAAGATGGCCAAGGGTCAGTTCGACATGAACGACCTGCGCGCCCAGCTGGCGCAGATGCAGCGGATGGGCGGGCTCGGCGCGCTGGCGGGGATGATCCCCGGCATGAAGAAGGCGCAGGGCGCGGTCGCGTCGGTCGGTGGCGAAAAGGTGCTGGTGCACATGGACGCGATGATCGGATCGATGACGATCAAGGAGCGCAACAAGCCCGAGCTGATCAACGCCAAGCGCAAGATCCGCATCGCCAAGGGCTCCGGGACGACCGTCCAGGAGGTCAACAAGCTGCTGAAGATGCACCTAGAAATGTCGACCGCCATGAAGAAGATCAAGAAGATGGGTGGCATGAAGGGCATGATGGCGATGCTCGGCAAGGGCGGCCTCGGCGGTGGTCTCGGCGGCATCGGCAACGCGATCGGCGGGCCGCAGATGGGCGACATGCTGAACAAGGCTGGCGCTGGTGACCTGCCGGGCGGCGGCGGCGGTATGGGCGGCGGCGGTCTGCCGGGGCTTGGTGGCCCCAAGATGCCGCAGATGCCGGCCGGTTTCGACGATTTTCTGAAGAAGAAATAACCAACCCCACCCCACACCGTCATCCCAGCGAAAGCTGGGATCTCCCGGTGAGGGCGAGGAACCTACCAACCACAAGGCCCTGGCTTCTGCCGGGGTGACGAATTCGAAGAAGGAAGAACTACAATGGCAATCAACATTCGCCTCGCGCGCGGTGGCTCCAAGAAGCGTCCTTACTACAAGATCGTCGTTGCCGATGCGCGTTCGCCGCGTGACGGCCGCTTCATCGAGAAGATCGGCAACTACAACCCGCTCCTCGCCAAGGACAACGAGCAGCGCGTGCAGCTCGACGCCGACCGCGCGAAGCATTGGCTGAGCGTCGGCGCGCAGCCGACCGACCGCGTCGCGCGCTTCCTCGACCAGGCTGGCGTGCTCGAGCGTTCGGCGCGCAACAACCCGAACAAGGGCAAGCCCGGCGAAAAGGCCACCGAGCGCGCCGAAGAGCGTGCGACCAAGGCGGCCGAAGCTGCCGAGGCTGAGGCCGCTGCGAAGGCTGCACCTGCTGCCGAAGCAGAAGCTCCTGCCGCTGCCGAGACCGAAGAAGCCGCTTCGTAAGATAGCGCTTCTGGATTGGGGGCGGAGCGTGATCGCCTCGCCCCTTCTCCGTCATGCCGGGCTCGTTCCGGCATCCACCTATCCGCACATTCGAAAGAATTGGGTTCGCGGAACAGTGGACGCCGGAACGAGTCCGGGGTGACGAAGGCGCGGGAGGCAACCCCCGCTCCGACTACGGGTCGCCAACCGCACCCGAACCGGACTTCATGCGTTCTACTTTCGGTAACCCCGAACAGGAGCGCATGATGGCCCTCGAATCCGACCCCCGCACAGCCCCCGCACCCGAGGACATCGAAGATGCCACCAACCAAGGCGTCTCCGCCGACGACCCCGCCGAAGGCTCCGACGACACCCCCGGCCGCGATGAAGGTTCCGCGCAAGGCTGACGTGACGCTCGCCGTCGTCATCGGTGCGCACGGCATCGGTGGCGAAGTGCGGCTGAAGGTCTTCGCCGAGAATTTCGGGAGCTATAAGAGCTTCAACAATGGCGCGCTCTCGCTGAAGTCTGCCCGCAACGGCAACAACGGCATGATCGCGCGCTTCGCTGAGGTCGCCGATCGCAACGCTGCCGAGGCGATGCGCGGGACCGAACTGACGGTGCCGCGGTCTTCGTTGCCGCCGCTGGAAGATGGCGAATATTATCACACGGATGTGATCGGGCTCGATGTCGTCTCGACCGACGGTGAGGCGATCGGAAGGGTCGTTGCGATCGATAATTTCGGTGCGGGCGACGTGATCGAGATCGAGCGGCCGTCCGTGGATGACAAGCCTGGCAAGCGCTTCATGATACCGATGCGCCCCGAAGCCGTTCCCGAATGGGATGCCGACCGGCTCATTGTAGAAGCGTCGTTCGCAGCCGAGTAATAGCTTTAATTACTGCTTCCTTGTTCTCCCGCGAAGGCGGGAGTCCAGTCTGGGTCCCCGCCTTCGCGGGGAAACAATCTCTTCCGAGCGTGCGGTTACCGCCGCAAGGGTTTTTGCTCGGCAAGCATGTTTCGGATCGTCGTGGCGGCGACGCCGGCTTCGCCCATTGCGTGGCTGATCTGATCGAGCCCCTTCACGACGTCGCCGGCTACGAACAGGCCGGGGATTGAGGTTCGCTGGTGCGAGTCGACCTCCAGGCACCCATCCTCGGACGCGCGCGCGCCTGCTGCGACGGCCAGTTCCGAACGGATGACCGATCCAAGCGCTGGATAGATGCTGTCGAACGAGAGCCGCCCCTCGACCGTGTCCAAAGCCAATTTGCCTCCCTCGATCGCATAGTTGCCGCAGGGGCCTCCGACGCGAACGATCCCGGCTTCATCTAGCGCTGCCTCGCACGCCGGATCGAGATCGTGGCCGCCCTCGGGCGCGATCAGCGTCACGTCCTTTGTATAGCCGCGCAGGAACAGTGCCTCGCGCATGCCGTGGTCGCCGGTGCCGATGATGCCGACGCGCTTGTCGGTTACCTCGTAGCCGTCGCAGATCGGGCAGTAGCGGAGCAACCCCGCTTCCAGCGCTTCGTCGTGGATGGCGTCGGACATGTCGGGGCGGTTATTTACGACCCCGGTGGCGAGCAGTACGCTCCGGGCTCGTGCGCGGCGATCGCCGAGCCGTACGGTGAAGCCGTCGTCGTCGACCTCAATCGCATCGACCCTCGCACCCTCGCGGACTGCGCCATAGGTTTCTGCCTGTGCCAGCATCCGGGCTAGCAGGTCCGTGCCGCGGATGCCTTCGGGATAGCCGGCATGATTGTGCGTGCACGGGATCAACGCGGCGCGGCTGCTGCCGCAATCGAACAGGCGGATCGAGAGGTGGAATCTCGCGAGATAGATGGCCGCGGTCAGGCCCGCCGGGCCGGCGCCGATGATGATGCAATCGTCCATCCGCCGCGAGCGTTTCGCCAGCGTAATTGTTCCACTGCGCCGATCCGTATAGGTGCTGAACAGATTGCGCCGCACGCTGGTGCAAACCCTGCCTTCGCATAGAGAATTGGACGCTGTGACTTTCGCTGCCACGATATTGACGCTGTATCCGGAGATGTTTCCGGGGTCGCTGGGGACGTCGCTCGCGGGCCGCGCGCTGGGCGAGGGGCGGTGGTCCTGCTCGCCGGTGCAGATCCGGGACTTTGCGACGGACAAGCACAAGTCGGTGGATGATACGCCGGCGGGGGGCGGGGCTGGGATGGTGCTGCGCGCCGACGTGGTGGCTTCCGCAATCGACAGCGTGGCGGATGGGCGGCCGGTGCTGGCGATGACGCCTCGGGGGAAGCCTCTCACCCAGGAGCGGGTGCGGGAGCTCGCGCAGGGCCCCGGCGTCACCATTCTCTGCGGTCGGTTCGAGGGGTTCGACGAACGCCTGTTCGAGGCACGGGAGATCGAGGAGGTCTCGATCGGCGACTACATCCTGTCGGGGGGCGAGATGGGGGCGCTGGTGCTGCTCGATGCTTGCATTCGGCTGCTGCCCGGCGTAATGGGCGCGGCTTCTAGTGGGGATGACGAGAGCTTCGAAACGGGGCTGCTCGAATATCCGCATTATACCCGACCTCAATCATGGGAAGGGCGCACGATCCCGCAGGTGCTGCGATCGGGGGATCATGCGAAGATCGCTGCATGGCGCAAACGCCGCGCGGAGATCGATACACGGTCACGGCGACCGGACCTTTGGGAGCGCCATGAGGGCGCTCGGGTCCAGTCGCCCTCTGGCGCGCAGCGACACGAGGACGAGACATGAACCTGTTGCAGACGATCGAAGCCGAGAACATCGCGAAGTTCCTGGCCAACAAGACGATCCCCGATTTCCGCCCCGGCGACACGCTGAAGGTCGGCGTGAAGGTCGTCGAAGGCGAGCGCACGCGTATTCAGAACTACGAGGGCGTGTGCATCGCGCGCTCGAACAAGGGCATGGGCTCGAACTTCACCGTGCGGAAGATGAGCTTCGGCGAGGGCGTCGAGCGCGTCTTCCCGCTCTACTCGCCGAACGTCGATTCGATCGAAGTCGTCCGCAAGGGTGCCGTGCGTCGCGCCAAGCTGTATTACCTGCGTGGCCGCACCGGCAAGGCAGCACGTATCGCCGAGCGTCGCGACATGCGCCCTGCCAAGGGCACTGCAGCCGCCGAGTAATTGGAGCCTGTTCGAGTTGAAGAAGGGCGCGGGGGCGATGGTCCCCGCGCCCTTTTTCGTTGTGCGCGGGGTGGGGGCTGGTTGGTGGGGCAAGCTGTTGGAAGTGCTGCCGTTTGTTGGTGTTTCGCGTTTATGCTGCAGCACGGAAGTATAGGAAGTGTAGACGCTGGGAAGCATTTTCGATGTGGGGGTGGCGTCGAGGTGTGGGGGCGGTGTCGCGGTGATGAGGGTGGGCGCGGGCATTCGGTGACGGTGCGCTTCTCCGGGTGTGTAGGACAGCCGATTAGCCGCCGGCCAGCGGTGGCGGTGGTGGTGCCTGTCCCTAGGGACATGGGGCGGTTATTTGGCCGGACAGGGACGCGCAGTCCTTCGCAGGCCGACTTGCGCTTCCTTGTTCTCCCGCGAAGGCGGGAGCCCAGTCTGGGTCCCCGCCTTCGCGGGGAAACACGTCTTGCTGGCGGATTGGGATGGTCGCCTGCTTGGGCTGGACGGACCCTGCCACGCTGAGCGCGCTCGCGTGGACATGCCCCACCCCGACCCTCCCCTGAAGGGGAGGGAGTTTTTGTCGTGCCATCATGCAATTTCGGCGCGTCACGCAACGCACTCCCCGCGCGGGCGGGGAACGCTATCCTCAGGACTTATGATCACATTGCGCCACGGAGCGCAGCTCAAGGAATGGATTCACGCGAAGGCGCTAAGGCGCGAAGAGAAGACGGGGCAAGTGCGCTAAATAAGCTGCTTCTCTTCGCGCCTTAGCGCCTTCGCGTGAACATGCCCTTCTTCGTCATCCTGACGAAAGTCAGGACCCAGGATCACGAACGCCGCGCTGCTTGGCTCTGGGTCTTGACTTTTGTCAGGATGACGGCGTGGGTGGGGAGGCGTTCCGCTCGCAGCCGCGAACGCTGTCGTCTGAAGGGTGCCCATGGGCGCCCGTGCCTCCGGTGGCCAGCACGCACCCGTCAGCCCGCCTCAAGCGCCCGTCAGGCGTCGCGCCACGTTCCGGGCTCCAGACCCGCCACGGTCCAGTCGCCGATGCTCCACCGGACCAGCCGCAGCGTGGGGTGGTCTATCGCGGCGGTCATGCGGCGGACTTGGCGGTTGCGGCCTTCGCGGATCGTTATCTTCAGCCAGCAATCGGGGATGCTCGCGCGGACGCGGATCGGCGGCACGCGCGGCCAGAGGTCGGGCGCGGCGATCCGCTCGACGTCGGCGCGGGCAGGGCCATCCTTCAGCAGGACGCCGCCCCGCAACCGATCGAGCGCGTCCTCGCCGGCATCGCCCTCGACCTGCACGAGATAGGTCTTGGCCAGCTTGAACCGCGGGTCCGCGATCCGCGCCTGGAGGCGGCCGTCGTCGGTCAGCAGCAACAGCCCTTCGCTATCGCGGTCAAGCCGCCCCGCCGGATAGACGCCCGGCACATCGACGAACTGCGACAGCGTCGCGCGCGGGGTCGGACTGTTCACGTCGGTGAACTGGCTGAGCACGTCGTACGGTTTGTTGAACAGAATTACGCGGGGCATGGGGGCGCTTTAGAGCGATTGTCGACCGGGTTCGACCGCCAATTAAAAGTTGGCGGACCCAGCCAGAAGGAGGCAGGCAATAGCACCGTTTAGCGCACGGTCCCCCTACGTTGCCCTACGCTTCTTCGGTGCGAATCATTTAGAATCCGGGGAACGCTCAGTTAGCCAGTTATCAATGGCCACCGGCAACTCTTTGACGGTCGGAACAATCCTGTCGGCATACGCAGGCAGGGCGCTCTTCAAAATATGCGAGAATCGCCGGTCCCCTCGCCAAAGGTCAACGTAAGGCAGGTAGAGCGCATGTAAAATGTCGCCACCTAAACTATCTTCTATCCCAGCGGCTGTCCCACGGAGGCCTGTTACCTGCTCAACATATGATGCCAAAACATTCCCAAACATGTCGCATGCCGGTAAAATATCTGAAAAATCTGGGTTATTAGCAAGCAGACCTCGCATTGCGCGGTCTAGCTCGGGATTCTGCGTTTCGTCCAACGCTATGCTGAGAATCATTTTGCCGAATGTAGTTTTATGGCCCCAGACCATAGAACGAAACTGAGTTTTATCTGAATCCGAATTCAGTGCTGGCAACATCGTTTGGCGTAAATCGGTCAGATGGCTCTTCAGGTCTCGGCCGAGTTTCCCAATCCAAGAAGGTAATGAGCGATCAGATTGAATCCTCTCGAAATATACCTCCACAAACTTTACTGGCTCCGCAATTGCCGAAAATAATTTGTGGCTGGCTTGCTCGGGGGAAATCTTTCCACGAAGCAATTGGACGATCGACTGCGTAATCGCTTCGGCCGGAATGCCATAATCGGCGGCAAGCACCGGTGCTGCTTCCTGCGCAATTTTATAAAAATCGACCTTGCGAGCATTCTTTGCGACTCCACGCCGTAAGTGACGTGAAAGAGACATCGCGCTAATTTGCTGATCTAGTTCGAGGCGCATCTTGTCTCTGAGACCCTCAAAGCTAGCAGCTATGTTGGGATACCAATATCGGTCAGATGTAAGGACATTGATCTCAGGAGCTTCGAGGCCAAGTCCTTGAGACTTAGCCGTATCGATTATTTGAGCCGCTAACAGGCGTGACGGGAAAGCGAGCGACCAGGTGCCGCAAAGCCGCTCTATCGCTTCCGTCTTTTTTATCGTCGTTTCGCGAAAATTCGCATTGTATTGGAATAATTCGCCAATAATCGGCATCGACACCGCGAAAATGACATCGCCTGCGCTTTTTCGAGCTTCAAGATCCAAGAAAAGCGCCTCAGTATCGGCGTCAGATTTCCCGCGCAATACGTCGCCAAAGCGTGAATAATCTTGGCTGTCGAGGTAAACTGTAGGGGGTGCCCGCATAGGCCAGCTTCCTATGATGTAGCTGTGACTGCGTAATTACCACACTAAATATATCAGGGTAATTCCAGACTTTCGATAGTCGTAAATCGTCCGCGATTATGAAGTTTTAGCCAAATTCTGAAGAATGAAAATAGATTTGGCGGGTGTCATTGAAACGAACAAATAGGAGCAACAAAAAAGCCGCGAGAATAACTCGCGGCTTTTTCATAGCACCCTTGCTGCAAACCTTTACTGGTCGAGGAAGCTCCGCATCTTCCGTGAGCGGCTCGGATGCTTCAGCTTCCGCAGCGCCTTCGCCTCGATCTGGCGGATGCGCTCGCGGGTGACCGAGAACTGCTGGCCGACCTCTTCCAACGTGTGATCGGTGTTCATGCCGATGCCGAAGCGCATGCGCAGCACGCGCTCTTCGCGCGGTGTCAGCGAGGCGAGCACCCGCGTGACCGTCTCCTTGAGGTTCGCCTGGATCGCGGCATCCACCGGGATGATCGCGTTCTTGTCCTCGATGAAGTCGCCGAGATGCGAATCTTCCTCGTCGCCGATCGGCGTTTCGAGGCTGATCGGCTCCTTGGCGATCTTCATCACCTTGCGCACCTTCTCCAGCGGCATGGAGAGGCGCTCGGCCATCTCCTCCGGGGTCGGCTCGCGGCCCTGCTCGTGGAGGAACTGGCGGCTGGTGCGGACTAGCTTGTTGATCGTCTCGATCATGTGGACCGGGATACGGATGGTCCGTGCCTGGTCCGCGATCGAGCGGGTGATCGCCTGGCGGATCCACCAGGTCGCATAGGTGCTGAACTTGTAGCCGCGGCGATACTCGAACTTGTCGACCGCCTTCATCAGGCCGATATTGCCCTCCTGGATGAGATCCAGGAACTGCAGGCCGCGGTTCGTGTATTTCTTGGCGATCGAGATCACCAGCCGCAGGTTCGCCTCGACCATCTCCTTCTTGGCGATACGCGCCTCGCGCTCGCCCTTCTGGACCATGTTGACGATCCGGCGGAACTCGGTGAGCGCCATGCCGGTCTGCTGCGTGATGTCGGCGATCTCGGCGCGGATGCGCTCGACCGCCTCGCCCTCGTTGGCGACGAACGCGGTCCACTTCTTGTCGACCTTGTTGACCGTCGTCAGCCAATTCTCGTCGATCTCGTGACCGATATAGCGATCGAGGAAGTCCTTGCGCGGCACCTTGTGGCGCTCGGCGAGGCGCAGCATCTGGCCGCCCAGCGCGGTCAGGCGACGGTTATAGGCATAGAGCTGATCGACCAGATATTCGATCTTGGCGTTGTGGAACTGAACGCTCTCGACTTCCGCCGTGAGTTCCTCGCGCAGCTTCTGATACTTGCGCTCGTCGGCCGCGGAGAAATCGCCGCCGATGCCCATCGCGTCGACGCGCGACTGCTGGATCTTGCTGAACTTCTTGTAGAGCGCGGTGATGCTGGCGAACCGCTCAAGCGCGATCGGCTTGAGCTGCTCTTCCATCTGCGCGAGGCTGAGGGTGTTATCCTCCTCCTCGTCGTCCGATGCGCGCGGGGCCCGGCGCTCGCCGTCCTCGTCCTCGTCGGCGGACGGCTCTTCGGGCTCGGCCTCTTCCTTGAACGAGGGGCCGGCGTTCTTCTCGCTGATCTCGCCGTCGTCGGCTTCGCCGTCCTCGGCCATCGCTTCGGGGGCGGGGTCCTTCGACAGCATCGCGTCGAGATCCATGATCTCGCGCAGCTGCATCGTGCCCTCGTTCAGCGCGGTCGACCAGTCGATGATCGCGTTGAAGGTGATCGGCGATTCGCACAGGCCTAGGATCATCGTGTCGCGACCCGCCTCGATGCGCTTGGCGATCGCGATCTCGCCCTCGCGGCTGAGCAGCTCGACCGCGCCCATCTCGCGCAGGTACATGCGGACCGGATCGTCGGTGCGATCGATCGTCTCTTTCTTCTTCTCGATCGCGGGGCCTGTGTCGGCATCCGCGTCGGCGGCCTCCGGCTCGTCCTCGTCGTCCTTGGCGGGCTCTGTCTCGCCGTCCTCGCCGGCTTCGTCGTTCTCGACGATGTTGATGCCCATCTCGCTCAGCGCGGCGCTGATGTCCTCGATCTGGTCGGACGACATCTCACCCTGCGGCAGCGCTTCGTTGAGCTGCTCATAGGTGATGTAGCCGCGCTTCTTGGCGCGCGCGATGACCTTCTTGATCGACGCATCGTTCATGTCGATCAGCGGCGCATCGCCGGTTTCGTTCGTCTCGGCGGGTTCCGCCATGTTCGCCTTAGCCATCAATCGCCCTCGGTACCCAACGCTCGGGCGTCTTCGTTCGACTGTACAAGATTTGCAAGTCGGACTTCCAACGCCTGTTTCTCTCTTACCATAGCCACTTGTCGTTCGAACGCATCTTCGGTGAAGTGCGTCTGCATCGCCGCGGTCGCCTGCTTGAGTGCCGCGTCTACCTCAGGGCGGGCGACCATGATCGCGATCGCCTCGTCGAGGTCGGCACGGACGCGGGCTGGATCGGCCGTGGTCTGCGTGAACGAATAGGGCATCGTATCGGCTCTCAACAGGTCACTCGCGACTGAATTGAAACCGGACCTCGCCAATATGGTGAGCAAGCGCCCGCTATCAAGCTTCTGGTCCTCAAGTGCAACATCTACGACCGCTTCGAACAATCGGCCGAGCGCGCCGTCGATCATTTGGAGCGAGCCGAGCACCTCCATGTGACGCGCGATCTCGACCGGGTGGCGGATCAGGCCGGCGAGCACCGCCTTCGCCAAGACGCGGTCGATGCCGGTGGCGAGGAAGGCCTTCGCGTCTTTGGTGACGGGCGCGGCGGGGGGCTTCCACCCGCCTTTGGGGCGCTCGCCGCGGGGCACGAAGGGGGCGCGCACCGGTTTGAAATGTTCGTAGAAGCGATTCTTGAACTCGGCATGGTATTGCTGCTTCACCGACGGGTCGGCGATGCCTTCGGCGAGTTCGTGGAGGCGGCGCTTGAGGCCGGCGCGCTGTTCGGGGGTGTCGAGCGCCTCGGCGGCGACTTCGGACGCCCAGAGCCGGTCGACGAGCTGTTCGGGGGATTTGAGGAGTGTTTCGAACGCACCGGGGCCGCCGGCGCGAACGAGGTCGTCGGGGTCCTGGCCTTGCGGAAGCGTGACGAAGGCGAGGCTGCGGCCGGGGGCCAGTAGCGGGAGCGCGCGGTGGGCAGCCCGGAGCGACGCCTTCTGGCCGGCACCGTCGCCGTCGAAGCAGAGCAGGGGGACATCGACCATCCGCCACAGCCGTTCGAGCTGAGCTTCGGTCAACGCCGTGCCGAGCGGGGCGACCGCTTCGCCGAAGCCGGCCTGCGCGAGCGCGATGACGTCCATATAGCCCTCGACGACGAGCACGCGGCCCGACTTGCGCGAGGCGGGGGCGGCCTTGTCGAGATTGTAGAGCGTGCGGCCCTTGTCGAAGAGCGGCGTGTCGGGGGAGTTGAGGTATTTCGGCTCGCCACCGTCGAGCACGCGGCCGCCGAACGCGATCGTCCGGCCGCGGGGGTCGCGGATCGGGATCATCAGGCGGCCGCGGAACCGGTCGTACGGGTCCTTTCCCTCGACATTGATGAGCATGCCGGACTCGACCAGCATCGGGTCGCCGTAGTCCTTCAGCGCGGTCTTGAGCTTGCCGCGGCTGTCGGGGGCGAACCCCATCCCGAACGCGCGCGCCGTTTCGGGCCTGATCCCGCGACGATCGAGGAGAGCGCGGGCTTCGGTGCCGGGGAGGCCGTTGAGTTGCTCGGTGAACCACTCGGCCGCGTCGGACATGACCTCGTGCAGGCCCTTGGCGCGTTCGGCCTTGGCGGCGGACTGGCGGTCCATCGCTGGCATGTCCATGCCCGCGGCCTGCGCGAGCTCCTTCACCGCGTCCATGAAGGGCAGGCCGCGCTGGTCGGTCATCCACTTGATCGCGTCGCCGTGCGCGGAGCAGCCGAAGCAATGGTAGAAGCCCTTGTCGTCGTTGACGTAGAAGGACGGCGTCTTCTCGTTGTGGAACGGGCAGCAGCCCTTGTGCTCGCGGCCGGCCTTTGTGAGTTTGGTGGTCTTGCCGACGAGGGCCGAGAGCGAGGTGCGGGCGCGGAGTTCGTCGAGGAATTGTGGGGTTAGCGCCATCTAACCCCCCTCCCGCTTGCGGGAGGGGCTGGGGGAGGGCGTGTCCGCCAAGACGCGCTCGATTTCGAAGACCACGCCTTCAAGTCGCTCCATGACATCGTTGTTCCAGAAGCGAATCACGCGGTAGCCCATCGTCTCGATGTAGCGCGTTCGGTGTTGATCGGCACGTTCGCTGTGGCCGTGGCTATCGCCGTCGATTTCGATCACCAGCTTTGCCCCGCGCGACACGAAATCGCAGATGAAGGGACCGATGGGTAATTGCGTGTTGAAGCGTGTTCCGGCGACTTTGCGCGCGCTCAGGCATTGCCACAGACGGCGTTCGGGCTGCGTCATGTTAACGCGCAATTCGCGGGAGCGGGCTGTCGGGCGCTTGTAGCCTTTGTCCAACAAGCCCTCCCCCGACCCCTCCCGCAGGCGGGAGGGGAGCAGAATTTACGACAGCGCTGCCTTTACCAGGCCGCTCGCCTTGCTCATGTCCAGCTCGCTGGCGTGGCGCGCCTTCAGTTCCGCCATCACGCGGCCCATGTCCTTCATGCCGGTCGCGCCGAGTTCCGCCTTGATCGCCTCGATCGCCGCCGACGTTTCCGCCTCGCTCATCTGCTGGGGCAGGAAGCGTTCGATCACCGCGACCTCGGCCGTCTCCGCATCGGCGAGCTCCTGGCGGCCACCCTTCGAGAACATCTCGATCGACTCGCGGCGCTGCTTGACCATCTTCTGGAGCACTTCGACCACCAGCGCGTCGTCGCTTTCCGGCGCCTTACCGGTCCGCGCCTCAATGTCGCGGTTCTTGATCGCGGCCTGGATCAACGAGATAGCGTTGCGGCTCTGCTTGTCGCCGGCCTTCATGGCGGTCAGCTGCGCAGCCTTGATGTCGTCGCGAATCATGTACTGGTCTTTCAGGCGGTTCGGGATAGCCCGACGGGATAGCGCGTCCGCCGCCCGTTTAACAGATTGACGCTGCGGCACGCCGGCCTTAGCGGACACCACTTAGCGACATCGTCAACGTAAAGAGAGTGCCCAGCCTGATGGCCGACGCCCAGCCTATAGCCATGCCTGCCGGTGCAACAGGCGTCCTCGTCCTCGCCAATGGCGACGTGATCTGGGGGCGCGGGTTCGGCGCAGAGGGCAGTGCGGTCGGCGAAGTGTGCTTCCACACCGCGATGACCGGCTATCAGGAGGTGCTGACCGACCCGTCGTTCGCCGGGCAGATGATCTGCTTCACCTTCCCACACATCGGCAATGTCGGCGCGAACCCCGACGACGTCGAGGCGGACGACCCGCACGCGCTCGGCATCATCGTCCGCGAGGACGTGACTCAGCCGTCGAGCTTCCGCGCGGTCGAGGGGCTGGATGGCTGGATGAAGCGGCATGCGCGGATCGGCTTGTCGGGGGTCGACACGCGCGCGCTGACGCGGCGGATTCGGGTGGCGGGTGCGCCTAATGGGGTGATCGCGCATTCGGCGAGTGGCGAGTTCGACGTGACGGCGTTGCTGGCGATGGCGCGCGCCTGGCCGGGGCTTGAGGGCATGGACCTCGCCAAGGACGTGTCGACCGAGATGCATTACGGCTGGGGTGAAAATGCGCCCGGCGGTGTCTGGAAGCTTGGCTTCGGCTATTCTTCTTCCCCCCTCCCGCAAGCGGGAGGGGCCGGGGGTGGGCTCCCGGCTTCCTCGACAGACGACGGTGCGGTTGAGCCTTCTTCTGCCATCCCCCCGGCAGGTGAGCGCGAGCCCACCCCCAACCCCCTCCCGCTTGCGGGCGGGGGCTCAAGTGAAGCCCGCCCCCACGTCGTCGCGATCGATTACGGCTCGAAGCGCAACATCTTCCGCAACCTCGTCGAGGCCGGCGCGAAGGTGTCCGTCGTCCCCGCCACCGCCAGCTTCGAGCAGGTGATGGCCCTAAACCCCGACGGCATCTTCCTGTCGAACGGCCCCGGTGATCCCGCAGCGACCGCCGACTACGCGGTGCCGGTGATCCGCCAGCTGCTGGAGACGGGCAAGCCGCTGTTCGGCATCTGCCTCGGCCACCAGCTGCTCGGCCTCGCGGTCGGCGCGACCACGACCAAGATGTTCCAGGGCCACCGCGGCGCCAACCATCCGGTTAAGCGTCTGTCCGATGGCGCGGTCGAGATCACCAGCATGAACCACGGCTTCGCAGTCGAGCGCGAAAGCCTGCCGGCGAACGTCCGCGAGACGCATGTGTCGCTGTTCGACGGGTCGAATGCCGGGCTGGAACTGACCGACAAGCCGGCGTTCTCGGTGCAATATCATCCGGAAGCAAGTCCTGGGCCGCAGGATAGTCTGTACCTGTTCGAGCGGTTTGTTGGATCATTGCGTTGAATGAGCACGGCACAGAAGCTGATGCGAACATCAGTGTCTTGCTGCGACTCCATGACGAAATAGATGAGGCATCGGATGCGATGACGGCGCAGGCAATAGCATCAAGCTTCAAGCCGCCAATGCTCCTTGGGCGTGTTGAGGCCGCGCTAGCTCACCTCCTGTTAAGAGGCTGGGTTGTGTCGACGAAAAGATTTCCGATGGAGGCATACAAGATAAGCCGAAATGGAATTTTAGAAGTCGAGAAGACACATGATATTTCGATGACCATTGATCCCGGCACAAATCTAATCATGCGAAATTATAGTGCTCGCGTTCCAAATACGATCACGTCGCACTTCGACTGGACGAAGTGGGGTACAATTTTTGGCGCCGTTGGTGTCGCTGTGTCCATTCTAATTGCGGTCTTTTCATAATGCCAAAACGCACCGACATCACCTCGATCCTCGTCATCGGCGCAGGACCCATCGTCATCGGCCAGGCGTGCGAGTTCGATTATTCGGGCACGCAGGCGATCAAGGCGTTGAAGGAGGAGGGCTATCGTATCGTCCTCGTCAATTCGAACCCCGCCACGATCATGACCGATCCCGAGCTGGCCGACGCGACCTATGTCGAGCCGATCACGCCGGCGATCGTCGCCAAGATCATCGAGAAGGAGCGTCCGGACGCGATCCTGCCGACGATGGGCGGGCAGACCGCGCTGAATACCGCGCTCGCGCTGTTCCATGACGGTACGCTGGAGAAGTTCGGCGTGACGATGATCGGGGCTGATGCCGATGCGATCGACATGGCGGAGGACCGGCTGAAGTTCCGCGACGCGATGGACCGGATCGGGCTGGAAAGCGCGCGCTCGGCGATCGCCCATACTGTCGAGGAAGCGCTCGAAGGTCTTGAGAAGACGGGGCTTCCGTCGATCATCCGGCCGAGCTTCACGATGGGCGGCTCGGGCGGCGGCATCGCGTATAACCGCGAGGAATTCATCGCGATCGTCCGCAACGGGCTCGATTTGTCGCCGACCACCGAGGTGCTGATCGAGGAATCGCTGCTCGGCTGGAAAGAATACGAGATGGAGGTGGTGCGCGATCGCAACGACAACGCGATCATCATCTGCTCGATCGAGAATGTCGATCCGATGGGCGTCCACACCGGCGACTCGATCACGGTCGCGCCGGCGCTGACGCTGACCGACAAGGAATACCAGATCATGCGCAACGCATCGATCTTGGTGTTGCGTGAAATCGGCGTCGAAACAGGCGGTTCGAACGTCCAGTTCGCTGTGAATCCGAAGGACGGCCGGCTGGTCGTCATCGAGATGAACCCACGCGTTTCGCGCTCGTCCGCACTGGCGTCGAAGGCGACCGGCTTCCCGATCGCGAAGGTCGCGGCGAAGCTGGCGGTCGGCTACACGCTCGACGAGATCGAGAACGACATTACCGGCGCTACCCCGGCCGCGTTCGAGCCGACGATCGATTACGTCGTGACCAAGATCCCGCGGTTCGCGTTCGAGAAGTTCAAGGGCGCGTCGAACACGCTCGGCACCGCGATGAAATCGGTCGGCGAGGTAATGGCGATCGGTCGCAACATCCACGAATCGATGCAGAAGGCGTTGCGCGGGCTCGAGACGGGCCTGTCGGGGTTCAACCAGGTCGATCATCTGGTCGGGGCACCGCGTGCGGAGATCGAGGCGGCGCTGGCCGTTGCGACGCCGGACCGGTTGCTGGTGGCGGCGCAGGCTTTGCGCGAGGGCTTTACGGTCGCCGAGGTGCATGCGATCGCCAAGTACGATCCGTGGTTCCTGGAGCGGATTGCCGAGATCATCGCGGCCGAGGCCGAGGTGATGAAGGACGGCCTGCCGATCGACGCGCCCGGCATGCGGCGTTTAAAAAGCATGGGGTTCAGCGACAAGCGGCTCGCGTGGCTGGCGCTGCAATCCGCCAATCTGCGGGGCATGAACCGCGGGATCGCACGTGGCTCGGGGCTGATCCACGAGGTCGTCAAGGCGATGACCGGCGGCGTGACCGAGGAGGAGGTGCGCCAGCATCGCCTGAAGCTCGGCGTGCGGCCGGTGTTCAAGCGGATCGATACCTGCGCGGCCGAATTCGATGCGAAGACGCCGTATATGTATTCGACGTACGAGGCGCCGAGCTTCGGCGAGCCCGAGAACGAGTCCGAACCGACCGATCGCAAGAAGATCGTGATCCTGGGCGGCGGGCCGAACCGGATCGGGCAGGGGATCGAGTTCGATTATTGCTGCTGCCATGCGTGCTTCGCGCTGGCGGATGCGGGCTATGAGACGATCATGGTCAACTGCAACCCGGAGACGGTGTCGACCGATTACGACACGTCGGATCGGCTGTATTTCGAGCCGCTGACCGCCGAGGACGTGTTGGAAATCCTGCATGTCGAGCAGCAGAACGGGACGCTGGTGGGCGTGATCGTGCAGTTCGGCGGGCAGACTCCGCTGAACCTCGCGCGGGCGCTCGAGGCGGCGGGCATTCCGATCCTGGGGACGACGCCGGACGCGATCGATCTGGCGGAGGACCGTGAGCGGTTCGCGGCGCTGATCACCAAGCTCGGGCTGTTGCAGCCGGCCAATGGCCTGGCGCGAAGCCGGGACGAGGCGGTCGCGGCGGCCGAGCGGATCGGGTATCCGGTGTTGATGCGGCCTTCGTACGTGCTCGGCGGGCGGGCGATGGAGATCGTCGATACGATCGGGCAGCTCGAGCATTATATCGCGACCGCGGTGCAGGTGTCGGGCGACTCGCCGGTGCTGATCGACCAGTATCTGCGCGATGCGATCGAGGTCGATGTCGATGCGATCTGCGACGGCACCGATGTCGTCGTCGCGGGCGTGTTGCAGCATATCGAGGAGGCGGGCGTCCATTCGGGCGACTCTGCGTGCTCGATCCCGCCTTACTCGCTGTCGGCGGAGATCATCGCCGAGATCGAGCGGCAGACGGTGGCGCTCGCGCATGCACTGTCGGTCGTCGGCCTGATGAACATCCAGTTCGCGGTGAAGGACGGCCTGGTCTACCTCATCGAGGTCAACCCGCGCGCGTCGCGCACCGTGCCGTTCGTCGCCAAGGCGATCGGCGCGCCGATCGCCAAGATCGCCGCACGCGTCATGGCGGGCGAGAAGCTGGTCAACCTCCCGAAGATCGACCGGCACATCGACTATTATGCGGTGAAGGAGGCGGTGTTCCCCTTCAACAAGTTCCCCGGCGTCGATCCGGTGCTGTCACCGGAAATGAAGTCGACCGGCGAAGTCATGGGAATCGATCCCGATTTCACGATCGCGTTTGCGAAGGCGCAGCTTGGCGCGGGGACGATCCTGCCGACCAAGGGCAACGTCTTCGTCAGCGTGAAGGACGGCGACAAGGCGATGATCGTCGAGGCGGTGAAGGCGCTGGTCGACACCGGGTTCTCGATCGTCGCGACCGGCGGGACCGCGGATCATCTGGCGCGCGCCGGGTTGCCGGTCGAGAAGGTCAACAAGGTGGCCCAGGGTCGGCCGCATATCGTCGACCGGATCAAGGACGGCGATATCGCGCTGATCTTCAACACCACGGAAGGGTGGCAGAGCCTGAAGGACTCGCAGCCGATCCGTGCTTCGGCGCTCGGGCAGCGCATTCCGTACTTCACGACCGCGCCCGCTTCGCTCGAAGCGGCGAAGGCGATAGCCAAGCTTTCGACGCACAGCCTTGAAGTACGGCCGCTGCAATCCTATTATTCGCAGTCGCACGACTGATCCCGACATGAGAATGATGTGTGGGCGGGGCTGGTACAGGGCCTCGCGCGGGGAAATGGATTTGGGGACGAGATGATGGCGACCGTCGAAAAGATGCCGATGCTGCAGGAAGGCTATGAGACGCTCAGTGCGGATCTGAAGCGCCTGAAAGCCGAACGTCCGACGATCGTCGACGCGATCGAAGAGGCGCGCGCGCACGGCGACCTGAGCGAGAACGCGGAATATCATGCCGCGAAGGAGCGTCAGGGCCAGGTCGAGGCATCGATCTCGGACATCGAGGACAAGCTGTCGCGCGCGCAGATCATCGATCCGAAGGACCTGTCGGGCGACAAGGTCGTGTTCGGCGCAACGGTGACGTTGCTCGACGAGAACGACAAGCCGGTGAAGTATCAGATCGTCGGCCAGACCGAGGCGAACGCGAAGACGGGCCGGATTTCGTACAACTCGCCGCTGGGTCGCGGGCTGATCGGGCGCAAGCTCGACGAAGAGGTCGAGGTCACGGTGCCGGCCGGCGAGCGGTATTACGTCGTCTCCAAGATCGAGTTCATCTGAGCCTTATGCAATTCTTCGAGACGCGGGCGACGGCGATCATCACGATCGTGACGGTCATCGTCTCGGGATTCCTGGTGCTGAGCGGGTCGCTTGGGTACTGGGCGGTGAACGCCGGGTTTATCCCGTTGCGGATGACCGATCTCGGTATTCCGAGCGAGCATATGTTCGTCGTGCCGTCCTGGGCGACGCCGCTGACCGCGACATTGATCCATGGCGGGTGGGCGCACATCGCGTTGAACCTCGTGATGCTGGTGTATTGCGGGCAGTTCGTCGAGAAGGCGTTGGGGACGGTCGGGTTGGTCGTGTTGTACGTGCTGGGCGCGTATGCGGCGGCAGCGGGGCATTGGGCGTTCGGGCCTGACTCTACGGCACCTATGATTGGCGCCAGCGGTGCGATCTCGGCGGTCGTTGGGGCTTATGCGCTGTTGTATGGCGAGCGGCGGGCACAGGCGATCGGGCCGGTGCCGGCTGGTGTCGTGCATGTCGTGTGGCTTGCCGCGGCCTGGATCGGGATCCAGTTGCTGATGGGGCTGGCCGGGTTTGGGGCTTCGGTTGGGGCTAGCGGGCCTATTGCTATTGGCGCGCATATCGGTGGGTTTTTGGCGGGGCTGGTGCTGGCTCGGCCGTTGTTGCTCTGGCATTACCGGGCTGCTTGAGCGGCCTGTCCCTGACAAGCGCTCGTTCCGCCCCACGCTAACCGAAACCCACACCCACACCCACACCCATACCGTTCGTCCTGAGTAGCTGCTGAGCTTGTCGAAGCGGCGTATCGAAGGACAGGTTGGCGCGCAGGACCTGTGCTTCGATACGAGCCCTCGATACGCTCCTGACGGAGCTACTCGGTCTCTACTCAGCACGAACGGGTGGGGGGAAGGGGCGGCGCGAAGGAAATGCGCGCTTGTGCGCCTTCGTCGGGCTTGCCGACGTTATCTCTACCCTATCTAGGCGGAGGTAGAGCGTGAGTGGAATGCGTCCGTCAACAAGTCAGCGCGACGAGTGCCGGTAGCACTGCTCAGCGTGCCCTCACCCATCGCCGTATTCGGCGTTTCTCCCTCTCCCGTCGGGAGAGAGAAGGGGCCCGCGGCTGCTTGGCCGTGGGAAGGGTGAGGGCAAGTTGTTTTGCGCTATGCCAGTTTCGCTAGGTCATGAGCACCAGCTCACGTTGGCGAAGGCAGATGTGCCGTCGCTCAACACCGTCATCCCCGCGCGGGCGGGGATTCATAGCCTATGCCGTTGCGATCAGTTCGCGACGTTAGCCAATATGGGCTCCCGCCTCCGCGACAATGACGGCCCAGAAGCAGTTCAGGCTACAGTCGCACCCAAGTTCGGCTCGAGCATGCGGTGCAGATGCACCACCACGAACTTCATCTCCGCATCGTCCACGGTCCGCTGCGCCGCAGCACGCCAGGCCTTCTCGGCGCTGGCGTAGTCGGGGAATACGCCGACGAACTCGATCTTGCTCAGATCGTTGAAATCTAGGGTGCGCGGGTCGCTGACGCGGCCGCCGAATACGAGGTGGAGCTTGCTCATGCGCTGCTTGTCCTTGGGAGGGAGGTTGCAGGTGCCCTAGCGTGTTCGACCCGCGCTTTGAACCCTTAGTCGGTCTCTATTTAGACAGCTGGCTTCTGCGAAACGGCCTTCGCACCTGCGGTACCCGCGGTGGTCAGCGCCTTGACGACGCCTTCGAGCAGACCCTCGGCCTGACCGCGCGCATTGTCCTTGGTGAGTCCCAGTTCGCCGAGTTCAGACTGACCGGCAGCCTTGGCGGCGGCGGTGGCGGCGACGACGGTCTCGCTGAGACGCTTGCCGACCGGCGCGAGCAATTCCTTCTCGCGCGCCGAGCGCGGGATCAGCGCGCCGGCGAGCGCACCGACGGCGAGACCGCCGACGAGGATGCCGAGCGGGTTGGATTCAAGATTGTTAACGACGCGCTTGGTCTTCTCGCGCGATACTTCGAGAACCTCGGAAGCCTTGTCGCCGGCCTCGTGATAGACCTTCGAGGCGGTCTCGCGGACGGTGTCGAGGCCTTCGCGCAGACGGCCTTCGGTCTCATGGGCGGCTTCGTTTGCGGTGGTCTTTGCGTCGGTCATGGAAATGTCCTTCTGATGGCAAGCTGCTCGTCGTTCAATGCAATGGGTTCAACGCGAGCCGGGACTTCAAGGTTTCAATGCGGTGACCGCAGTTGCAGTCAGCGCCCGCGGCGGAAGAGTCCGACGATCCGGTGTCGCGCGAGGAACAGCCCGGCGACCGCGGCAAACCCCGCGGTCGGCCCCGGATTGCGCTTCACCGTCTCGACGCTCGCGGTCAGCGCGGCGGTGCCGGCATCGGCGACGTCGCGGCTGGCGTTGAGCGCGAGCTTCCGCGGGTTGAGCCGGTCCTGCAACTGTCCAACCGTCATCATGACGCGCTGGCGGGCGAGGGCGGCTTCGATCTCTGCGGCGGCGACTTTGGCGGATGTCATGATACGGGCTCGCTTTTGGTCTGAAGCTTCGACTTGCCGATCATCGCCAGGATGCCGGCCAACGCCAGCACCGCAACGACGACGATCACGGTCGACCATCCAGGCCCTACCAGCGTTGCCAGCGTCAAGATCGCACCGACCAGCAGTGCGATCAGCGCGGCCAGCGCCAGCACGCCGGCGACTGCGAAGAACATCGCCGCCGACTTGTACGCGTTGGCCGTCTCGCCGAACTTCGCCTTGTAGACAGCGACTTCCGCGGTCGCGAGACTCTTCGTTTCGGTCGCCAACCGGCCGACGATCGACGAAAGGCTTTCGTCTTCGCCGGTCAGCATCACGGGATCGGACAAGGCGTCAGGCCTTCGGGTTGGCGTCGACGCCCGACTGGACCAGTCGCGCGATGACGAAGCCGATGGCTGCTGCGGCGCCGACCGCGATCGCGGGCGACTTGCGCACCAGTTCGCGGGCGTCGTCGACCAGCTCGTCGATGTCCTTCGCCTTCACCTGGTCGGCAAAACCCGAGACGCTGTCGGCAGCGCTACGGGCGTAGCGGCCGTACTGCGAGCCGAGCTTGTCGTCGACCTGACCGGCGGCGTCGTTGAGAAGCTGGGCGATCTGCTCGAGCGCGCCGCTTGCACGGGCCTTGCCGTCCTCGGCGAAGGTGCGCGCCTTGTCGGCGGCCTGCGCGCTGTACTTGCTCGCGCCTTCCTTGATCGCCTGCTTGGCGTCGGCGGTCTTGCCCGAGAGATCGCTGGTGCCGTTGTCGCCCATCTTGTTATCGATCGTCTTGCTCACCTCGGTGCCGACCTCGTTCGCAGTCGTTTTCAGGTCGTTGACGGTATCGTTTACGCTGGAGTCGGCCATGACGGTCCCTTTCAGAATTGTTACGCCCTCAACACCGCCGCCGGAGCACGGTTCCCGAACCGTCGCGCGATTACACGACACTATTCTCGGATGTCCGCGCGATTGCCCGCAATGGCGCGAGACGGTAGAGGCGGCGCGAACGACCCGGCACCGGGATTTGTAGGAGCATCGTTACGTGACCGCAATCATCGACCTTCATGCACGCCAGATCCTCGACAGCCGTGGCAATCCGACCGTCGAGGTCGACGTGCTGCTCGAAGACGGCAGCTTCGGCCGTGCCGCCGTGCCCTCGGGCGCGTCGACCGGCGCGCACGAAGCGGTCGAGCGACGCGACGGCGACAAAACCCGCTGGGGCGGCAAGGGCGTCGATGGCGCGGTCGACGCGGTCAACGACGAGATCACCGACACCGTGCTCGGCATGGACGCGGAGGACCAGTCGGACCTCGACCGCGCGATGATCGAGCTCGACGGCACCGAGAACAAGGGCCGGCTGGGTGCGAACGCGATCCTCGGCGTCAGCCTCGCCGTCGCCAAGGCCGCGGCCGAAGCACGCGGTTTGCCGCTGTACCGCTATGTCGGCGGCGTGCAGGCGCATCTGCTGCCGGTGCCGATGATGAACATCATCAACGGCGGCGAGCATGCCGACAACCCGATCGATTTTCAGGAATTCATGATCGTCCCGGTCGGCGCGTCGAACATCCTCGAAGCCGTCCGTTGCGGCTCGGAGATCTTCCACACGTTGAAGAAGGGCCTGAGCGAGAAGGGCCTGTCGACCAGCGTCGGCGACGAGGGCGGCTTCGCTCCGAACATCGGCAGCACCACCGAGGCGCTCGACTTCATCATGTCGAGCATCGAGAAGGCGGGCTACAAGCCCGGCGAGGACGTGATGCTCGCGCTCGATTGCGCGGCGACCGAGTTCTACAAGAACGGCAAGTACGACATCTCGGGCGAGGGCCGGATCCTCGAGAGCGCCGAGATGGCGGAATATCTCGCCGACCTGACGCGGCGCTACCCGATCTTCTCGATCGAGGACGGCATGGGCGAGGACGATTGGGAGGGCTGGAAGACGCTGACCGACCTGATCGGCGACAAGGTCCAGCTAGTCGGCGACGATCTGTTCGTGACCAACCCGAAGCGTCTGAAGCGTGGCATCGACCAGGGTATCGCGAACTCGCTGCTGGTGAAGGTCAACCAGATCGGCACGCTGACCGAGACGCTGGAGGCGGTGTCGATGGCGCAGCGGGCTAAGTATACGGCCGTGATGTCGCATCGTTCGGGCGAGACCGAGGATTCGACGATCGCCGATCTGGCGGTCGCCACCAACTGCGGGCAGATCAAGACGGGCAGCCTCGCGCGGTCGGACCGGTTGGCGAAGTACAACCAGCTGATCCGGATCGAGGAAGAGTTGGGTGACGCGGCGCGCTATGCGGGTCGCGACATCCTGATCGGCGGCTGATAAGCTGGAGTTCGGGAGAACGAGCATGGCACGCGTGACGACGAAGACCAGCAAGCTGCGGAAGACGATGCGCAAGGCCGCGTGGCCGGCGCTGGGGCTGACGCTGATGGCGTTCTTCGGCGCGTATGCCGTGCTCGGGCCGAACGGGATGTTCGCGTATGGCGACTACAAGCGCCAGCTTGCGAAGCGCGAGCAGGACTATGCCGCGCTCGATCGCAAGCGTGAGGTTCTGAAAAACCGCGTTGCTCTATTGAACCCGGATCATGCAAATCCGGATATGGTCGACGAGATGGTCCGCAAGGAGCTGAACGTCGCGCATCCGGACGAGGTTATCGTCCCGCTGGGCAATTGATGCCGGCTTACCACCACTGCGCATAGGAAGGGCACGGGAACACCGTTTGTGGCCCGGAACGGCGTGAACGGGGTCGCCATACGCGCACGGCCTCGTAACTCGCTTGGCGCTTGAGGGCGATGCAATAGCGCCACGGCCGGCGGAGTGGGACCACGTTCGTCAGTACGTCATAGTCGCGTTTGGAGATGCGAATATCGTCACGCTCACCCTCCGATCCGATCGATAGGAAGGGCGTCGCCTTTGCAAGGCCCACCGCGTGGATGGGGAAAATGGTGGTGACGACGGGCTCGTCGGATCGCCAGAACAGGGCGACGTCGACCATTCGATAGGCGACCGTCGCGCCGACGATCACGCCAAAGACAAAGCCGATCGTAGCCATCAGGCAGCGGACCACCCAGGGTCGCGCCTTCGCTTTGTGGTGGCCGACCGCACCTTCTACCACACCGATCACGATGCCGGTCCGAAGCCCCGCCATACCGCCGAGCAAACTGATCGCGGTGACGAACCAGATGTTGATGGGTGAGACGACGATCGTCGAGGTGGCGTTGATCGTGACGACCCAGCCAAGGAAAGCCGCAACGGAAACGCCGATGGCGGCCCGATAGGCTTGGCGTGTCGGCAAGACGCGAAGAGGCGCGCGAGTTTGGTATGAGAGGGCCACGCGGATGTCGTAGCTGGGAAACTGTAAACAAGTTAATTGAGCGCGACCGAGGCTGGCTTTTCGACCCCCGTTCCCGGTTCCACCTAATCCAGGGTTACTGGCGAGCGCCAGAACCCTGGATCAGAACGATGTGGAGACCCGGAAAGCGTTACTTACCCAGGAACGTCAGCAGATCGTTGGTGAAGCGATCGCTCTCGGTGATCGTCAGGCCGTGCGGTGCACCGTCATATTCGACGAGCTGCGAGCCGGCGATGCCCTTGGCTGCAGCACGGCCGGTGGCGTCGATCGGCACCGTCTTGTCGCTCGTCCCGTGCACGATCAGCGTCGGCACGCGGAACGCCGCCAAGTCACCGCGGAAGTCCGTATGCCCGAACGCTTCTGCACAGCGCAGCGTCGGATGCAGACCTGCCTGCATCGCCAGGCCCCAGGCCCAGTCGACGACCTCGTCGCTGACCGGCGAGGTGATGAACCCGACGCCGAGGAACTGCTGGAGGAAGGTCTTGAAGAACGCCGGGCGGTCGTCCTCGATGCCCGCGCCGATGCTCGCCAACGTTTCCGCATCGACACCGTCGGGGTTGTCGTCGGTCTTGAGCATGTATGGCACCACGGACGCGATCAGCCCGGCGGCGACCACGCCCTTGCCGTCGTAGCGGCTCATGTAGCGCGCGATCTCGCCGCCACCCATCGAGAAGCCGACGATCGTCGCATCGGTGTTCGCGCCGGTCGCTTCCATCACGTCGGCGAGATCGTCGGTGAGCGTGTCGTAATCATAGCCCGACCACGGCTGGCCCGAGCGGCCGAACCCGCGACGGTCATAGGCGATTGCGCGGAAACCGGCCTGTGCGAGCGCCATCGCCTGCGCGTCCCAGCTGTCGGCGTTGAGCGGCCAGCCATGCGTGAGAATCACCGGGCGGCCAGTGCCCCAGTCCTTGACGTAAATATCGGTACCGTCACGGGTTTTTATATAGGGCATCAAGCTCTCCAGTCATTCGAAACAGGTGTGCGATCAACGGCTCAGCGTGGGCGCCGTTCCGCGCACTGGCGCAGCGGCGCTTCGACTGGCAGCATGGCGTCACGAATCGGAATTGGAGACGAGATGCGGATCGGACTTCTGGCAACGGTGGCGGCGGCTGCGCTGATGCTGAGCGCGTGCGGGCCTGCGCAGACTATTTCGAACACACAGGCTGCGGCACCTGCGCCAACCCCTGCTGCGAAGAACGACTGGGCCGGGTTCCGCGACGGCTTCATCGATGGCTGGTTCAAGATCGATCCGGCCAACGCGGTCTATCAGGGCAAGCATGAGTATGATGGCGGACTCGGCGATTGGAGTGCTGCGGGACTGAAGCGACAGGCGGACTTCCTGCACGCCGCGATCGACAAAGCGGGGGCGTTCAAGGACTTGAAGCCGGCCGAGGCGTTCGAACGCGACTATCTGGTGCAGGTTGCCAAGGGGAAGCTGTTCTGGCTCGATGATGCCGACCAGCCGCATCACAATCCGGCGTGGTATGTCAGCGCGGGGCTCGATCCGAACACGTATATCGCGCGCAATTATGCCGATGCGCCGACGCGGATGAATGCGCTGACCGCGTTCCTGCAGAAGATTCCGGCGGCGGCGGGGAACATCAGGGCGAACCTCAAGACGCCGATGCCGCTGAGCTACGTCAATTACGGGACGGCGGCGTTCAACGGCTTTGCCGACTATTACGCGGGCGACGCGGTGAAGGCGTTTGCGGGCGTGAAGGATGCGGCGGCACAGAAGCAGCTGGCCGATGCGGCAAAGGCGGCGGCAGCGGCGATGCGCGATCTGGGGACGTGGACCGAGGGCCAGCGCGCGACCGCGACGCAGGATTTTGCACTGGGGGCGGACAAGTTCGCACGGATGGTGGCGATGACGGAGGGCGTCGATACGCCGCTCGACCAGCTCGAGGCGGCGGGTGTCGCGGATCTGAGGCGCAACCAGGCGGCGCTGGCGCAGGCCTGCGGCGTGTTCGCCAAGGGGCTGTCGATCACGGCGTGCATGGACAAGATGAACGCGAACAAGCCGGTCGGCGGCCCCGTCGCGGAGGCGCGGCGACAAATCCCGACGCTGCGCAAATTCGTGGTCGATCACGACCTGCTGACAATCCCGGGGACCGAACAGGCGCTGGTCGAGGAATCGCCGCCGTATAACCGGCAGAACTCGGCGTATATCGATCCGCCGGGGCCGTTCGATAAGGGCGTGCCGTCGATCTATTACATCTCGCCGCCCGATCCGAGCTGGACCAAGGCGGTGCAGGACGCGTTCGTGCCGGGCAAGAACGACCTGCTGTTCACGTCGGTGCACGAGGTGATGCCGGGGCATTTCGTCCAGTTCCTGCACGCGAACCGCTCGCCGTCGCTCTTCGGGCGGCTGTTCGTGGGGTACGCGTTTGCCGAGGGGTGGGCGCACTATGCCGAGGAAATGATGTGGGAGGCCGGGCTCAACAACGGCGATCCCGAGACGCATGTCGGGCAGATCTCGAACGCTCTCCTACGCGATTGCCGATATCTGTCAGCGATCCGCATGCACGCGAAGGGGATGACGCAGGAGCAGTCGTTCCGGATGTTCGTCGACGAATGTTACCAGGACGAGGGTAATGCGCGGCAGCAGGCAGCGCGGGGGACGTATGATCCGGCGTATCTGAACTACACGATGGGCAAGCTGATGATCCGCAAATTGCGGGCGGACTGGACCGCGACACGGGGTGGGCGGAAGGCTTGGAAGGCGTTCCACGACCAGTTCCTGAGCTATGGCGGGCCGCCGATTCCCTTGGTGCGGGCCGCGATGATGGGGGAGGCCAAAGCCAGCGCGGCGTTTTGAGTGTGGGGCTAATCCTCCCCGGAACGGGGAGGGGGACCAGCGAAGCTGGTGGAGGGGGCTTTCCCCGCGAGATACGGTTGTGGATGCTCCCGGTGGAGTTCTGCTGAAGCGGTTGCCGAGTTCGCTCTTCGAGGCGGTACGCTCCGGGTGATCCCCCTCCACCCCCGCTCTGCGAGCGGCGGTCCCCCTCCCCGTGCCGGGGAGGATGGGTGTCCCCGCGAAGGCGGGAACACAGACTGGGCACCCGCCTTCGCGGGTGAACATTCTTCCTTGGGCTCTCTCTCCCCGCAGGGGAGGGGAAGCAGGTTACCTCGCTTGGGAGGCCGGTTGCACGTCCTGCGTTTCCTCGCTCGGCGGGTTGCGGATCGAGGGGCGGAGTCGGCTCAGGCTGCATAGGCCTGCCACCAGCGCGAGACCCGCGGCAACCAAAGGCGGTGTCATGCCGGCGCCCACGCCCATCGCGAGCAACGCTGCGACCAAGGTGGCGCCGGTGGTCTGGCCTACCAGCCGCACCGTCGATACCAAGCCGCCAGCCGCCGCCGCCCGCTCCCTCGGCGCACTCCCAATAATCAGCCGCGCATTCGGCGCCATGAACATCCCAAACCCCGACCCGCACAACGCCATCCGCCACGCGATGTCGAAATACCCCGGATCCGCCGGCATGTAGGCGAGCAGTAGCAGCGCACAGATCGAGACGCTCATCCCGATCCCGCCGAGCAGCCCCGCCGGATACCGATCCGACAACCACCCCGACAGCGGCGACACGACCATGTTCGCCAGCGGCCACGGTGCGATTGCGGCGCCGACCTCGGGCGCGCTGAACCCATAGGCGTGCGTCAGGCGAAACGGCGTCGAGAGCAACAATGTCATCTGCGCGATGAACGCAGTGTACGCACCGATCGCCGACAGCGCGAGCACCGGCCGGGCGAGCAGGTCGATCGGCAGGATCGGCTTGGTCTCGCCCTGCTCGCGCTTCACGAAGAACCAGCCGATCACCACGCCCGTCAGCACGATCGCCGCCGAGACGATCGGGCTGTCGCCGTGGACCGCGCTTTCCGCGCCGCCGATGACGAGCCCGATCATCGCTGCGCACATGACCGCGCCGAGCACGTCGAAGGGTTCGTCGTGTTTCCGCGGTTCGGGTAGCGCGCGTCCGAGCAGCAGCGACGCGATCGCGAATGGTACGGCGCTGGCGAATACCCAGGGCCAGGGGGCGATGGCGAGGACGAGCCCGCCGATCGTCGGGGCGAGTGCCGCCGAACTGGAGACGACGACCGAGTTGATGCCGAGCCCGCGGCCGAGCTGCTTGGTCGGATAGATCGAGCGAATCAGCGCCGACGAGACGCTTAGCGCCGCTGCGGCACCCAAGGCTTGCGCGGCGCGGACGACTAGCAGGAACGGGAGGCTCTTCGCGAAGAAGCAGAGCAGCGTCGCGACGGTGAAGAGCAACTGGCCGTATTGGTACATGCGCTTCAGGCCGATGCTGTCGCCGAGCCCCGAGAACGGGAGCAGCGCCATCGCCAGGATCAGCTGGTACACCGTGACCACGGTCACTACCGCGCTGTTGCCGACGTGCAGGTCGCGCGCGATCGTCGGCAGTGCGACGGTGGCGATGCCGCCGTCGATAATCGTCAGCGCGGTCCCTGCCGAGATTGCGGCGATCGCGACGAAGCGGCGGGGCTTGGGCAGGCCGTCGGCCGCCGATATCTGGTCCGGTTGCATTGCGGACCGCGATAGACCTCGTCATGTATCCCGCCAAGCAAATCAGGGAGATACGACGATGCGGGTTCTGGCTTCGATGCTTGCGGCGACGATATTGAGCGGTGGCGCCGGACTTGCGGGCGGTGCCGCGCTTGCCCAAGTCGCACCGATGACCACAACGAACACCGCCGCCGACCCGTATATCTGGCTCGAGGACAAGGATGGCGCCAAGCCGCTCGCCTGGGTCGAGGCGGAGAATGCTAAGACGCTCCCGCGGCTCCAGAACGATCCGCGATACAAGATTTTCTATGCCGAGGCTCTGGCGATCGCGTCGGCGAAGGACCGGATTCCGATGCCGAACCAGATGTTCGGCCGGATCTACAATTTCTGGCGCGATGCCGACCATCCGCACGGGCTGTGGCGCTGGACCAGCGCGGCGGATTACGCGTCGGCGACGCCTAAGTGGACGACCGCGCTCGATCTCGATGCGCTGGGCAAGGCCGAGGGCAAGCAGTGGGTCTGGAAGGGCTCGACCTGCCTCGAGCCCGAGCAGCGGCTGTGCCTCGTCGCGCTGTCCGAGGGCGGCGAGGATGCGGTGACGTATCGAGAGTTCGATCTGCAGACCGGTGCGTTCGTCGCGAACGGCTTCACGCTGCCCAAGTCGAAGCAGGATGCGACCTGGGTCGACAAGGATACGCTGCTGGTCGCGCGCGACTGGGGCGCGGGGACGACGACCCAGTCGGGCTATGCGTTCGTGATGAAGCAGTTGAAGCGCGGCCAGCCGCTCGACGCTGCAACCGAGGTCTATCGTGGCGCCGCGACCGATCAGGGCGGCACCGCGGCGAACGTGCTGACCGACGAGAAGGGCAACCGCCTGATCGTGATCCAGCGCCGGAAGACGTTCTTCGGCGCGGACAAGCTGGTATGGACGCCGGCGGGTGCGCGACCGCTTGCATTGCCCGACCGGACGTTCCCGGCAGGCATGATCGACGGCCAGGTGATCTTCTCGACCAGCGATCCGTGGGGCAAGATCCCGGAAGGCGCGATCGCGTCGGCGCCGCTTGCCGAGGTGGAGAAGGGGACGATCAACCCGACGATCGTCTTCGCGCCGGGACCGCGCCAGTCGGTCGACGGCATGGGGCTGACCAAATCGAAGCTGCTGCTGGTCGTGTCGGACAATGTCCGCGGCCGCGCGTCGGTCTACACGCATGGGGCAGGGGGCTGGACCGCCAAGCCGATCGCGCTGCCCGACAATGCCTCGATCGACGTGGCGAGCACGACCGATCGCAGCGACGACGCCTATCTGACGGTCACCGGGTTCCTGACGCCGACCTCGCTCTATTCGCTGGATGCGGCCTCTTCCGCTGCACCGAAACCCATCAAGACTCTGCCGCCCAAGTTCGACGCGTCGAACGACGTCGTCGAGCAGTTCGAGGCGACCTCGACCGACGGGACGAAAGTGCCGTATTTCGTGGTCCACAAGAAGGGCATCGCGCTCGACGGGACCACGCCGACGATCATGACCGCCTATGGTGGGTTCGAAGTGTCGATGACGCCGAGCTATTCGGGGAGCACCGGCAAACTGTGGCTGGAACGCGGCGGGTCTTATGTGCTCGCCAACATCCGTGGTGGCGGCGAGTTCGGGCCCAAGTGGCATGACGCCGGGCGGAAGACGAAGCGGCAGGTGATCTACGACGACTTCGCCGCGGTGGCGAAGGACCTGTTCGCGCGGAAACTGACGAGCCCGGCCAAGCTCGGCATCTATGGTGGGTCGAACGGTGGTTTGCTGATGGGGGTCGAGTTCAACCAGCATCCGGACCTGTGGAAGGCGGTGACGATCCAGGTGCCGCTGCTCGACATGATCCGGTACGAGGGGATCGCGGCGGGGGCGTCGTGGGTCGACGAATATGGCTCGGTCAGTGTGCCCGAGGAGAAGGCGTTCCTGGAAAAGATCTCGCCGTATCAGAACATCAAGAAGGGCGTCGCGTATCCGGAGCCGTATATCTGGACGACCACCAAGGACGACCGCGTCGGGCCACAGCATGCGCGCAAGTTCGCCGCGCGTCTGAAGGAGTACGGCCTGCCGTATCTCTACTACGAGGATACCGCGGGCGGCCATTCGGGCGATGCTGATATCGAGCAGGGGGCCCGGCTGCAGGCGCTGCAGATGACGTACTTCACCCAGAAGCTCGTCGGGCCTGCGAAGTAAATGTAATCCTCCCCCGCCAGGGGGAGGTGGCAGGCGTTAGCCTGACGGAGGGGGAGGGCGCGACAACCTGCGTTCCGTGTCCTCCCCCTCCGTCACCTTCGGCGACACCTCCCCCTAGCGGGGGAGGATCAGCGCGGACGGTGGCTCAGCGGCAGCGGACCTGGTTGTTGCTCTGCTCCACCGCACGCCCTGCAAGGCCACCCGCGGCCGCGCCCAGCAACGAGCCGACGATCCGCGAACGGCCGCCGTCGATCACGTTGCCAAGGATGCCACCACCGGCCGCACCGATGATCAACCCGGTCGTGCCGTCGTTGCGCTTGCAGTAATAGCGGCCATCCTGACCCGCATAAACGCGGTCGTTGGTCGCCAGCGTGCGCTCTTGGTAGTTCGGACCCGCACGGTAATAGCGCGAGGGATCGTAATTGCCCTCGTCGCGCTCGTCCGGATACGCTTCCTGATAGCCGCCGCTGCGATCGGGCGCGGTACGATAGCCGGTCTGCGGCGCATAACCGCCGCGATTGCCACGCACCGACTGGTAGCGATCGAATTCCGTGCGGAAGATCTGCAACTCGCTGTCGAGCCGCGCCTGCGCTGCCGCGAACCGCGCGTCGTCGGCCTGCGACTGCGCAAGCGCGGGCGTGGCAACGGAAAGGCACGTCGCCGCAATCACCGCAGCCGTACCGAAGAAACGCTTCATGATCCAAATCCTCGTCAAAGGGTCACATGCAGGGACGGACGGCGGCGTCATACCACCGTCCGCCTGGTGCCGACGCACCATAGTACGCGCCGGCTCCGCTTACATCAGCGGCAGATCTGCACGCGACGATGGTTGCGCCATTCGGTGCGGCAACGGCGATTGTTGTTCCAGTTGCGACGGTCGTTGCCACGGCCGCGATAGCGCCGGTCGTCATGGCGATCGCCACGATGATCGTTACGGCGGAAATCACGCCGATCCCCACGGTGATCCCCACGATGATCGTTGTCGCGATACTGCTGGCTATACCCGCGATCGCGCTGCGCCTCGGCAGGAGCGGCGGCGCCGAGGCCGAGCGTTGCGAAGGCCAACCCGGCCGCGATGAGATGCGTAAACTTGATGAGATGTCCTCTCGAACCCGACAATCGGGATGTGCCGGTGATACGGCTGTCGAGAGACATCGTTCCTGAACGGGTTTGTCGGCTGCGGTACAGGTTTGCTGCTAAATACGTGTTGCTGTCAGCGCTCACCCGAAATACGTCATTCTAAAATCAGAATAGAATGTAGCGCAGGCTATCAGGCCGCTTCATGTATTTCTTCACCAAAATCCATGATAACGAGTCTCTCGATTGCGTTATTTCGATAACCAGCTTTGGCTTGGACTTTTATGCGAGACTTGGTCTGGACCGCCCGCGCGTATGCGTTGTTTTCTTGCTCAGCTACCGGATCTTCGACTTCAGCTAACAGGTATCCTTCTCGTTCAGGATGGACCACGCTCAGCTTTTTCGTATGAAACGTAAATCCATCGGTTCTAAGAATAAATGTTTGTAGTGGGCCAAACTCAATTGCGTCCCGTTCTCGAATGGCCACCGCTGTCTCGTCGTCTGCAGCAAGCTGCTTCTGTTCTCCCGAAAAGAACCATAGCCGGCGAACTGAGGGGCCGACTGGAGCAACGGCTTGCACTGTAGCTGGTCCAAGCCGTTCAATAGCTAGTCGTACGATTGCTTGCATGCCCAGAGATTCTTCATGGCGATGTCGATCGACCGCATCTAACGATGCGGCATGCGCCAGAGAAATTTCGGCGATTTTCTCAATGCACAACTCTGCTTCATTTTTCTTTCCGCTGTGAAAAAGGAAGCAGGCTTTGAGCCAGTTTAATATAAGGTCTTTGGTGTCAGTACCGGATATTTGCCAGCCGAGATGCAATAGTTCTGCTACTTCCTGGATAACCGTAGCGATCGTGACCGATCCGACCTTGGGTTCGTATGCCTTAACGACCAAAGGCGCTCGTTCTCCGCGCCTCGGAAGCCGCTGAGCAGACGTAACGACAATCATGTCGAATATGATGCGATCGATGCCTTGAAGCGACTCACCTAAAAGACGCAAGTCGACCGTATGGCTATCCGCGTCACCACCGTCGTATTCGATTGTCAGTTGTTTGCTTGTCATCTTGCCCCAATCTATTGGGGAGATAAGCGAGTGCGGAAAAGCCAGTCAAGCGGTTCGCAGCTTGAAGTAATGATATCGCAAAATCAAAATTATCCAATTATAACGAAGCTATCCATCACCCGCTTCCGCCCGGACTGTTCGAAATCGATCTCCAGCTTGTTGCCTTCGATCTCCGCGATCGCGCCGTAGCCGAACTTCTGGTGGAACACGCGCATCCCGAGCGCGAGGTCGTCGCGACCTTTGTTGCCGAGGCTGATCGCGCTGGAGCGGCTTTCGACGACGCGGGCGGGTTTGGTGGAGAAGGTGCTGCCGGTGCCGGACGCGCGTTGCCAGCCGGGGCCGCGGCCGGTGCCGCGAGCGACGTCCGCGAACGGGTCAGCGCGGTCGGACCAGTTGGCCTGCCACAGGCTCGCGCCGCCGGACATCGTGGTTTCCGTATCGATATGCTCAGGTGGGAGTTCAGCGACGAAGCGTGACGGGATCGAGGAGTTCCACTGGCCGTAGATGCGGCGGTTGGCGGCGTGAATGATGACCGCTAGGCGCCTTGCGCGCGTGATCGCGACATACGCTAGGCGGCGTTCCTCTTCGAGGCTCTTCACGCCGCCCTCGTCGAGCGAGCGCTGCGACGGGAACAGGCCTTCCTCCCAGCCGACCAGGAACACCGTGTCGTATTCGAGGCCCTTGGCGGCGTGGATGGTCATGATCGTGACCTGTGGATCCTGCGCCCCGCCCTCGTTGTCCATCACGAGCGACACGTGTTCGAGGAACGCGCCAAGCGAGTCGTATTCCTCCATCGCGCGGACGAGTTCGCTGAGGTTTTCCAGGCGCCCGGTCGCCTCGACCGATTTCTCGGCCTGGTACATCGCGGTGTAGCCACTCTCGTCGAGCAATTGCCGCGCGAGTTCGGCGTGCGGCAGGCTGGTCGCCATGTCGCGCCAGCGGGCGATATCGCCGACCAGCCGGCCGAGCGATTTCTTCGCTGCGCCGGTCAATTCGTCGGTGTCGAGGATGCGCGCGGCGGCCGTCGTCAGCGGTGTGCCGGTGGCACGCGCGAGCTGGTGGATGCGCGCGACCGCCTTGTCGCCGAGCCCGCGCTTGGGGACGTTGACGATGCGTTCGAAGGCGAGGTCGTCCGCCGGCTGGTTGACTACGCGCAGATACGCCAGCGCGTCGCGGATTTCGGCGCGTTCGTAGAAGCGGAAGCCGCCGACGATCTTGTACGGCATGCCGATCGCGATGAAGCGGTCCTCGAACTCGCGCGTCTGGTGCTGCGCGCGGACCAGGATCGCCACCTCGTCGAGCGATTTGCCGGAGCGGCGGACGATGTCGATCTCCTCACCAACGCGGCGCGCTTCCTCGGGGCCGTCCCAGACGCCGATGACTTTCACCTTCTCGCCGACGTCGCGCTCGGTCCACAGCTGTTTGCCGAGCCGCCCGCCATTGTTTGCGATCACGCCCGATGCGGCGCCGAGGATATGCGGCGTGCTGCGGTAATTCTGTTCGAGCCGGATGACCTTCGCGCCCGGAAAGTCACGCTCGAACTTCAGGATGTTCTCGACCTGCGCGCCGCGCCACGAATAGATCGACTGGTCGTCGTCGCCGACGCAGGCGATGTTCTTGCGCTCCTGCGCGAGCAGCCGCAGCCAGAGATATTGCGACGAGTTGGTGTCCTGATACTCGTCGACCATGATATATTTGAAGCGCTGCTGATACTGCGCGAGCACGTCGCGATGCGTCTTCAGGATGACGAGCATGTGAAGCAGCAGGTCGCCGAAATCGCACGCGTTCAGCGCGATCAGCCGGGTCTGGTATTGCTGGTACAGTTCGCCGCCGCGGCCATTGGCGTAGCGCTCGGATTCGCCCGCATCGATATCGGCGGGGACGAGGCCCTTGTTCTTCCACTGGTCGATGAGCCCGGCAAGGCTGCGCGTCGGAAAGCGCTTTTCGTCGATGTCAGCGGCAAGGATCAGCTGCTTGAGCAACCGCAACTGGTCGTCGGTGTCGAGGATCGTGAAGTTCGATTGCAATCCGACCAGCTCGGCATGACGCCGCAGCATCTTGGCCGCGATCGCGTGGAACGTGCCCAGCCACGGCATGCCCTCGACCGCGTCGCCGACCAGCCGGCCGACCCGCTCGCGCATCTCGCGTGCGGCCTTGTTGGTGAAGGTGACGCTGAGGATTTCGGACGGCCAGGCCCTCTTGGTGAAGATCAAATGCGCGAGCCGGGCGGTCAGCGCGGCGGTCTTGCCGGTACCCGCGCCGGCAATGATCAGCACAGGACCATCGGTGGTCAGCACCGCCTCGCGCTGCGGCGGATTGAGGCCGCGGAGATAGGGGGGCTCGGCATGCGGCGCGGACGTTTGGGTGATCTGGTTCACCGGTGAACAGGTAGGGAACGGGGGGCCATGGGGCAAGCGGGTAACGCTCGCGCAGTGCGGCGATGTGTGGAACAAGAAGCGACCATTTAGCGAGGACGGGACCTGCGGGACGGGGCTGTTCTATACCAACGTCGCGTATCTGCCGGGATCATCGACGCAGGCATATCCGCATCGTCCTGCCAATAATGGGTCGGCTCCCATTAAGTCAGCAAGCTCCGATGGATAGCCAACGAAGCGCCAACGGCAACAAGACGGCGCTATGGAAATTGCGGCAGGTTAACCGCGAACCACAGCGCCGATGCAACCACTCAGCTTGAAAAGCGTCCTGTAAAAGACGATATTCACCGTAACCGGCACCATGCCGGGCAAAGGAGCTGATTTCACAATGGCTAATTGGTCTGACCCCCGGCCCCGCGCCGCGCCGTTCGGAACGACGGCCACGGGCCAGCGTACCGAGGCCTATGACGCTGGTCTCCGGTCGTACATGCTGTCCGTGTATAACTACATGGGCTCGGCAGTCCTTCTGACGGGCATCGTCGCAATGCTGTTCGCGTGGGGCGGTGCGGAATCGCCCGCCGCGCAGGTGTTCATGAGCGGCGGCCCGCTGAAGTACGTCATCATGTTCTCGCCGCTGGCGATCGTGTTCGGCATGAGCTTCGGCCAAAACCGGATGTCGACGGGCACGATGCAGTTGCTCTTCTGGGGCTTTGCGGTCCTGATGGGCCTGTCGATGTCGACCATCTTCCTGGTCTATAGCGGCACGTCGATCGCAGGTGCGTTCTTTGCGACCGCAGCCGGTTTCGCTGGTCTCAGCCTGTACGGCTACACCACCAAGCGTGACCTGTCGGCGTTCGGGACGTTCCTGATCATCGGTGTCGTCGGCCTGCTAGTTGCCAGCCTGATCAACATGTTCCTGCAGTCGGGCGTTATGCAGCTGGTCATCAGCGGCGTCGGCGTGCTGTTGTTCGCAGGCCTCACCGCCTACGACACGCAGCGTACCAAGAGCCTGTATGCGCAGGTCGCGGGGACGGACATGGTCGGCAAGGTCGTGATCATGTCGGCGCTGAGCCTATACCTCGACTTTATCAACATGTTCATGTTCGTGCTGCGTCTGTTTGGTAGCAGCCGCAACTAACTCACGCTAAGGGTTGTAAGAACGCAGGGCTCGGCGGGACACCGCCGGGCCCTTTTTTTATGGCCTTGAAACAGGAATGGGACGCGCAATGCGGCTCTCGATCGACGTGCGTCTGGATTACGGGATCACGGGGGATGCCGATGTGCTCCTCCAGATCGAAGCTGCGGCGATGGTCGACCAGAAAATCGAGTCCGAGTCCCTCACCCTGTGGTCCGACAGCCCGATCCGCGCGGTGCGTGGCGAAGACGGGATCGGCCAGCGCTGCTGGTCGCGCGGGCATGGCCGGTTCACTGCCGAATATAAGGCCATCGTCGCGGTGAACCGCGAGCGGGTCCAGCTCGAGCTGTATCCGGCGACGCCGCCGCGGATGCTCGACGGCGAGCTGACGCCGTATCTTATGCCGAGCCGCTATTGTCCGTCGGATCGGTTCGAGGGTTTCGTCGCACGCGAGTTCGGCGGGCTGGAAGGTGGGCCCCTGGCGGCGGCGCTGACCGAGTGGGTGTACCAGTCGCTCGATTATCGCTGCGGATCGAGCAGCGGGGAGACGACCGCGCTCGATACGTTCGCGTCGCGCTCTGGCGTGTGTCGCGATTACTCGCACCTGCTGGTGTCGCTGGCGCGCGCCGGCGGAATCCCGGCACGCTGCGTGTCAGCCTATGCGCCGGGCGTCGATCCGCCCGACTTCCATGCGGTTGCGGAATTGTGGCTGGCAGGGGACTGGCGGCTGATCGATGCGACCAAGATGGCGACGTGCAGCGATATCGCGCGGGTCTGCGTCGGGCGTGATGCAACGGATATCGCGTTCATGACGGTGTTTGGGCAGGCGTATCTCTGGGAGCAGACGGTGAGGGTGACGCCGCTCGACTCTCCGTCATCCTGACGAAAGTCAGACCCAGGGTTCCGGGGGGAGCGTTTGTGGCTCTGGGTCCTGGCTTTCGTCAGGATGACCGTTGCGCTTGCGCAGGAACGCTCCGCCGCTTGGACCGTTGGTCATTGCCAAGATTAAAAAGGGACGTCGCAATGACCGACATAGACAAGAGCGCGCTGGACAGCCTTTCGGTAGCGCCCGACGACAAGGATGCAGAAGGCAAGAGCTCGGGTCGCGATCCGCGGCAGGAAGCGGGCCAGGACAAGTCGATCGGCAAGCGCCTGCAGAAGAACCCCGACAGCGCCGACGCCCGTCTCGACAACGGGCTCGACGAGTCGATGGACGGCAGCGATCCAATTTCGGCGACGCAGCCGGGGTCGGGCAGCGAGCCGGCGAAGTCCTCGGGCTATGACGAGGACGCAGAGCAGGCGTTGCGCGAAAAGCAGGCGTAACTCGAGCATCTGCTCAACGAACGGGCGTCGGTCGGCAACGACCGGCGCCTTTTTGTTGCTCAAATGCCTCGCAACGCAATCGAATCGCACGATTTCGTTCGGTTCATCGCAGCCTTGTTGCAGCGCAACAGCTTTCATGGTCGCTTGGCGTTACGGAAAGATGACGCGCGATAGGAACGTTGTTAACCATCCGAGCGCATAGTCTGCCGGTTCCTTGACGAGAGCGGGGTGACGACATGGCTTCCAGAATGAAACCGGCACAGGGCTCGATGACGCTGGCCGAGATGAAGGAATTTGCGGCTTTTCCGAGTCCGACGCAGCGGTACATTCGCCGTTCGCTCGACGTAGGGCTCGACCGCGAGGACGCGATGCTGCGCTGGTCGCGCGACGTCGTCGAGGCGGCAAGCATCCGGGCGCAGGCGCGGCTCTACAATAATCTTCCCGATCTGCGTGCGATGGTGCCCGACGACAGCGGCCTCGATGCGATCGAACCATTCCTGGCGCCGTTGATGACCCTGGTAGCGTTCGATCTGGGGCAGGGGCGGCTGACGAGCTTTTCGGCGCTGCGGTTTCTGTACGAGCGGTTGATCGGGGCAGAGGTGAGGCCGTGGTTGCCGTCGGCGTTCTGTGCCGCGGCCGCGTTGCCGCATCTGCATCCGGAACTGCGGCGGAAACTGCTTCAGTCGATCAGTGAGGCGGCGGCAACCGCGTCGGGCTGGTCGAACCGGCAGCCGGCGTTTTTCCCGTACTGGGTCGAGAAGGTGGATTCCGGCACGACGCTGGCGAGCTGAGGCTAGTCCCGTTCGCCCTGAGCGAAGTCGAACGGTCTGTCTCGCGCGCAGGTGCTTCGACTTCGCTCAGCACGAACGGTCAGAGGGGCGGGCAAAGGGGCGGGCAGAGGGGAGCACGGTGGATCACCGGCACGCCCGCCACCCTGCCACGCCACGGTTCGCCTGATCCAGATGCAGATGGTCGGCGTGCTCGGCGTTGTAGTCGGGGGACAAGGTCGTCGCGAACACCTTGCACGCGCCGTCGCGCACCTCCCGCAGGAACGCGGCTTTGGCGTCGTCGCCCTTCCAGTCCCTTGCGACGGTGATGCGCGTGCCGTCGGTCAGGCGGAATCCGGCGATGTCGACCGCGTCGGCGGTGGAGTGCTCGCTCCAGGTGCCTGCATCGCGCCCGTAGATCCGCCGGCAACTGTAACTCCCGAAATGATCGATACTGGCAACGCGCGCCCCGAAATGGCGTTGGGCTGCGGGCTGGACGACGTCCCATTCCCACATCGATAGCGCCGCGGCGACCGGGCAGGCGACGCCGAGGCCTGCGGGTACGAACGCGATCGTCCGAGCGCCACCGGTCAGCCTGACGCCATCCGAATACCCGCATTGCCCCTCGCCCTTGCGCGGCGGCAGGACGGTGTAGCGCACGCCCGCGCGATCGAGCAGCGCGCGGCATTGCGGGAAATTTTCGGTAAGCGCGGTGAGCTTTCGTCCGGTGAGCATCCCGATCGGCTGACCGAGATCGAGCGGCGTCCAGGGCAGATCCTGCGGGCGCCCGCGTAGCCCCGACCAGAGCATCATGCAGAGCGCCGCGACGATCGCCAGCCCGACGAGCCAGCCGAGCATCAGTCGCACCGCCCGCATGTCAGCCGCGCACCGCGTCCGACATCGGTTCCGAAGTGATCGGATAGCCGAGATCGTGCGGGATACAGAGATGTTCGACGCCATCGCGCGTTTCGGTCCACGGCGTCACGGTCCGCACCGGATGCGCGCGCGCGTGCTCGACGGCCGCAACGAAGTCGGCGAACTGTGCCAGCCGTTCGAGATTGCGCCGCGTCGGAAAGATGATCGTCGCGCGCCCCGCATCGGCCTCCGCCAGCACGTCGGCCGCCGTCGCCCAGAACAACCGGACATTCTCCGTCGCATCGACCTGCGCTTCGGGGGCGCCTGCCGGCAATCGCGCCAGGTAGAAGCGCGTATCGAAGATCCGGGCGTGGGCATGCGCCGGTCGCCAGCGTGCGAAATATTCCAGCGCATCCAGATCGAGACCGACGGCGGCGTCCGTTAACGCCTCGCCGAACGCGGTCCCGGCATGCAGCGCCGCGCGCATTCGGGCGAACGCGGTCGGGGAGGGCATCGGCGATAGCCCGATCGGCAGACCGGCTTCCTCGATCGTCTCGCGTACGGCGGCGATCCGTGCTGCGCTTTCGGCGTCCCCCGTCCCGAGTACCGCGGCCAGTGCATGATCGCCGGGATCGACTCGCCCGCCGGGAAACACCAGGGCGCCGCCTGCGAACGCCATCGCCTTGGCGCGTTCGACGAACAGGAGTTCCGGCGGTCCGTCGCCGGCGTCGCGGAACACGACCAATGTGGCGGCGGGAATTGCGGGCGGCGTGTCGGTCATATCGCGGCGTAACGCGTCAATTGCCGATCGGGTAGCGCAAGCGGTGTCCGTGCAACCTCAAGGCGCGACCGGGGCGGGGCTCGTGGCGGCATAGGCAAGCGACCAGCCCGGCGGCAGATAGTCGGTCGACATGTAGTAATAGAACAGGCACGCGCCATCACGGCGGTACGTTCCGCCCTTGACGAGACCGAGCGCAACATTGCCGTCGAACACCGGTGCGCCGCTGTCGCCGGCCTTGCAGGTTGGGCCTTCGACCGCGACCCACGTCGGCAGGCACGCGCCGCCGCACAGATCGCCCGCCGGTGCGAAATCGACCATCGCGACCAGCGCGCAACTATACCCGGTTCGTTCGCCGCGGTGGCAGACGAAATCCCCTGCACGCGTGCTCTCCCGGTTGCGCCACGTCGAAACGGAGCGGGTCAGCGTCTTCGCGGTGTCGGCATAAAATAACGCGGGGAGCGGCGCGCCGGCGGCGATCGTGTTGACCTGGACGTCCTGATAGCCCCAACCCCATTGCCCGACGAAGTCGAGCGGGACGTTGCCCTGGCGCGCGTCGACATAGGTCAGCGCGTCGGGACAATGCGCGGCGGTGGCGATGCCGGAGCGCGATCCGTCGGTGACGACGAACCCGGTCGTGCAGGCATAACGCTTGCCATCGACCGTCCCCACGACCCGCGCGCCGCCTTCGACCGACGGCGCCGGGGGCATCGGCGCGGGTGGCGGAACGATATCCGGGATCGGCGCGGGCAGATCGGGAGCGGCCTGTGTCTGAGCCGGCAGCGCGTCCGTCTGGTCGTTGGTCGTCCGGTCGATCGCCTCGATCCGGACGGGGACGCCGGTCATCGTCTCGATCTCAGCCTGCAACGCGCCGTCTCGATCGAGTTCGGCGTCGCGGCCGCTGATCATGACCAGCAGCGCGCCCGTCCGCGGGTCGATCCCCAGGCCGGGCGGATGTGGCAACGCCGCGCGGATCCGCGCCTGATACGTGGCGATGATCGCCAGCATGCCCGTGCGGTTCATCGCCGCGCCGGTGCGAAACACGATCGGGACGACCATCCCGCCGGCCATGACCGACTGGTCCGGAACAGGGGCGGTGCCGGTCAGCAGGATGACGATCCGATAGGTCGGGCTGTGATCGATCGCGATACCCGCCCAGCGGTCGCGGTAGGTCTCGCGCAGGCGATCGGTCACCGCGACGCTGTCCGCCTGGGCGCGCAACCGGTGCATCGCCTCGTCGAGCGTGACGCCGAACGCGCGCGCATATTGGCCGGCATCCTGCATCAGCGCGTCGACCGGCAACTGGATGCGCGGTCCGGCCGGCTGCGTGACCCCGCGCGTAACGGGCGGCGGAACGATCGTCGGAACCTGCGCTGCCGCGGGTAGCGGTACCGCGGTCAGCAGGGCGAGGGCCAGCAATTGCGGGACTCGAAACATCGACATGGACTGGGCATCGCACCGGAGAGGCAGGCGGGCGCACCACGCGGCACGTCCAGCGCGATCAAACGCATGCACCGCGGTGTCCGATCCCGTCGGCCGTCTTGCGGCGCTCTGGGACGTGGATACGATCAACCGCACGTCACGGCGGGCGGCCCCGCGAGCGCAGGGACCGTGGGTGGCCCGGCCAGCGAGGGCGTTGGCCCTGGTCGCGACAGGTCGAGCGCGGCGGGATAATAGGGATCGGCCTCGGCCTCTGCGAGCGTCACAAAGCGAAAGCCCATGGCCTGGTACAGGGCCAGGAGGCGCGGCATCATGCGCGCATCGAACGCACCGACATGAAGCAGAAGGACATAGGGGATGTCGCGGCCGAGCTGCGCCTTTGCCCGCGCGCGGGAGGCGATCGCCGCTGCACGGGCATCGGCCAGAAAGCTGTCCTCGAGGCGATGAACCGCATCGGCGTCCCGACCGATATCGCACCCGGCATAGGGCGGATTCCATTTATAATCGTCGAAACTCATCGTCACGGCAGCGACCCGGTAGCCCTTCGCCCTGAGGCTTGCACGGGCGGCCTCGCGTGTCGCGGGCGTCTTGCCTTCCGCCAGGAAGGGGTAGCGAAACCAGCGCCAGTCTGACCCCTGTGCAGCCTCCCGTGCAGCCCCTTGTACAGCAGCGCTGAGCGGCACTTCGTTGCGGGTGATATCGTCAGAAAAGGCGGCCGCGCCGATGTCGTCGAGATTGGCGTGCGAATAGCTATGGTTGCCAAGCGGCAGTCCCGCCGAGCGCCAAGCCGCGACCGCCTTGGCCGAGCCGGCCGGGTCGTCGGTCCCGAAACCGCCGTTGAAAAAGCCGAAAGCCGGCGCGTTCGCTGCGCCCAGCGCGCGCACGAGGTCACGGATGACGCCTACCCGTGTCGTACCGGCAGGCAGGGGGCCGTGCGCGGGAATATCGTCGAACGTCAGGGCGATCGCCGGTCGCGATTCGCGATGGTGGGGTCGGAGCGCCGCGGCGGCCTGCGCCGGTCGATCCTGACGATCGGTCGACTCGCGCATCGCATCGCCGGTCCGCGCGACGTCCCGCTGCGCCGCGGGGGCGCCAGGCCCCTTGGCCGCGACGACACTCATGGACGCCAGTATCAGCGCCGTCCGCCACCGCATCATCGTCCACTCCATGGTCATCGTCGTTCGCCGCATCACTAACGATGCGCGTGACGGTATCGCAAGTGGTTGGACGCGCGGTGAAAGTAGCAAGCCGATCGCGGTTGCGGTATCAAGCGGCATGAAGATCGATCATCCCGCCGCCACCGATGCGCGCGTCGAGGAACGCGCCGCCGTCGATGCCGCGACGTTCGCTGCCGAAGTCGCGACCAGCTCGACCCCGATCGTCTTGCGCGGGCAGGTTTCGCACTGGGCGAGCGTGCGCGCGGGGCTTGACGGTGATCGCGCGATCGCTGCCTATCTGGCGGGACTCGGCAATGGCGGCCAACCGATGGAAGTGCTGATCGGCGGACCGGAGTTCCGCGGCCGCTTCTTCTATCGCGGCGACCAGCTCGAAGGCTTCAACTTCCACCGTGAAAAGGCGTCGCTTGGCGCGCTACTCAACGAGCTGCTCCGCCTGTCGGCGCTCCCCGAAAACGCGCGGCATATCCTTTATGCCAACGCCGCGACCGCGCCCGAGCATCTGCCCGGCTGGTCCGCGGCGAACCCGCTCGACCTCCCGATGGGCGGCGCCGTGCCAAGGCTGTGGATCGGCAACGGGACGCAGACCGCAACGCACTATGACGGGTCGACCAATCTCGCCTGCGTCGTCGCCGGTCAGCGTCGCTTCACGCTGTTCCCACCCGATCAGGTTGGCAATCTCTATATCGGACCGCTCGACCGCACGTTGGCGGGACCACCGGCGAGCATGGTCGATCCTCTGGCGCCCGATTTCGATCGCTATCCGCGGTATGCCCAGGCGCTCGGCCACGCGCTGGTCGCCGATCTGGGGCCGGGCGACGCGATCTTCATGCCCGCGATCTGGTGGCATCATGTCCAGGCGTTCGGTACGCTCAACGTGCTGTGTAATTATTGGTGGTCGTTCGATCCGACCATTTCGGCCTTCAACGCGGTCGTGCACGCGCTGATGGCGGTACGCGATCGGCCCGCGGCGGAGAAAGCCGGCTGGCGGGCGTGGTTCGACCATTACGTGTTCGGCGACGACGCGGCGGCGGCGGCCGATCATCTGCCGATGGCGGCGCGCGGTGTACTCGGGCCGGCGAGCGACGAGCGCACCGAACGCCTCCGCAACTATCTGCTCAAATCGCTCCAGCGCCGCTGATCGATACGGGTTCGGGCGATACGGGCCCGATCGATACGGGCCCGATCGATACGGGTTCGGGCGCGGTGCGGCTTTGCTCAGCCGCGTTCGAGCCGCGCCAGCGCGTCGGCATGCGGGGGCATATGCGCCAGTGAGGCGGTGACGACCTGCTCGATCTGCGCGATACGGTGCGCCGCACGCGCGATCGGCAGCGCCGCACAAAGCGGGTCGTGACCATCGACGACGGCGTTCTGCCCGGTCAACAGCGCAAGCCAGCTCGTCTCGTTGAACAGTTCGTCGGGTTCGCGGAAGATGCGCCCGCCATCCCGAAACATCGCGAGTTTTTCGGCAAGGCCCTCGGGAATCGGTGCCGCTGCCCGGTCGCGCCAGAAGTGTTCGGGTCGCGAGTTGAGATGATAATGCGCGACGAGGAAGTCGCGGATGCGGACGAACTCCGCGGTCATCACCCGGTTATAGCGCTCGATCACGACCGACGACGCGACACCCGTACCCGGCAGCATCCGCAGCAGATGCTGGAGCCCACTTTGCACCAGATGGATGCTGGTCGATTCGAGCGGTTCCATGAATCCCGCGGCGAGCCCCAGCGCAACGCAATTGCCCGACCAGAATCGACGGCGGTGCCCGGTCGCGAAGCGGATCACGCGCGGATCAGCCAACGCCTCGCCCTCGATCCCGTCCAGCAGACATGCGGTGGCCTCATCCTCGCTCATGTAGCGGCTCGAAAAGACGTGACCGTTGCCCGTGCGGTGGCGCAGCGGGATGCGCCAGCGCCATCCGGCGGGTTGCGCGATCGCCCGGGTCAGCGGCAATGGGGCGGCGTCGGCGGACGATGGCACCGCGACCGCCCGGTCGCACGGCAGCCATGACGACCAATCTTCCCAGCCGGCGGCCAGCGCGCCCTCGATCAGCAATGCACGAAAGCCGCTACAGTCGATGAACAGGTCGCCTGCGATCCGCGTCCCGCCGGCCAGGTGAACCGCGGCGATCCCCGCCGGGCCCTGTTCGACACGCACCACCATGCCTTCGCAGCGGACGACGCCGTGTGCTTCGGCTTGCGCGCGGAGGAAGTGGGCATAGCGCGCGGCGTCGAAGTGATAGGCGTAACCAATGCGCGACAGCGGTGAGTCGCCGTTGGCGATCGGCTTAGAGAACCGTCCGGTTTCGGCCGCGCGTGCTTCCAGCGAATATTGTCCCAGCGCTTCGGCCTCGCCCGCCTGCCGGGCACGGAGCCATTGCGTGGCGAACGACTGGCCGGCGATGTCGGTGCCGATCTGGCCGAACGGGTGGACGTAGCTCTCTGTCGGATGCGACCAGCCTTCGAACCGGATGCCGAGCTTGTAGCTGCCACCGGTCGCGGCCAGGAACGCGTCTTCATCGATCCCAAGCATGGCGTGAAAGGTGCGGATCGGCGGGATCGTCGCTTCGCCAACGCCGACGGTTGCGATCGCGTCCGACTCGACCAGCGTGACGCGGCCACCGGCCGGGACCAGCAGTCGGCCGAATGCGACGGCGGCCATCCACCCCGCGGTGCCACCGCCGACGATGACGACGGTCATGCCCCGTGCAGGTTCGGGTCTCTCGGGTGATGGATTGGAGCTCATGCTATCCTCGGGGAGGGCGTATCTATGATGGGCGGCGCAACACGCCTTATGCCGATGGTAAGGCCGACATGGTCAATACCCGATCTCCAATTATCCCTGATACCGTAATGCCGGGCGAGTCCGCGGCCTGAGATAGTGTCGCCCTTAATCGATGTTAGCGCGGGTTGGCAGGCTCACCATATCCGTCCGAACTATTCGGCTATATCGTATAAATAAGATCGTACGTCGCCTGCTATCGTATATTTGATTGGCTTAATCCCAGGTCTTGCCCGCTACGTGGTACCGTTACAAACAATGTAACAATTGTGGCGTTCTGTTGCATTTTCGCACTAGCTGTCCGCTCAGGTGCGCGCTACCAAGTGCCTTGTCAAAGCGCGCAATTCATAAATGATAGCGCTATCAGAGAAGAGGGGATGCAGGGCATCATGCAGCGAGAGTCTGGCAATACGCAGTCGTTTGTTCGCGGTGCGGCACTGAAGAGTGGCGTGTCGCTTTTTGCGGTGTGTCTGGCCGCTTTGCCGTACGCGGCGATGGCGCAGTCGGTCGACGCTGCGGGTGACGCGCCCGCGCCGCAGAGCACGCCGACCCCGAACGCGCTACAGCGTACCGCACCTTCTGATCGCGCCGCCGCGGCACAGCCCTCGGCCGCAACCGGATCGCAGCCGTCTGCCAATGCACAAGTACCGTCCGGCGGTGCCGACGTGACTAAGGCGGAGCAGTCCACGGCGACCCCGCAGCAGGAAGCCGCGACGCAGGACGTCGTCGTCACCGGCATCCGTCGCAGCCTGCAGACCGCGCAGGCGATCAAGAAGAATTCCGAAGTCGTCGTCGACTCGATCTCGGCAGAGGACATCGGTGCGCTGCCGGATCGCTCGGTGACCGAGGCGTTGCAGCGCGTTCCCGGCGTCTCGATCAGCCGTTTTGCGGCAGGGGCCGATCCCGATCACTTCTCGACCGAAGGTTCGGGCGTCGTCGTCCGCGGGCTGACCTACACCCGCTCCGAGATCAATGGCCGCGATTCGTTCAGCGCGAACAATGGTCGCGGCTTGTCGTTCGCCGACGTGCCGTCCGAACTGCTCGGCGGTGTCGACGTGTTCAAGAGCCCGTCCGCGGACATGATCGAAGGCGGCATCGCCGGCACGGTCAACCTGCGCACCCGCCTGCCGTTCGATTCGACGGGGTTCACGCTCGGCGGCACGCTCGAGAACAATTATGGCGACTTCGTCAAGAAGTCGGCGCCGACCGTATCGGTCCTGCTCAGCGATCGGTGGGAGACGGGGATCGGCCAGTTCGGCCTGCTCGGCAGCTTCGTCCGCTCACAGGTGCGCAGCCGTGCCGACAGCGTCCAGATTTCGAACTGGGGCGAGCGGCCGCGTGGCACCGATGGCGCCTATTATCAGCTCAACCAGTATAATGCCGCGAACAACCTGATCACGCGGACCGACGGATCGACGGTTGCGGGCGACGGTCTTTTCTATGTGCCGCGTGGCGCCGCCGTGCGCAGCCAGGAATTTAACCGCACGCGCTACGGCTTTTCGGCCGCGGGGCAGTGGCGCAGCAACGACGGGACGATGAACGCAACCGCGCAGTTCCTGCGGTCCGACTCGCGTGAGGCCTGGACCGAGAACTCGATCGAGGTCGCGACCGACAACGTTCTGTCGGCAGGCGATTCTCAGCCCTATCCCGGCACCAGCTTCACGTTCGACGACGACAATGCGTTCACCAGCGGTCTGATCACCGGCCCGAACGGGTATCGTGCCGACCAGGGCACCGACATGCGCACGCCGACCAACGGCCTGCAGAGCAACAACATCGCGCGCGGCAATACCGGGCGCTTCATCACCAACGATGCGAGCTTCAACTTCAAGTGGCAGCCGACCACCCGGCTTGGCGTGACGGTCGATTACCAGCATGTCTGGTCGAAGGTGACGGTGACCGATCTGACGGTCTGGGGCACGACCTACCAGAATGCGGACATCCGCCTGAACGGCAACGATCCCGCCTATGTGAACTTCGTGCCGGTCGCGAACACGCCGAACAACTATCAGAACGCAGCGCATCCGAGCTATCTCGATCCGTATAACAGCTTCTACCGCTCGGCGATGGATCACATCGAGGACAGCGCAGGCAACGAGGACGCCGCGCGTATCGATCTGGACTATTCCTTCCCGGAGGAGAGCTGGCTGACCTCGGTCCGTGCCGGCTATCGGTTCTCGGATCGTCAGAACGAGGCGCGCTCGACCGCCTATAACTGGGGTGTGCTGAGCGAGATCTGGGGCGGTGGCGACGGCAGCGGCGCAGGTGCCGGTTCGGCTGGCGGACCGGTGTGGTTCGATCGCCCGATCGACGGCAATCCGACCACCCGCGATGTCGGCACGCCGGGCCCGCAACAGGCGTTCCTGTACGACAATTTCTTCCGCGGTCAGGCCAATGATCCGTCGAACGGCGGGCGGGTGTTCTTCCCGGGCAATCAGCTGCAGGATTACGGCAGCGCGGTACAGCAGATCAGCCAGATCGCCCGCGAGTGGCGCAACTTCACGTCGACCAACTCGGGTGCCGACGGCTGGGTGCCGCTCGCGCAGCGCTCCGGCGTCATCGCCGGAACACCGTTCCGTCCCGGCGAGGTCAACCCGGTCATCGAGCGCAACAACGCCGCCTATGTCGCGGTCCGGTTCGGCAACGACCTGTCGAACGGCTGGAACGTTAGCGGCAATGTCGGTGTGCGCTACACCAGGACCGAGCGGACCTCGTCGGGCTTCTTCGCGTTCCCCAATCAGTCGTTCAATTGCGTGGCGCCAACCGATGGCTCGGCGATCTCGCGGTTCTGCGCCTTGCCGGACGCCACGCGTGCCGCCGCCGCGGCGTTCCAGAACGGCGCGCTCGTCGCCAACGACGCCAAGCTGACCTATGATTATTTCCTGCCCAGCTTCAACGCCAAGCTCGCGGTCGGCGGTGGTCTCCAGTTCCGCGCCGCATTCAACAAGAGCGTCGCACCGCCCGAATTCGGCCTGACGCGCTCGTTCTACAATATCGGCCTGAACACCAGCGACCAGACGATCCTCTTCAACGGCGGTCCGGTCGCGATCTTCGACGTCGGCAATCCGAACCTGAAACCGGTGCGCGCCGACAATTACGATCTGACCGCGGAATGGTATTTCTCGAGCGTCGGTCAGCTGACCTTCTCCGCGTTCGCCAAGAACCTGTACGGCGTCCAGTCGGTCGGTACGCAGCGGTTGAGCTTCACCAACAATGGCTCGACGTTCGACGCGATCGTCACCACGCCGTTGAACTCAACCGAGACCGGCAAGGTGCGCGGCTTCGAAGTCGGGTACCAGCAGACCTATGGCTTCCTGCCGTCGGTCCTGGGCGGGCTCGGCTTGTCGGCCAACTTCACCTATGTCCACTCGACCGGCGTGTCGCAGCAACAGCTCGACCCGAACGATCCGAACGTTGCGGCCGGGATCATCTCGTCCGTCGATACCAGCAAATTGCCGTTGCAGGGGCTGTCGAAATACCAGTTCAACATCGGGCCATTTTATCAGCGCAACGGGCTGGAGCTTCGTGCGGCGTATAACTGGCGATCGCGCAACCTGTTGACGATCCGCGACGTCATCACGCCGTTCTCGCCGGTCTATGCGGAATCCTATGGCCAGCTCGACGCGTCGATCTTCTATGCGGTGACGCCGTCGATCCGGATGGGTTTCCAGGGCGTGAACCTGACCAAATCGGTCACGCGCACCTCCTATGTGATCAACGACGACCTGCTGACGCGTCCGCGCAACTGGTTCATCAACGACAGTCGCTTCACCTTCTCGATCCGCGCCTCGTTCAAATAGGCGCGATCGGACTCGCCGAACGGCGGGGCAATCTCCTGCGCCTGGGGCGTCCCGTTCGCGGGGCGCCCTTTTTTTTAGGATCAGGCCCGCCGCTGCGCGAATAGTTCAGGGCCTGGCCGAGAGCCGAACCCTCAATAGCTCAGGCGAACCGACATCCGCACGGTGCGCGGCGCGCCGGGGAAGACCCAGACCGGACTGTACGAGCTTTGCGCATACCGGGCGTCGAACAGATTATCGGCTTCGAGACGTGCGGCGAGCGTCGGCGAGAAGGCATAGTCGACCGCGGCCTTCGCCTTGAGATAGCGCGGCAGGACGAGGCCGCTGGTGTCGATCGCGCCCGCGCGGGCGCCGACATAGCTGGCGCCAGCGCTGATAGACGCACCGCGGCCGCCGGGGTCGAGAAACCGGCCGAGGACGAACAGCGTGGCGGCGTGCTCGGGTACGTTGAGTACGCGATCGGTGGCAAAGCTGCGATCGTCGGTCCGCGCATGAGTCCAGGCATAATTGGCGACCAGTTGCCAGCGGGCGGCTATCCGCAATGACGCGTCGAACTCGATCCCGCGGCTGGTCAGCGATCCGACCGGCGCCAGGAAGTTCGGATCGACCGGGTCGTTCGTCAGGATATCGCGCTTGGCGATGTCGAATCCGGTCACCGCGATATCGAGACCGGGAAACGCCGCGGTAATGCCGAGCTCATAGCCTTTGCCGCGTTCGGGGGCGAAGCCTTGACCGTCGCGCCCGGTCCCCGAGTTGAGCAGGAAGCTTTCTCCCCAATTGGCATGGACCGCGAACCGCTCGTCGATCGCATAGCGTCCGCCGAACCGGACATGGACGGGCTCGTCGATGCTCCGGCCGGTCTGCCCGGTGCGGTTGTTGCGGACCTGTTGGCGATAGGCGTCGAACCGCACGCCACCGGTGAGCGTCAGCCGCTGCGTCACGTCCCACATGTCCTGGATGTAGAGCGTGCCCACGCGGCGCGTCTCGTCATTGTCGGTGAACGGCATCAGGGGCAGCGCCTGGCCGCCATAGAGCGGCGCGAAGACATTGATCGCGTGCGGCGCAGCGGCGGTCGGGTTCCTGCGGAGCAGGCCTTCGTGATAGTCGAGCGTATAGCCTTTGATCCCGACGCTGGCCCGGTGCGCTCCGAATTCGCCCGTCAGTTCGAGCCGTGCCGAGAGATCCTCGACCGTGTAATCGCGCGCCCTGCGCTGGCGCCACAGCGTGTCCCCTGCGACCAGACGGGACTGGTCGGACGAGAATCCCCGCAGCGATCCCGTGCGTCGCGCGATACCGCCATTCAGGGTCATCCGGTCGGTGACGGCGATCTGGCCGGACAGTTGATGCCGGGTATTGCGAAACCGCGTCGTGCCATCGGATGGCTCGCCATAGAAACGCGATCGGGGCAGCGCGTTCGCGTCGCCGCCGATCGCCGGAATACCGCGGTCGAACGGTGCATCGAACTGCGTGATCTCGCCGACATAGGTAAGCCGGGTGCCATCGCGCGGCGCCCAGGTCAGCGATGGGCTTACCACCCGGCGGCGCAACGTGACGAAATCGCGCCAGCCGTCACTGTTCTCGGCTGCAACCACGATCCGCGCCGCGAGCGTGCTCGATAGCGGACCGGTCACATCCAGTTCGGCACGCCGCGTATCGAACGAGCCATAGGTCAGCGTCGCGGTCGCCCTCGGGGTGAAGCGCGGCGTCTTGCTGACGATGTTGACCCGGCCACCGGGATCGATGTCGCCGAACAGCGCGCCCGCCGGGCCCTTCAGCACCTCGATCCGCTCGGTCGTCGCGGGATCGCGTGGCGGGCCGAGGCCACGGTTCGCCAAAAAGCTGTCGACATAATACTCCGCGCCGCCATCGGGCGTGCCGAGAAACCCGCGAATGGCAAAATTGTCGAGGAAGCCGCCACGGTTGTTCTGGTTGCTCACGCCGCTGACCAGTTCGAGGGCATCCGACAACCGATACGTTCCCGCCGCGCTTAACAGGTCGCGTTCGAGCGACCGGCTGGACGGCGACATGCGTTCGGTCGAGATGTCGGACGACAATGTCCGGTCGGGCTGCATGCCTCGGGTACCCAGCACGACGATCTCTTTACCGTCCGCCTCGCGGGTAATTTCTTCGCCGTCCGCCTCGCGGTCGGGGTCCTGCGCCGCCAGTGGAAGCGGCAGCGCAAAGCACAGGAGTGCGGAAATGTGGCCGGTACGTCGCAGGAAGGTCGACAAGACTGGTTGCCTTTTTGGTAATGATGTAACATCGCAATGACGGAGGTATGACGATGATGTCAATGACGAGAAACGCGGCGGCGGTGTCCGGCGGGGTGCAGGGACGGATCCAGCCGATTGCGGTTAAGCGTCAGCGGATCGTGTCGATCGACGCATTGCGCGGGCTCGTCATGCTGGTGATGCTGGTCGATCACACCCGCGAGTTCTTCTATCTTCACGCGCAGGTCAGCGATCCGATGACGATCGCGACGACGCCGCCCGGCTTGTTCTTTTCGCGGCTTGCGGCGCATGTGTGCGCACCGGTGTTCGTTCTGCTGACCGGGCTGGCGGCATGGTTATACGCAGAGGGCAGGGCGCTGGAGCAGCGTCGTGCGGTGGCATCGTCGTTCCTGCTCAAGCGCGGGTTGTTCCTGGTCGCGCTGGAATGGACCATCGTCAATTTCGCATGGACGTTCGATCCGACTCCGGCGATCGTCTATCTCCAGGTGATCTGGGCGATCGGGCTGTCGATGATCGCGCTCGCGGCGATCGTGCATTTGCCGCGCACCCTGGTCGTCGTGCTCGGACTGGCGATCGTGTTGGGGCATAACCTGCTCGATCCGATCGCGATCGCGCCGGGCGAGCAGGGCCACGCGATCTGGGCGGTGCTGCACGATCGCGGCCTGCTCGACCTGCCGTTCGGAGGACAGGCTCGAACATCCTATCCCGTGCTGCCGTGGATCGGCGTGATTGCGCTGGGTTGGTCAATCGGCCCCTGGTTCGCGCAGGCCGTCGATCGCGTTCAGCGCCGCAGTCGCCTGCTGGTTGCGGGGGGTGGCGCGCTCGCGCTGTTCGCGATCCTGCGGACGATCAACGGCTATGGCGAACCGCTGCCGTGGCAGGATGGCGGCGGGACGCTTGCCACGGTCATGAGCTATCTCAACCTGACGAAATATCCGCCATCGGCCGACTTCCTGCTCCTGACCTTGGGGACCGGGGTGATCCTGCTCTCCGCGATCGACCGGATGCCCGCGCGCGTGACGACGCTGTTGGCTGTGTTCGGATCGGCGCCGTTGTTCTTCTACATCCTGCATTTGTATGCCGTGCATGCGTTGAACATCGCGGCCGGACTGGTGCTGGGCATGGATGGCAAGCTGGTGAGCGTACCGAATGTGGCGGCGCTCTGGCTGGTCGCGGCGCTGGTCGCGGTGCCGTGCTGGTTCGCGTGTCGAAGCTTTGCCGCCTTCAAGCGTACGCGGACTGGCTGGTGGTGGCGGTATCTCTGACGTCGGGTTTTAACGGCGGCGCAGGATGATGCGCGCAGGATCGCTGCGCGCATCGCTCGTGGTCAGATCAGGCCTTCGTGCTGCATCGCCTTCTGGACGGACGGACGTGTCATCAACCGGTCGCGGAACGCGGCCAGATTGGTGGGGACGGCGATTTCGTTCTTTCGTGCCCACAACAGCATGACGAACAGATAAAAATCGGCGACGCTGACGTCCGCGCCGAACAGGAAATCACCCTGCATCGTGTCCGCCAGATAGGTCATCCGCTTGACGATCGTCTCGGCGGCCTTTGCCTTCTCGTCATCCCCCGCACCCGAGAAGAACGGCTTGAAGCTCTTGTGGATCTCGGTCGAGATGAACGCCAGTGCTTCGAGAAGATGCGTATGCCCCATCGCACCCGCGGGCTTCAGCGCCGTATCCTGATGCGCGATCCAGTCGAGGATGGCGATGTTCTCGCTCAGCGTCTCGCCGTAATCCAGCGTCAGGGCCGGCACATAGCCCTTGGGATTGATCGTCGTGAAATCGGCACCGCTCTCGGTCCGCTTGGCCTTCAGGTCGACCTTTTCATGCTCGAACGGCAGTCCCGCCTCGTGCAGCGCGATATGATCTGCAAGGCTGCAGGCGCCGGGCGAATAATAGAGCTTCATGATGGTCTCTCCGTGGTGAACGGCGTGAACGCGCAGGATCTCGATCGGCTGCCCGGGGCGAAGCGGACTGGAAACGGACTCGAAACGGTCGGGGCGTAGGCCGCTTATTCGAGATCGTCGTCGTCGATGACGACCACGTTCGCGTTGGGACGCTGGTCGGCGACATCGGCACAGACGTCGAGGATTTCATCGCTGAACCGTTCGAACAGTTCGAGCGCGTCGTTCTCGGGCTCGTCGCCGCTGAGTTCGCGGAGCACGGCATATTTCACTGCGAAATCGCGCTCGTCGCCATCGATCTCGGCGGTGAACTCGATCTGGTGGGCGACGTCGTTGTCGGTAAGGCTCGCTTGGTCGACGGTGATACGGCTTGGCATGGCTTTGCACTCCTGGAAAAGGACAGGCCCTGCCCAAGAGCGTTGGCGCAAGCAAGGGGTTCGCGCCGGAGAAGAAAGATTGAGCATCGTCACGGCGAATATCGCGGTGCACGCTTGGCACAGATCCATGCTACCCCTTGCGAGCGCCGGCAAACGTCGGGCAGGCGTCTCTACGTGGACGCAGACGGATGAAAGGGGCTGGGGGGAAGATGGTTTTGGCGGAGGTATCGGTGCCGTCCAATCGGCGGCTGATCCAGTTGGTTACCGACAGTCCGATTCCCTCGGTCATCAGTGATCCGCGGCTTCCCGACAACCCGATCGTTGCCTGCAATCAGCCATTTTGCGATCTGACCGGCTACCCCGCCGAGGATGTCATCGGGCGTAACTGCCGATTCCTGTCGGGACCGGCGACCGAGCCGTGGCTGTCCGAGGAGATTCGGCGCGGGGTCCGCGAGCACAAGCCCGTGCTGGTCGAGATCCTCAATTACAAGCGTAACGGGCAACCGTTTCGCAATGCCGTTCTGGTCGCCCCGCTGTATGACGAGGAGGACCGTCTGCTGTACTTTCTGGGCTCGCAGGTCGAGATCGATACCAATGCGGCGACGCCGACCAGCATGCGACGGATTCGCGCCGCCGAGATGGTCAAGGCGCTCTCGCCGCGCCAGGGTCAGGTCCTCAAGCTGGTCGCGCAGGGCCTGCTCAACAAGCAGATCGCCGGAGAACTGGGACTCGCCGAAAAGACCGTGAAGATGCACCGCGGCATCCTGATGGAGCGTCTCGGCCTCAGGACCACCGCCGACCTTATCCGATTGGCGGTCGAAGCCGGTCTTTGAGCCGCGGTTCGGGGCCGCGATCCGGACACCGCGCGGCGAGTCAGCGGCGTGCGACGTAACGACCGATATGGACCAAGTTCCGTATCGCAGGCGGGTCTGGCGGGGCGTATTCCGGACTCGGTCGTCACAGCGGCCAGGGCGCGGGGCGTATCAGCCAACGCCGTGGGTCCTGGGTGGAACTCCCTCCGATACCCTTCAAGGTCGCTGTGGCGCCATCCTCGGGTGAGACCGAACCGGCGATGATCGGCTCGCATCGCCCGCAACTAGCCCGGCATGCCACTGTAGCAAGCCCGGCGCAGCAAGGTGATGGAGATCCCGATGGACATCATAACCCCGTTCCAGTTCTCGCTGGTCTATAATGCGTTTTCGTTCACGTTCGCGACGATGGCCGCGGCGACCGCTTTTCTCTGGCTCAGTCGATCGCAGGTCGCACCGGCGTATCGTACCGCGGTCACGATCTCCGGGTTGGTGACCGCGATCGCGGCGTATCATTATCTGCGCATCTTCGAGAGCTGGAATGCGGCCTATACCTTCAAGGACGGCGTGATCGCGGCGACCGGTTTCGCCTTCAACGATGCCTATCGCTATGTCGACTGGTTGCTGACCGTGCCGCTCCTGCTGGTCGAGTTGGTGCTCGTGATGCGGCTGTCGCCGGAACAGACGTCGTCGAAGACGGTCCGGCTCGGATCCGCGGCGGCGCTGATGATCGTGCTGGGCTATCCCGGCGAGATCGCGGCCGATATTCCTACCCGTGCGCTGTGGGGGACGCTGTCGGCGATCCCGTTCGTCTACATCGTTTGGGAGCTGTTTCGCGGGCTTGGCGAGTCGATCGAACAGCAGCCTGTCGCGGCACGCGATCTGGTCCGCCGCGCGCGCCTGCTGACGTTCGCATCCTGGGGATTTTACCCAATTGTATACATGGCGCCCTACGCCAACCTAACCGGCGCCACCGCAACGACCGTGATCCAGCTTGGCTACACCATCGCAGACATCGTCGCGAAGGCCGGCGTGGGCGTCCTGATCTTCATGATCTCGGTGCGCAAGTCGCAGGTCGAGGCGCACAGCCCGCTGGTTCACGCCGAGTGATCGCGGTGCCCGGCGCCGCATGATGGGTGCTGTCAGCACGAACCACCACCGCGTCCAGATTGGGCGCGGTGGTGTCGTGTCGGCTGCGTTCTGGCTTGCCGGCGTGTATCTCGTCATCGCGTCTGCCGCGCAGCTGCCGCTCGATGGACCCACCGCGACGACAATCGCGACCCTGGTCTTCGTTGCGGGCGGATTGCCGCATGGCGCCTACGACATCGCGCTACTCGCCCGCTCGACCGGTCTTCGCAGCGGCGGGCTGGGGCTGGCTGTTATGGCGTACATCGGTGTCGCAGCCACGATGTCGGTGCTGTGGCTGGTCACCCCGGTAGTAGCGCTGATCCTGTTCCTGATCGTTGCAGCGATCCATTTCGGTGAGGACTGGACGATGATCGACGAGCCGCTGCTCAGAATGGCAGCGGGCACTGCGATCATCGCGGCGCCCGCGATCGGCCACCCAGCGACGGTCGCCCAACTCTTTGTCAGCATGGCGGGCGGCCCCGGCGGTGAGGTCGTCGCGCAAGCGATGATCGCATTGGCGCCGGTTGCGTTGCTGGTGACCGGCGTGGGGATCGGGGTGGCGTGGCACGAAGGCGCGCGCGAGTGGGCAGCGGCGACGGCGTTCGCGATTCTGGCTTTGATCGTGATGCCACCCGTCGCGGGCTTCGCGCTTTTCTTCGTGTTTCTGCATTCGCCACGCCATATCGCTGCCGCCCGTACAGTGCTGGCCGGAATGTCGCGGACAATGTGGCTGGCGACCGGAGCAGGGATGTCCGCGTTCGCGATCGGCGGGTGGTTGGTTTTTGCGACGCACGTCGAGGGCTTGCCGACCGATATAACGGCACAGGCGTTTCAGTTGTTGGCGGCCGTCGCCCTGCCGCATCTGCTGTTGTCGCGCTGGCTCGAACGGCGGCTCGAACGGCGTCTGGAACTGCCGTCTGCAGTGTTACGGCAGACCTAGCCGCCCAACATCCGATCCGCGAGCATGCGGCCCGATAGCCACGCGCTTTCGATCCGCGGCGCGAGCAGCCAATCGCCCGCGGCGCCAAGTCTTGCCTCGGCGTTCCACAGCGCGCCGTGATTGGCAGCAGTGGCGCGGGCGTAACGCCAGCGATGCCCGGCGCGGACGATCGGCTCGGGCATTGGCTCTTCGGCATGATCCGCCAATGCCGCGAGGAGCCGCCCGACAACGCTGTCCGCCGAGTCTTCGAGATGGGTCGTCGACCAATCCGGCGTGGCCTGGACCACCCACGCCTCCGGGCCGTGACGCCCCGGCTTGGCGCTGTTGCGCGCCGCCCAGCCGATGATGCCGGCGTGTCTGATTATGTCGTCGGCAATCGCCACGGGTTGGGCAAAGGCCAGCATTACAGTCCAGCTCGGCGAGGAGCGGCAGGCCTCGGCCTCGGCCGCCATTACCGGATCATGATCGGCCAATAGCGGCGCGGCCTGTTCGGCGGGAACGGCGATAACGACGGCGTCGAACGGGCCTGCTATAAGAGAATCGGTCGGGGATAGGTCGCTAGGAGCGAGATCGGTCGGAGACAGCGCGATATGCCAGCCCGCATCGCTGCGGCGAATCTCGGTCACTCGGTGCCGCCAGTGAACGTCGGCTTGGTCGGCGAGATACTTGACGATCGCGTTCATGCCCGGGGTGCCGACCCAGGCATCGTCCCCCGCCGCGGGCCAGCGGGCGATCAGCCCAGCTGCCGCCCATTCGCCGACCGCCGTGACAAAGGCCGGATCGCGCGCCGTCAGATATTGTGCGCCGTGATCGAACGCTGCCTCACCCGCAGACGTCTCGACACGTCGTGTCGACATCCGCCCGCCGGCACCGCGGCCCTTGTCGAACAGCGTGACACCGTGGCCGGCGTCCTGCAGGCGAAGCGCGCACGACAGACCGGCAATGCCCGCACCAATGATCGCGATTCTCATGACGGTCTCCGTTATACCCGTACCGCCGGGGGCGGGCACGCACCGCATGAACGGTCCGCTCCGACGCTACAATACCGGTAGGTCGCCGATACCCGGCATCCTCGTGGGAAGTTGATCTTCCTCAACCTGGCATGGCCGCGTTGACGGCGCATGCGGTTGGTCAGCGCGGTGTGGCGAGCGCGCAGACCGCATAGCCGAGCGGAGGGAGCGTGACGGTAAGGCTCCCGGGGGCTGCGATCTTGCCGCAGCCCGTGCCGGCAAGCGTCCGTGCCGACGTCGCGCCGACGCCGATCTCCACCTGCCGGGTCAGCGCAGTCGTCGCGGTGTTGAACGCCAGCAGGACTTCCGCCTTCGTGACCGGATCGAAGCGCGAGATCGCGAGCAGCCCCGGCATGTCCTCACGCGCGCGGAGCGTCTGCCGGCCGCGGGTCAGTGCGGGCGTGGCGGTGCGGAGTCGTGCCAAAATGGCCGTCTGGCGAAACAGCGGATTGTCGCCGCTGAAATGCGCGGTGGCGGTTGTGCTGTCGGTGCCGATCAGATGATTGTCGTTGTACACCGCGACCTTGCTGGCGAACATGTCCTCGCGGGCGTCCTGATCGTTACCGTCGCTCACAAAGCCTTGTTCGTCGCCAGAATAAATCGTCGGCACCCCGCGCAGCGTCAGCAGCATTGCGTTGGACAGCATCACCCGCGCCAGCACTTCGTCGTCGCCCGCTCGCGGAAATGCCTTGCGTACGAAGGTCGCGAACCTGCCGTCGTCATGATTGCCGGTAAAGGTCGGTAACGTCACCGCGGTGTCGAAGCCTCGGGCATATAGCGCGTCACCGTCGAACAGCGCCTCGAATGCGTCGGTCCCACGCGTACCCGCAACCGTCTCGACGATCGCCTGTCGGAATGAGAAGTCGAGTACCGCGGGTAGTTTGTCGACGATCGTGTGTTGCGCGAGCACGGCGGGGCGTACCTCGTGGTCCGAAACCTCGCCGAAGATGTGGAAATTGGGAATGCCCTTGGCGGCGGCACGGGCCTGCATCGCAGGGACGAACGCAGCCCAGAATTCGGGGTTCACATGACGCGCGGTGTCGATGCGGAAGCCATCTACACCGTAGCGATCGATCCAGTCGCCGAAAATGTCTATCATCCCGGACACGACCCGAGGATTCTCGGTCATCAGATCGTCGAGACCGACGAAATCGCCCATCGTCGAACTTTCGTTGCGATAGGTCGTGTCCCCACGATTGTGATAATAACGCACGTCGTTAAGCCAGGCAGGAACCTTCACGTCCCGTTCGCCGGCGGGGACGAATGGGGTATAGGCATAGTCGCTGCGGGTGAGCTTGGCGAAGTTGTCGGCGGTGTGGACATCGTCGCCGGCGAAGCCTGGATTGATCGCTGCGCCATTGGCGCCAAGCCGACGCTGGTACGGATAGTCTGCCCGGCTGCGATAGGGGCATTCGCGTTTGCCGACGCACTCGCGGTACTGGATTACGTCCGCGGTGTGGTTGATGATGATGTCCATATAGACCTTCATCCCGCGGCCATGCGCGGCTGCGACCAGCGCCGCAAAGTCCGCGTTGGTACCGAGATGCGGGTCAACCTGCGTGAAATCGGTGATCCAATAGCCGTGATAGCCGGCAGATTGCTGGCCCGGTGCGCCCTGTACAGGCTTGTTCTTGAACACCGGTCCGACCCAGATTGCGGTTGCGCCGAGGTTCTGGATATAGTCGAGGCGCCGGGTCAGGCCTTTGAGATCGCCGCCGTGGAAAAAGCCCTTGGCGGTCGGATCGAAGCCGGTGACCTGCGCGCCGCCGCTCAATCCACCACGATCATTGGTGGGGTCGCCGTTCTCGAACCGATCGGGAAGCAGGAAATAGATGACCTCGTCCTGCGGCAGCCGCGCGCGATAGTCAGCGACCTTCGCGGGCACGGTCATTGTCGGCGGGGTCCTTGCGGCCCCAGTCTGCGCGGCGACCAAAGGAGTCTGCTCGGCTACCACAGGTTTAGGGGCGGCCAACGCATGAGGCGCGGCGAAGGCCAACGCTAGCAGTATCGTGGATCTCGCGGCCAACCTCGACATGCACTTCCCCTCCATCACCGCATGCCCGATCGTGCCGACCATGTTACCGTTCGGTGTGCGGATGCTCGGTCGCGAAACCAAGCATGGCGCATACGTATTCACGCGGTCCGCAAGCGCAGGGGACTGGATAGGGAAGGCAAGTCCAAGAAAGCGGGGGAAGACGCAAACCCTCAGACCAAAGCAGCTGATGGAAGCGACTGTTGAAGATATCGAGCGTTTATGCCCGGGCGCTTTCACCCACCCTTACGCCTCTCAAACCGCGACATCTGCGGAAGGCACCGGAACACCACCGGAATAGGAATTTTCGATATTACGAAAAAATGGCGGAAAGCCTTGGTGCACCCGACTGGATTCGAACCAGTGGCCTCTGCCTTCGGAGGGCAGCGCTCTATCCAGCTGAGCTACGGGTGCCGGATGGCCCGCCTAGCAAAGCGAAACGGGGGACGCCAGACGTTTTCGCGATCAGGGCTCTTCAGACGGTGTGTGAATGACCGCTTGGGGTGACGAACTCGTAGCAGACCTGCCTTTTGGCAGCGGCGTCTTGGGTTTGTATGCGCACAGATCGCTCACGATGCAGCGCCAGCATTCGGGCGTCCGCGCCTTGCAGACATAACGGCCGTGCAGGATCAGCCAGTGATGCGCGTGGAGACGGAATGGCTGAGGAGTCGCCTTGTCGAGTTTCAGCTCGACCGCGAGCGGGGTCTTGCCGCGGGCGAGGCCGGTGCGGTTGCCGACGCGGAAGATGTGCGTGTCGACCGCGAACGTCTCGGCGCCGAACGCGACGTTGAGCACGACGTTCGCGGTCTTGCGTCCGACACCGGGCAGTCGCTCCAGTGCCGCGCGATCGTTCGGGACTTCGCCGCCATAATCGTCGATCAGCATCTGCGAGAGGGCGATGACGTTCTTCGCCTTGGTGTTGAACAGGCCGATCGTCTTGATGTGGCGCTTCAGCTCATCGAGACCGAGCGCAACCATCTTCTCCGGCGTATCGACCTCGCGGAAGAGAGCGCGCGTAGCCTTGTTGACGCCGATATCGGTGGCCTGCGCGGAGAGCGCGACGGCGACGACTAGGGTATACGGGTTGACGAATTCGAGTTCGGTTTCGGGATGCGGATCGGCTTCGGCCAGACGCGCGTAAAACTCGATGACGTCGGCTTTTTTCACCGCATCACAGCCCCAGCACGTCGCCCATCCGGTACCGGCCGGCAGGCTGACCGGCGAGCCAGATCGCCGCGCGTACTGCCCCTCGTGCGAAGATCGAGCGATCGTCGCCACGGTGGTTGAGTTCGATTCGCTCGCCTTCACCCGCGAAGATCACGCTATGGTCGCCGATCACCGATCCGCCCCGGAGCGACGCGAAGCCGATCGTGCCTTCGGTGCGTGCGCCAACAAGGCCGGCGCGGCTGTCGACCCGGAGTTCGGCGAGTGACGATCCGCGGCCCTTGGCGGCAGCGTCGCCGAGTAGGAGCGCGGTGCCCGACGGCGCGTCGACCTTGTGCTTGTGGTGCATCTCGACGATCTCGACGTCCCAGTCGGCGCCGAGCCGCGCGGCGGCCTCGCGCACGAGGATGCCGAGCAGGGTCACGCCGAGCGAAGTGTTGCCGGTCTGGAGGATCGCGATGTCCTTCGCCGCGTCGTCGATCATCGACTGGTGCTGCGGCGACAGGCCGGTGGTGCCGATCACGATAGCGGTACCAGCCGCGCGCGCTGCGGCGAGATGCGCCTCAACCGCGGAGGGCGTCGAGAAATCGACCAGTACGTCGGCAGTACGGGCGAGCGGGTTCGGGTCCTCGCGCGCGTCGACGCCACCGGCGAGGGAGGCGCCGGCCGCCTCGATCGCGTCGACGATCGCTCGGCCCATGCGGCCGGCGCTGCCGTAGATACCGATCGCAGGCGAACTGGTTACGGTCGGGGCGGGGTGGGTCGCGAGCGTCTGCATGGGCCGCGCTTTGCACCAAGCGGCGGTTCGGGGACAGGGGGGAGCGGTAGCTTGAGGCAATTTCTCCGCGAAAGACGACGCTGCCGTTCGCGGTGTACGGACCTTAGCGGCGGGCGATCAGGTCTCGGACAAGGTCGAGGTCGGCCGGCTTGTCGACATCGACCGCGGCGAGGCCGAACGGGCTGGCCACCGCTGCGGCGTTCAGGCCGGCGAGACGTCCGAGGTGCGCGAGGGCAGCGACCAATGTCAGGCGACCCGACATGTAACGGAACAGCGTGCCGATTCCGAGCCTACGGACGATCCGCCATGGCCGCTTGCGATCCGCCTCGACCTGCGCCCAGAGATCGATCGCGGCGACCGAGCGGGGCGTGGCGAAGTGGAACAGATTGCACCCGGACCACGCACCATCGGCGAAGCGGAGATAGGTGCGTTTTGTGCCGGGCGCGGCGGCTTCGATCACGTCCTGGCGCGCGAGCAGGGCGGCGACGTCGGCGTTCGCCGGTACATCGGCGAGGAACCGGGTGATCCATTCGGGCTGGAGCAGCGCATGGTCAGCGGTGGTGACGAGGAGCGGGGTGCTGAGCGCCTCGATCCCGTCGCGGACGCTGCGGCTGGGGCCGGATGCGGCGGTCAGGACAGTGAGGCCAAGCGCGGTGGCAGCGTCTCGGACCGTGTCGTCGGACACCGAGACCGCGATCTGCGTTGCGCCGGCCTCACGCAGCGCCTGCGCAACACGGGCGAGCAGGGTCTGGCCGTCGAGCACGATCAGCGCCTTGTGCGAGACGCCGCCATAGGCCGCGACCGGATCGACGCCGCCGCGTGATCCCGCGAGGATCAGCGCATTGAATCCTTTGCTCATACCGTCTTTTCACTCGTCTGCGCTCGCGCGCGCCAGACCCGCCATAATACACCGGGTGCAGCGAGGATCGGATGCTTCTCACGCCATGGGGTCAGCGGCACGGCGACGCCGGTGTGGCGCTCGACCTTCCAGATACCGTAGCGCGCGGCGCCCTCGAAGGTGAAGGCAGCGCGTACCAGGCGAGCGATGTTGAGCGGTTTGCCGGCGCGGCGGCGGCGTGCCCAGGCCTGAAGCAAAGCCCGGCGTCGCGCCGGTGACATGTCGGGTTTGAGCAAGCCGGCGTCGTCACGAAACGCGATGCCGTCCGCGGTCCAGGCGAGCGGCAGGAGTTCGCTGTACCGGCCTGGATCGAAGCTGAGGATCTGCCCCTCGCGGCCTTTGCGTTCGACGCGGAGTTCGGCAGCGTAAGTCTGTCGGAACAGCGCTCGCCAATAGCTGTCGGCAGTCCCCGTCGCGGGTCCGAGCGCCGCAGCAAAACGCGCGGCAGACTTTGCTGCGTCGCCGATCGCCGCGGCCACCTGCGACGCGGTGTCCGGATCGCGTACCCAGACCAGCGCCGAGGGTTGCACGAACCGGGTCCAGATCGTCGTGTCGAGAGTCCGCGCCGCCGCCGCCTTCGCGAAGGTTGCCAGCCGCATGGTGGCGATCTTCGCGCGCAGCGTGTCGCCGTGCAGGTCGAACTCGCGGTAGCTGACGGTCGGCCACATGCCGCGCTCGGGTGGGCCAGCGGTCAGCACGTAGAAGTCGAGCACGCCTTCGGTCGCGCCGGTGCGCAGGTTCGAGCCGTAGAACAGCACCGCCACGATGTCGTCCGATCCTTCCGCCAGCAACGCCGCAACGTCGCGTACCGCGGGGATGGTCGGGACGTGCAACTGGCGGCGGACGACGTCGCCGAGCGTGATCACGGGACGACGAAACTGAGCGCGCGCGCTTCGCGGACGGTCAGGTCGCCGCCGGGATAGACTTCGCCGTCGAGGATGAATCCCGAGTCGATCGACAGGTCGAAGCTTGGCGAATCGATCCGGTGATAGCCCGCGCGGTCGAGCCATGCGGCGGGCGAGCCAGCGACGATCAACGGCGTCGCAGCGGCGAGCCAGCGTGGCGGCGCATCGACCAGCAGCGTCTTCAGCCCGGCGCGGGGGACGCCGAACGGACGGATGCCGATCGGCATGCGCTTCAGCGTCGAGGCGAGCAGGATGTAGCGCGCGCGATCGGTGTCGGCGTGCTTGCCGGCAGCATGAACGCCCTCGTCGCCGCGAGACTGGAAGCGGATCCGCATTCGGTTGCCCGCACGCCAAGCGCTGTTAGCGCCGCCGAACAGTGTCTGCAGGATCGCCCAGCACAAGGCGAGCCCGACCGCGACGCCGTTGAAGGCGCCGGCGCGGTGCGTCCGCTGGGCCAGCGCGGTGGCGTCGACGAACGCGCCCGCGCCGAACAGGAAGCCACATAGTTTGGCGCCGCTGTCCTTGCGGATCACTTCGACGGGACTGCGCAACTTGACGCGACCATGGCGTGCCGCGGTCAGCGCCTGATCGAGCGTCCAGCTGTCGGGGATGCCGAGATCGAGCGCGAGCGCGTTGGTCTTGCCCGAGGGAACGATCGCAACGCGCGGCGCAGCACCGGTCCAGACCCGCGCGGCGGCAGTCATCACGTCGCGGATCGTGCCGTCGCCGCCGTCGATAACCAGCAGTTCGATGCCGTGACGTGCGAAATCGGTCAGAACTTCGGCGAGCTCGTCCTGCGTGCGCGGCGTGACGGCCAGAACGGTGCCCGACAGGAAGGGCTTGGTCGCCTCGACGCTGCTGCGGTTACGATGGCTCTTGGGGTTGCAGATGATCCCGGTACGGATCTTCGCAGCAGCCTCGCGCGGGTTCACGCCCGGCCGATCCAAGGCGGCGGAATCGAACATCCCCTCGGGCAGCCACGCGGGCACCACCGGAGGGGAGAGCGATTGCCCGCCAAAGGCATCAAAGTTCGAAACAGCATCGGCCACGATATAGGGATACCCGTCACGGTACAGAACCGCTACAAATTTGTGTCAGTAGGATTTCCGTTCCGCGTCGGTCGCAGTCCGGACGCAAGTTATCCGCGATACCGCATCTTCATCCGCACGACGGCGCCGGATGCGGGCAAGGCGGTGCGGACCGCGTCGAACGACGGCAGTCCGATCGAGGTTGGTGCATCGTTGGAAAAGCCGAAGCCCTCCTTTGGCATGAGCAACGTCCGGTTGAATTTATGATCGCCATTCTCGTCGTGATATTGCGCGATCGCATAATGGCCGGGCTTCATCCAGAAGCAGGCGTGCGGGTTTGCGGCAGACACGCGAGCTCGCCCTACCTTCGCACCCTTTGCCAAAAACCGGGATTTGTCGTCGGGATAGATCGCGAAGGCGACTTCGCCGGCGGTGTTGTGCAGTGTCGTCGCCTCGAGAGTCAGCTTGGCGTTGCCGTTGCCCGGTGCGCCTTCGCAGGTCTCGGCGGCGCGGGCCTGAACCGGCACGAGCGCGGTCGCCGCGCCGAGCGCGATAAGGAATGCGTAGTTCATCGCTAGACCAAGACCCGAAAATAGTGGCGATAGAGCGGCGCGCAGATGACATTTGCGACGTGAACGCGGCGTTTATCGTAAACGCCGGTCGCTCTGTGGGCTTATGCCTGGTTCGGTGCCCGCGTCATCCGTGCCGCCGCGAAGCCCAGCAGGATTGCCACCGCAACCGATCCGGAGGCGACCGCAGCGGCAATCCCTGCCGAGCCATATGTCGGCATCAACGCAAACGCCGCCACGAACAGCAACCCGACCCCGACGGCGCGAATCGCGAACACCGTGCCCGCGCGGTGCAGCGCGGTCATCACCGTGTCGAGGCTGACGGTGGCAAGGTCAAAGCACCCGGCGGCGGCGAGCCACAACAATACCGGGTAGGCGCCGACGAACGACTTGCCGCCGATGACCTTCAGGATCGGTTCGCCGACCAGCGCGACGATCGCGAGGATGACGAGCGCGGCGGCGGTGCTGGCGAGCATCGTCCGGATCAGAATGCGGCGCAGGCGCGACGGCTCGGCGGTGCGGACCGCACGGACGATCTCGGGGAAGGCGGCGCGCGACAGCATCTGCGACAGTTTCGCCAATGCCTGGGCTAGTTGCGTCGCCAGCCGGAACGCACCCGCCGCCGCCGGGCCGATCGACGCGCCGACCAGCAGCAGCGGGATCTGCTTGCTCGACAGGCCCAGCGTCGCGCTCGCGTTGGTGCTGAGCGAGAAGCGGACGATGCCGGGGTTCTCGTCGCGGACCTGCCGCCATGTCCCCCGGCCGCTCGCGAGCAGCCGCAGGTCGCCGCTTTTCGCGACCATGATCCAGTAGGTCGCGGCAGTAACGATCTCGGCGACCGCCCAGGCGAGCATGAAGCCGCGGATCGTCGGTTCGAAGAGCATCGCCGCGCCCGCGCCGACGAATCGCATGATCGGCGTCATGCTGTCCGCCACCGCCGACAGCGAGAATTTGTCGCGCAGCCGGAGGATGCCTAGCGGGGTCGAGCGGATCGTGATCAGCTGCACCACCGCGAACATCAGCGTATCGCGCATCAGGTCGGGCGGGATGCCGAACCCGTCGCTCCAGGCGAACAGGATCGCGACGGTCAGCACGGCGCCGACTAGCGCGCTGCAGATGTCGAGGATCGCCGACAACCGGAGCAGGCGTGCGAGCCGCGGCGTGTCGCCATGCTGCATCGGTTCGACGCCGTATTGGACGATGATCTGCCAGGTCTGGAAGCCGACGAACGTGGCGAGCGCCTGCGCCGCACCCGAGATCAGCGCGAACCGGCCGAAATCGACCACGCCCAGCGTGCGGGTCGCGAACCCGAGATAGAAGAGCGACAGGATCGCCAGCACGCTGCGACTGGCGAGCAGCCAGCCGAGGTTGCGCGCTGCCGCCCGGAAAATCCCGGTCGTGCCGGCGCGTGCCGGCGCATCCGCCAGGGCCGGAGAAGGAGCGGGGTCCTGAACCATCTGCGATCGGCCCCTAGAGCGCGACGGCGAGTGCGGCAAGGTGCCCGGGGGCCGTGAGGTGTGAAGAAGGGGCCGGCGCGCCCGAAGGTGACAAAGCGCTGGCCGGCTCCTAGACCGCGCGCGTTCGGGCGGCGGTGCTGCCGTCATGCGAGGGATCGTTCGTCATCTGCGGAATTGCCGGCCTTTACGCACGAGGTGGCGGTGTCGTCTTGCCCCGCCTCATTACCGCGCAGTGCGACACGATCCTGCACCGCGGACCCGATGACCAGGGCGTGATGACCGATGGCGATTTCGGCTTCGGGATGCGCCGGTTGAGCATTATCGACATCGAAGGCGGGCACCAGCCGTTCCACTCGCCCGACCATCGCTATGCGCTCGTCTTCAACGGCGAGATCTACAATTTCCGCGAATTGCGGCGCGAGTTGCAGGCGCTCGGCCGCGTGTTCGACAGCGCGGGCGATACAGAGGTCATCCTCGCCGGCTATGAACGCTGGGGCGACGATGTCTGGGCAAAGCTCGACGGCATGTTCGCGGTCGCGGTGTGGGATACGCACGCCCGACGGCTCACGCTGGCGCGCGACCCGATCGGCATCAAGCCGCTATACTATACCAACCAGGCGGCCGGGTTCGCGTTCGGCTCCGAGCTCAAGACGTTGACGTTGCTGCCGGGGATGGCGTTCGACGTCGATCGCCGCGCGCTCCACGATTATTTCAGCTTCGGTCATGTCCGCAACCCGCGCTCGATCTACGCGCAGGTCCGCACCCTGCCGCCGGGCCATGTGATGACGATCGAGGCGAGCGGTCCGCCGACGATGCGCGCCTATTGGACGCCGGCCTATCATCCCTCTGAACCCAGGTCCGAGGCGGAGTGGATCGAACGCTTCCGCGACGAATGGCTCGACACGATCGGCAAGCAGATGGTCGCGGACGTCGATGTCGGCGCGTTCCTGTCGGGCGGCGTCGACTCGTCCGCGGTGGTCGCAGCGATGGCGCAGGTCTCCGACCGCCCGGTCCGCACCTTCACGATCGGCTTCCCCGACCCGCGCTTCGACGAATCGCCGCATGCCGAGGCGATCGCGCGGCATCTCGGCTGCCACCACGTCACGCGCACGCTGGAGTTGGCGGATGCGCAGGCGATGCTGCCCGAGGTCCAGCATTGCTATGACGAGCCGTTCGCCGATCCGTCCGCGGTGCCGACCTGGTACGTCAGCCAGATCGCCGCGCAGGAGGTGAAGGTCGCGCTGTCGGGCGATGGCGGCGACGAGCTGTTCTTCGGCTACAAGCGCCACGCGACCGAGCGGCGGATCGGGTCGCTCCCGGCCCCGTTGCGCAGGCTCGCGCGGGCGCTGGATGCAGTGCCGACGCTGCCGTCGCGCCACGCCAACGCGGTGTTGCAACGCTGGCGAAAGACCACCGGCAGCGCCGCGCTCCCGAACGGGATCGCGCGATTCTTCGCCAAGACGCAGATCACGAACGAGGCCTTTCGCCGCGAGATATTCTCGGCGGAGTTCATCGCCGAGGAGGAGGGCGGGATCGCCGCGCTGGTCGCGGAATATTTCCCCGATCCCGCCGCGATCTCGACCGACACACTCGAGCAGTTCGGCCTCGCGGATCTTGCACTCAACCTCCCCGGCGCGATGCTGACCAAGGTCGACCGCGCGAGCATGGCGCATTCGCTGGAGGTGCGCGTGCCGATGCTGGGGCAGGGGATGGTCGACCTCGCTTTGTCGATGCCCGCCGACATGAAGCTGCATGGCAAGATCGGGAAATACGTCATCCGGCAGGCGATCGCGCCGTGGCTGCCGGAGGGGATTCTCGACCGGCGGAAACAGGGCTTCCAGATGCCGCTCGCCGCGTGGTTCGCGGGCGACTTCGGCGCGTATGCCGAACAGCTCTGGCGCGACAGCGGTGTGCGCGAACAGGGCATCTGGCGTGCGGGCGCGGTAGACAAGGTGTTCGCCGATCACCGCGCGGGCAAGCGCGATTACAGCCGATTCCTGTACGCGCTGGCGATCTACTGCCTGTGGTGGATCGGCCGGCCCACTTCCCTAACCGTTCGTGCTGAGTAGCGACCGAGTAGCTTCGCAGAAGCGTATCGAGGGCGCGTATCGAAGCATAGGTTCGGCGCGCCAACCTGTCCTTCGATACGCCCTCTCGATACGCTGCAAGAGCAGCTGCTCGATGGCTACTCAGGACGAACGGAAGGGAGGAAGGTCGGCGTTAGCAGGTAGCGACCCCGCGAAGCCTCAGGCCAGCCAACTCACCAGATTCTCGCCCCCGGCCTTGCGCGCCATCGCCTGCACCAGCCGTACGAGATGCACCACCAGCGAGATCGCGGTCCACGCCGCCACCCCGATGATCCCCCAATCCGGCCGCGTCACCAGCAACCCCGCGAACAAAATCACCATGTTCGGGTTCCGCCGCGCGGTGATCAGCCGGAACCAGCTATCGAACCGCTCCCAGACGTGGATGTGCATCCCGAACCGGACGATGAATGCCCCCTCGATCAGCCGCTGCGCGACGTATCCGAACAGCATCGTCCCGATCACCGCCCAGAACACGCCGTCCTCGAGCGGCCGCCCATACGGCGCGCACCCCGCCGCCCAGGCCCACCACCAGAACGGCGGGTGCACCAGGTCGACGCCGTGATCCCACGCGTTGCCAAGCTTCGACGAGGTGATCGTGCACCTGGCCAGCTTCCCGTCGACGGTGTCGAGCACCATGAAGAACAGCCCGGTCGCGAGCCCCGTCCAGAACCAGCCATACCAGAACGCCACGGTCGCCACGATGCACAGCACCGAGCCGAGCGCAGTCACCTGGTTCGGCGTGATCCCGGCGCGCGCGCAGACCCGCGTGATCGCCAGCGCCCATTCGGGCCACAGATATTTGGTCAGCAGGTCGGTGACGCCCTTGTACGCGCCGACATAGCTCGCGCGCTCGATCGCCGGCACTGCGGCGGGGGTGAGCAGTTCAGCGAACGGGCGCTCGCGCTTGCGCAGCGCCTCGTTGAGGATGCCTTCCTCGGCCTCGGCGGCGATCACGGTCAGCCCGGGCACCAGCGGTGCCTCGCCGAGCATCGCCGCGGTCATCCGCGCGCGCTCGTCGGCACCCCGGACATGCGCGAGCACGGGGACGCCGGTGCGCGTCACGACGGTGCCGGGCCGCGTCTTCAGATACGCGATCCACATCGGGTCGAACGCATAGGCGAGGTTGGCGAGGATCACCGGGCCGGTGTCGCCGTCGCCATCGGTCGGCAACCCTTGCGCGACGCCGATCCGCCGGATCCGCTCGGCATTGGTCATGCCCCAGAGCAGCGTGTCGTTCGCCCGGACGGTCCGGAGCGCTGGCGTGGGGGCTGTCGAATCTACCATCCCGCACCCGTTACCCGATCTGGTCGTGAAAGCGAGAGGGGCGTGGGATAGGTCGAGGCGCATACCTTCCCGCCCACCACGACTGCACCACACCGATTGCAACCACCCCGGCGAAGGCCGGGGCCCAATTGGAACGTCCGGAGTAATCTCGCGCAGTCCCTCGTTGGCAACGTCCCCCAATTGGGCCCCGGCCTCCGCCGGGGTGGTGGAGACTTAACGGGCCGGCGTGGCCTCCAGCAGTCGAAGAATCTCCCCCGCAGCCCGAGCCGCGCCCCCTTCGACCGCGCCGAGCGATTGCCCGGCGAACTCCACCTGAATCTTCACATACTCCGCATGCATCAACGCCGCCCGGTCCACCGCCGCCACGACGTCCGCAACCTCATCAACCACCTCGCCACACCCCCACATCACGTAATTCGTATCGCCCTCCCACACGGCCGCCCCCGCATTGAGGAACACGCAAGGCCGCGGCCGCATGAGAAACTCGATCACCTGGCTCGACGTATCGCCCAGATACACGTCCGCGACGCCGGTATAGCTCCCATCGACCATCGCGAACCCATCGATATCGCAGTGCACATGGGCAAGATCGCCAATCTCGCGCATCAGGTCCGCGACCTCCGGAGCCTTCTCGACCAGTCGCTGGTGCGGCGCGAAGATCAGATTGTAGCGCCCGTCCGCGACGATCCGCCGCACCACCTCCGCCCCCCAGCGCCACCAGGACGAGCGATGCTGCTGCCAGTGCGGCGTATACAACACCACCGGCCGCGTATCCGCGAACGGCGGCGCGGCGTGCGTGCGATGCGTGAAATCTGCCTTCACATAGCCGGTCGCGACGAACCGTTCGGGCGCGAACCCGCGGTCGAGGTACGTCCGCCGCTCCAATTCGCTCGGCACCAGCGTCAACGCCGCCGCCCGCCGGCGCGGGTCGTCGCGCGCGCTCATCGACCCAACCCCGTGCGAGGTCTTCACGAACTTCGCGCGCATCGGAAACAGCCGCGGGAGCCACAAGCTCGTCTGCTCGGCACACACCGCGACCGTCGCGCTGCGCAAATAGGGTAGCAGCCGCAACAGCATCGGTATCTTCGCAGGCAGCACCGGATTACGTCCACTGCCGTCATCCGCAACGACACGAAACCCCGGTGCCCGCCGGATACGAACGGTCGGGAAGGGCGCCGTCCAGCGCGCCAGCAACGTCTCGTGCACCGACGTGCTCACCCAGAGCTCGATCGGCACGTGCGACGTTGCGGCAAGCGCCTCGACGATCGGATAGAGATGCGGGATCAGCAGCGTCTCGCCAAGAAACAGGAACGCGACTTTTCCCTGCGCGCCGGAGCCGGTCATGGCCGGTGATCGCGTTCCCAGAGCGCGATGTCCTCGGGCCGGTCGATCTCCTGCCAGTGCACGTTCGGCGGGATACGGACGGCGCGGACGCCCGGCCCCCGCGCGACGCGGCCGACGACGGCGTGGTGATAGGCGTGGATGCCGTTCTCCTCGCCGATCACTTCGCGTAACGCCTCGGCATAGGCGGCGCCGCCATGCGACACGATCAGCCCGAGCGAACGATCCGTCGCCTCATGGCCGACGAGGTGCTTGCCGACGGCGATCACCCGGTCGCCGTCTGCCTCCACCAGCATGTCGTCGAGCCCGGCGTTGGCCAGCGGCTCGACCAGCAACGCCACGCCCCCCGTGTCGCCGCCAAGCGCGGTGCGCAGGATCGTCGGCTCGAACACCGTATCGCCGTTCATCAAGGCGAACGGCGCTTCGAGATACGCGCGTGCCGCCCAGACGCTGCCGATGCTGTTGGCGATCGCCCAGAACGGGTTGAAGACCAGCTCGGTCGGCAGGCCACCGTCTCGCGCGTCCAGATGCGCCGCGATCTGGTCGACCCGGTAGCCGCCGACCACCACCGCGCCGTCGAACCCGGCCGCGGCGACCGCGTCGAGCTGGTGGTCGAGGATCGCGCGACCGCCGACCTCGACCAGGCATTTCGGCGTGGTGAGCGTGAGCGGCAGCAACCGCGATCCGTGGCCCGCGGCAAGGATGATGGCCTTCATGGGGTACGGCTCTACGGGCGAAGTGTGGCAGGAAAATGCATGGTCGCGTGACCTTCTACCTGTTGCGTGTTCTCCCGCGGAGGCGGGAGCCCAGGGTAACGAACGCTGCGCTGCTTGATCCTGGGCCCCCGCCTTCGCGGGGGAACATCAGCGCTGCACCGCCGCCGCATCCTCCCGAGACCATCCCCCGCCCATCGCCTGGTACAACGTCACATACGCGGTCAGCCGATCCGCGCGCGCCTGCACCAGCGACAGTTCCGCGGTCAGCAACCCGCGCTGCGCATCGAGCTGGTCGATATACGCCGAATACCCCGCGCGGTACCGGTTCGAGGCATTGCGCAGCGCCCCCGCGAGCGCATCGCGCTGCCCGGCGAGCGCGACCGCCTGCTGGCCGGAGCGCTGGACGCCCGCCAGGCTGTCGTCGACCTCGCGGAACGCCTGCAGCGCGGTGCGGCGATAGGCGAACGCGGCCTGATCGCGACGCGCGGTCGCGGCATCCGCCTGTGCCCCGAGCCGCCCGCCGTCGAAGATCGGGCTGAGCACGCTCGCGCCGATCGAGAACACCACGATCGGGTTGGCGAGTGCAGTCGAGAGCACCACCCCCGCGGAGCCGGTCAGCGCAAGGTTCGGCAGCATCGCTGCGCGCGCGCTGTCTAGCGAGCGGTCGGTCGCGACCAGGGTCTGCTCGGCCTGATACAGATCGGGGCGGCGGCGGAGCAGGTCGGCGGGCAGGCCGTCCGGGATCGCCGGGGCCGCCAACTGGTCGAGCGTGCGTCCGCGCGGGATCGGGCCGGGATTGTCGCCGAGCAACACGCTGAGCGCATTTTCCTGCCGGCTGATTGCGAGTTCGGCGGCGGGAACGAGCTGTTCGGTGGCGTGGAACTCAGCCTCCGATTGGCGCAGCTCGAGGTTCGAGGTGTAGCCGGTCTCGGCGCGGCGACGTGCGATGCGCAGGCCTTCCGCACGCGCTGCCAGCGTCTGGCGCGCGACGGCGAGGCGCTGGTCGAGCGCGCGGAGCGTGATGTACCCGGTCGCGACACTGCTCGCGATGCCGAGCCGGACGGTGTCGCGCGCGGCTTCGCTGGCGAGCAGTTGCGCGCGGGCGGCTTGGCTCGCAAGGCGGAGGCGGCCGAACAGGTCGAGGTCGTAGCTGATCGACACCGCCGGCTGCGCACCGATCGCGTCGGAGGGTGTGCCGAACGGGCTGACCGTCTGGCCGGTGGTGCTTGGTGCGGAGCCGCTGACGAGTGGGGTCTGTTGCGCGCGGGCAAGACGTGCGGCGGCGCGGGCTTCGTCGATGCGCGCGGCGGCGGAGCCGAGGTCGGGGCTGTTGGCGAGCGCGCGGGCGACGAGGTCGGTGAGGACGGGGTCGCCGAACGCGTTCCACCAGTCCGCACGGATCGGCGCCCCGGGGCCGAGTGCGGTGCGCCAGGCGGGGGGCGGGGTTACGGCGGTGGTTGTGGGCGCCTCGGGGCGGGGGCCGATACAGGCGGTGGCGAGGAGGGCGAGGGTCAGGGCGGCGGTCGTTTTGCGACGTGACCGCCCAATCGCGTGCCGCCATCCCGCAACGCTACGCCACCCGGGCGAAGGCCGGGGCCCAGGTGGAAAAGTCTCAGTAATAGCGGACGGCGCTTCGTTATCACCGTCCCCCAACTGGGCCCCGGCCTTCGCCGGGGTGGGGCCGTTTGGGGTGGGACTTGCACCTCTTTTCCCGTTGCTGCGGACGGGGCCCAAGCAAGCAATGTTGCCCCGCGAAGGCGGGGATCCAGACTGGGCTCCCGCCTTTGCGGGAGAACAAGACGAGGGTGCGACGCCAGGTTCAGGCCGCATCACCGCACCCCCGGCCCGCCAGCCGTATCCACACGAGCCTGCACCGACATCCCCGGTCGCAACCGTGCGCTCAGCGGCTGCCCCGCATCCACCCGGATCCGCACCGCGATCCGCTGCGGCACCTTGGTGAAGTTGCCCGTCGCATTGTCCGCCTTCAGCACCGCGAACTCCGACCCCGCCGCGGGGGAGATCCGCTCGACATGCCCGGTCAGCCGCGCGTTCGCCAAGCCGTCGACGGTGAACGACGCCGGCTGCCCAACCACCATCTTCGCGGTCTGCGCTTCCTTGAAGTTCGCGATGACCCACGTTTCCGGCGGTACCAGGAACATCAGCTGCGACCCCGCCGTCACATATTGCCCGAGCCGCACGCCGACCTCGCTCAACCGCCCCGTCTCGGGCGCGCGGATCACGGTGTTGGCGAGATCGATCCGCGCAAGCTGCCGCGCCGCTTCCGCACCCGAGACGCCCGCTTGCTGCCCGCCGCGCCCGACCTCGACCGTACGGATATCCTGTCGCGCAATTTCCCGCGCAGCCTTGGCTTGCCGGACCTGCGCCTGGGCCTGGCGCAGTGCCGCCAGCGTCTGGTCGCGCTCGCGCAGCGACACCGAGCCGTCGGTCACGAGGTCGTTGACGCGCGCCATGTCGGCCTGCGCGCGCATCAATTGCGCCTCGGCATTGGCGACCGCCGCGTCCTGCGCCGCGAACGTCGCCTCGCGGCTGGCCGCGGTCTGCCGGCTGTTGGCGAGCGTCGCCGCCTGCGCATCGACCTGCGCCTGCGCCTGGTCGACGCGCTGGCGGTAGATGCGGTCGTCGATCTTCACCAGCGGATCGCCCTGCTTAACATCGGCGAAATCGCGCACCAGCACTTGGGTCACATACCCGCTGACCTGCGGGCTGATCACCGTCGTCCGACCGCGGACATAGGCGTTGTCGGTCGACTGATAGCTCGTCGCGAACGGGGGCAGGCGCCATGCCGCGAGCACCGCGCACACGCCGGCGATCGCGAGCAGGGCGATGATGATGATGACGTTGCGGCTGGGCGGTTGCGGACGCCAGCCAGAGCCGACCGGCGTGACCGGGCCGGCCGGTGCAGCGGCCACCTCCGCCTGCTTCTCTTCGGTCGCCGGCCCCTCGGCCACCGGGCTGCGTGCGTCGCTCATGTCATCCCCTCAAGCCGCGCCCGTTTCTCACGTCGCGCGCGTCTCGCCAGCAGGAACAGCAGATACCCGAACGTCCCGCCGGCAAGCACCGCGATCAACCGGAAGACGTCGTCATACGCAAGCACGTTCGCCTCCCGCGTCGTGGTTTGCGAGAGGATCGCGGCGCCCTCGGCATTGCGCAGCGTCGGATCGACGATCACCCGACTGACCGCGGCGCCACCGGCGGCGATGCGCTGCGTCACGATCGGGTCGGTCGGCGAGATCTGCTGCACCAGCGCGGAGCTGTTCGCCTTCTCGCGGATCACTTGGTAGCTGCCGAGCAATGCGGTGCCGCCGAGCCCGCCGAGCGAGTTGATGATCCCGAACAGCGCGATGAAGCTGATGATGTGCCCCGCGCCTTCCTTGATTGCGCGGGTCATGCCGAACAGCAGCGCTGGCCCGAGGAAGAATGTCGCGGAGAAGCCGATGATCGCCTGCGTCACGTACATCTGCGGCGCGCGCGTCAGGCTGGTCGCGTAGGAATCGAACCACGCCGCCACAGCGACCAAGCCGATCGCCAGCATGATCGGGTGGCCGAGCCGCTCGACATCCAACGTCACCGCGCTCGCGATCACGCCGGCGACCGACGCGACGAAGATGATCAGGAAGAACGGCACGAGCTGGTCGTTGTTCTGGCCGAGCACGGTCAGCAGCCCGACCGATGCATAGGTTTGCTCCGACAGCACGATCCGCGCCATCACGATGACGATCGTGAACCGGACGATGTCGGCGCTGCCGAGCCAGCGTGTGTTGAGCAGCGGGTTGGCGCGGTGATGCTCGACGACGATCGCGGCGGCGAACATCGGGATCGCGACGATCAGCGCCCAGCCGATCCACGGTGCGTTGGTCCACCACACGATCCGCCCGAGCCCGAGCACCGCGGCGAACAGCGCGGTCGAGCCGGCGAACAGCACGAACGTCAGGAAGTCGAGCGGCTCGAACGCCTTGCTCCGCGTCGTCGGCGGCAGGCGGAGCGCGGCGACCGCGGCGAGCGACAGCAAGGCAAGCCCGAGTTCGAACAGGTACAGCGTCCGCCACTGCGACATCGCCAGCAGGTCGGGCGAGAACAGCCGCGCGAGCGGCGTCGCGCATTGCGGGATGCCGATGCCGAGCACGACCGCCTTCAACCGCCATTTCGCGGGGAGCGACTGCATCACGTAATAGAGGCACAGGCTGCTCAGCGCCGCGCCCGCCATCCCGCTGATCGCGCGTACCGCGATGGCCGTCCAGAAGCCGTGGACGAACAGATGCGCGAGCGTGATCAGCACGTAGAGGATCAGGAAGATCATCGCGAACGGCCGCAGCCCGAACTGCGCGCGGAACTTGATCATCAGCAGGTTTATGCTGACGTTGGTCATGACGTAGACCGTCGGCAGCCACGCGATCTCGGCCGGATCGAGCCCGAGCGCGCCCTGAAGGGTGTAGGTGTTGGCACTGATGAGCGCGTTGCCGAAGCCTACCGTCAGCCCGAGCAGGATACCGATCAGCGCGTAGGCGATCTGGCGGTGCCTCGGGTGGAGTGGCGAACCGGGGGAGCCGGGGAGGACGGGGCGTTCGTGCTCGGCGAACTGCCAGTCCTCTTCGCTCAGGAAGTGTCTGATTCTCTGGGCGATCATGGTTGGGCGGTTCTGGCATGATCGGGGGGAGACGTCATCCAGGAACGCTGGTGACGAGGAGGCAATGCGAACCAAATCAGCAGCCCACCCCGGCGAAGGCCGGGGCCCAATTGGAAAGGTTGCAGTAACGACTGGCTGTGCTTCGTTACGGCCGTCCCCCAATTGGGCCCCGGCCTCCGCCGGGGTGGTGGTCTCTTTGACGGCCTGGCCTTCCTCAGTTCACTGCCGACCAAAATGCTGCACTGCAGCGGAACATCCCGCTTCCCCCGACCGTTGCGCTCAAATGCGCATGTTCAGATCGCTCCACATACCCCCCGAATGGGTCTGGCTGGAGAGCGTCGCCGTCGTCTCCGCGGCCGTTCTCGTCGCGCTGGTCGCGCATTGGCTGACGATGCGGATCGGCGGCCATGCGCAGCGGCGCTCGACCGCCAATACCGATGGCCTCGTCCTAGCCCGCGTCCGCCGGCCGTTGCGCGCGGTGTTCGTTTCCGTCGCCGTCGCGTTCGTCGCGCGGATCCTGCCGATGGACAACGACATCGAGGATCTGTGGAAGCAGTTGCTCGGCTTCCTCGTCCCAGCACTGCTCGGCTGGCTCGCGGTCGCGGCGCTTCGCGCGTTTCAGGACGTCATCGAGATCCGCGCCGACATCTCGGTCGAGGACAACCTCCGCGCCCGCCGCAAGCGGACGCGGGCGGCGATCCTGGGGCGGATAGGCACGTTCTTCATCATCTTCGTCAGCGTCTGCCTGATGTTGCTGAGCGTCCCCGGCATCCGCTCGATCGGCGTCACGCTGATGGCGTCGGCGGGTATCGCAGGCCTCGTCGTCGGTGCCGCCGCGCAGCCCGCGCTGAAGAACCTGATCGCCGGCGTCCAGATGGCCTTCACCGAGCCGATCCGGATCGACGACGTGCTGATCGTCGACGGCGAATGGGGGCGGGTCGAGCAGATCAACCTGACGTTCGTGGTCATCAAGATCTGGGACGAACGCCGCCTCGTCGTGCCGGTGTCGAAGTTCCTCGAGCAGAGCTTCCAGAACTGGACGCGCGAGACGAGCCAGTTGATGGGGTCGGTGTTCTGGTATCTCGATCCGTCCGCGGATGTGCCGCGGCTGCGCGAGAAACTGGGCGAGATCGTCACCTCGAACCCACGCTGGGACAAGCGGTTCTACAACCTTCAGGTGACCGACGTGAAGACGGACTGCATCGAGTTGCGCGGGTTGATGACCGCCAAGGACGCGGCGATCGCGTTCGACTTGCGCTGCGATGTGCGCGAGGCGTTGCTGACGTACATCCGCGACGAGATGCCCGAGGCTATCCCACGCAACCGCCTGCTGATGGCGCCGGACCCGGTGCCGCGGACCTAAGCGAATCCTCCCCCGCCAGGGGGAGGTGGCGCCGAAGGCGACGGAGGGGGAGGCACGCGCCACGTGCGTTCCGTGTCCTCCCCCTCCGTCTGGCGAGTGCCAGCCACCTCCCCCTGGCGGGGGAGGATCGAATTACACCGCCTCGTGCTCCGGCACCGCCTCGAGCGCGGTGATGAACAGCTCGCACCACCACATCACGTCCTCCTTCCGGACGTTGTCGATCAGCTTCTCCCAGCGCGCTTTCCGTTCGGCGAGAGGCATCTTCAGCGCCCGGTCGATCGCGTCGGACATTTCCTCGGGGCTGTATGGATTGACCAGCACCGCGTCCTTCAGCTGCGTAGCAGCGCCCGCGAAGTGCGACAGCACCAGCACGCCCGGATCCTCGGGATCCTGCGCCGCGACATATTCCTTCGCGACGAGGTTCATCCCGTCGCGCAACGGCGTCACCAACCCAACGCGAGCCGCGCGGTAGATCCCCGCCAGCACGTCACGCGGGAAGCCTTGGTTGACGTAGCGGATCGGCGTCCAGTCGATATCCGAATATTCGCCGTTGATCCGCCCCGACATCGAATCGAGGTTCGCGCGGATCTCCTGGTACGTATCGACCTTCTCGCGCGACGGCGGCGCGATCTGGAGCATGTAGACCAGCCCGCGCCGGTCCGGATGCGACCCCAGGAACCGCTCGTATCCGGCGAACCGCTCGGCGAGCCCCTTCGAATAATCGAGCCGGTCGACCCCAACGATCAGGCTGCGCCCGGTCGCAGACATGTACATCCGCTCCTTGGCATGCCGCGCGGCGTCGCTGTTTGCCGACTTTTCGAAGTCCGCCGTCTCGATCCCGATCGGCGTCGTGATCGCCTTGATCGTGCGGTCGCCGACCGTCACCCAGCCATCCTCGCCGACCACGCCGTCGAGCTGGCTCGTCACGTAATGCAGGAAGCTGTCGAGCCAATCCTGCGTCTGGAAGCCGATCACGTCGTACGCGAACATCGATTCGACCAGCGCACGGTGGCTCGGCAGCGACAACAGCATCGCCATCGGCGGCCACGGAATGTGGAGGAAGAACCCGATCTTGTTCTCGACGCCAAGCTTGCGCAGTTCCTGCCCGAGCGGGACGTGGTGGTAATCGTGGACCCACACCAGATCCTCGGGCTCGATCAACGGCAGCACCGTCTCCGCGAACCGCTTGTTCACGCGCGCGTAGCCGCTGGAGAAATCGCGTTCGAACTCGGTCAGGTCGATCCGGTAATGGAACAGCGGCCACAGCGTGCGGTTCGCATAGCCGTTGTAATATTCGTCAAAATCCTGCTCTTCCAGGTCGATCGTCGCGGTGGTGACGCCCTTGCCCTGCTGGAAATTGATGTGGCCGGTGAAGGTCTCGGTGGTCGATCCCGACCAGCCGAACCACACGCCGCCCTTTTCGCGCAACGCCGCGAGCAGCGCGACGGCTAGGCCACCCTGGTTGCCCGAAGGCGCATCGACCGACTGGACGCGGTTCGAGATGACGACGAGGCGGCTCATCGGACGGCACTCCACGGCTTGCTGAGCAGGACCGCGCAGTTGATCAGCCCCACCAGCGAATAGGTTTGCGGATAATTGCCCCACAGCTCGCCGGTATTCGGATCGATATCTTCCGACAGCAGCCCGGCCGGCGTCCGCCGCGCGACCATCTCGCAGAACAGCGCGCGCGCGTCGGCTGTCCGGCCGGTCGCGTGCAGCGCCTCGATCAGCCAGAAAGTGCAGACGTTGAACGCGGTGTGCGGCAGGCCGAAATCATCCTCGGTCGCATAGCGCAGCATATGGCTGCCGCGGCGCAGACCTTCCTCGACCGCCTTGAGCGTCGACTGGAACCGCGGATCGTCGGGCGCGAAGAAGCGCAAATCGAGCAGCTGGATCAGGCTCGCATCGAGATCGTCGCCACCGAACGTCGCCGAGATACGCTGCGTATCCTCGCGCCACGCCGATTGCTCGATCGTGGTGCGGATCGTGTTGGCGCGCTCCTCCCAGAACGTCCGGCGATCCTCCAGCCCGAGCACTTCCGCCGCGTTGGCCAGCCGATCGCACGCCGCCCAGCACATCGCCGCCGAATAGGTGTGGACGTGTGCCTTGGTACGCAGCTCCCACAGCCCCGCGTCGGGCTTGTCGTACGTTTCCCACGCGCGGTCACCGACCAGTTCGAGGCTCTTGAAGTCCTCCTCGCTCGACATCCGGAACAGCCGCTTGTCGAAGAACGCCTGGACGTCGGACAGGATGATCTGGCCGTACGCGTCGTGCTGGATCTGCTCGTACGCCTGGTTGCCGACGCGCACCGGGCCCATCCCGCGATAGCCGGGCAGGTCGCTTTCAATCCGTTCGATCAGCGTGGCCTCGCCGCCGACCCCGTAGAGCGGCTGGACGTGCCCCCCCTTGGACGCATCGACGATGTTGCGCAGATATTCGAGATAGCCTTCGAGCACGTCGAGCGCACCCAGCCGGTTGAGCGCCTGCACCGTATAATAGGCGTCGCGGATCCAGCAGTAGCGGTAATCCCAGTTGCGCTCCGACCCCTCATGCTCGGGGATCGAGGTAGTCAGCGCGGCGACGATCGCGCCGGTCTCCTCGTGCTGGCACAGCTTCAGCGTGATCGCCGCGCGGATGACGACGTCCTGCCACTCGACCGGCGTCGCGAGGCCTCGTACCCAGTGCCGCCACTCGTCCTTGGTCCGCGACAGCATCGCTTCGGCCGCCTCGTGCAGCACGCCCGCGAAGCTCTCGTCGGGGCCGAGGAACAGGTGCATCTGGCGTTCGAGCCGGAACCAGTTCTCGCCGACGATATGCCCGACCGGCGCATCGGTGGTCAGCCGCAACGTCTGGTCGTCCATCAGGAAACGGATGTGGTTCGAACCCTGCGTGTGCTCGGTCGGCTTCCCCCAGTTCGTCGCGACCCGCATCCTAACGCGAATGCGCGGCGAGCCGGCCACCGGTTTGACGATCCGCACGAAGCTGGTCGGGCGATAGGTCCGCCCCTCGCGCACGAAGCGCGGGCAGAAATCGATCACCTCGACCGCATTGCCGGCCTCGTCCTCGTGCCGCGTCACCAGGATCGGCGTGTTGCGGATATAGGCCTGCGTAGTTTTCGCACCGCCCTCGAGTTCGATCGCCCAGAACCCGGTCTTGGGCGCATCGCCGCCGAGCAGCGCGCAGAACGCCGGGTCGCCGTCGACGCGGGGCACGCAGCCCCAGGCGAACGTGCCGGTCTTGTCGATCAGCGCGGAGACCTGGCAATTGCCGATCGGCCACAGGTTCATGTCGGCTTTTTGGGTAGGTGCGGTCATCGTATTTCCAATATGGCAGCAATCCAGTCGCGAAGTGCGGCAACGTCGTTCAGGCGGTAGGTGGCGGCGGTAGGCCGTTGCTCGCCGATCAGCACGCCCGCCCCGCCAAACTCGCGCGCCGCCTCGAACCCGTCCTCGTCGGTGACGTCGTCGCCGAAGAAATACGGCATGCTGCCCGTCATCGCCGGCGCGGCGATCAGTGCGCGGAGGGCGGCGCCTTTGTCGCCGGGGGTGCGCAATTCGACCATCATCTTGCCGCGCTGGAGCGTGAGGCCGTGGGCGGCGGCGAGATCCTCGGCGAGGCGGACCGCGGCAGGTTCGAAGTCCGGCGCCATCCGGTAGTGCAGCCCCGCGCCGAGGCTTTTCGCTTCGTAGACGAGCCCGTTGGCGTCGGCGAAGTCGCGGAGCGCACCGGCGGCGGCTTCGAGCAAGGCGGGGCGCTCAGCCGCGACGTGGCCGTCGTCGGGCGTGCGCGTCTCGGCGCCGTGGCTGCCCGCGACTGCGAACAGGTGCGCGTGCCGCCCGAGCATCGCGTCGAGCTGCGCGATCGAGCGCCCGCTGATGATCGCGACGCGACCGGGGAAGCGCTCGGCGAGCGTATCGAGCGTATCGAGCAGCATCTGGCTTACCACGACCGCATCAGGCGTCGCGGCTAAGTCGACGAGCGTCCCGTCGAAATCGAAGAACAGGCTCACGGCGTCGGGCACGGCAAGGGGCGGCGCGAGGACATCAGTCGCGGGCTGGCGTTCGGCTAGCATCATCCCTGAACCCATAGCGCCACCGCTCCGTTCCGCTGCACTGCAAAATTGGAACGGGTGCGGTTCGATTTTCGGGGTGGGGGAGGGGAGGGGTCATCGCGACCACCCTCCCTGTTCTCCCGCGGAGGCGGGAGTCCAGGAGCAAACAGCGCAGCGTCTGTAATCCTGGCCCCCCGCCTCCGCGGGGGACAAGAAAGGGAGAGGCGCCAGGAAGGCTAGGAAGCGTGGCATAATTTATACCACTCACGTCACCGCGCACACCACCACCCCGGCGAAGGCCGGGGCCCAATTGGAAAGGTGGTCGTAACGGGGGACTGTCCATCATGAGCCCGGTCCGCCCAATTGGGCCCCGGCCTCCGCCGGGGTGGTGTAGATACGAGGCTGACCTTTCGTCGTCATGCCGGGCTTGTTCCGGCATCCACCGTTCCGCACTCCCAGCACCAAGTGAAAAATGCGGCCCGGTGGACCCCGGAACAAGTCCGGGGTGACGGAAGCGCCAGACAAACTTGTGTTTCCCCGCGAAGGCGGGGACCCAGACTGGGCTCCCGCCTTCGCGGGAGAACAAGCAGCGGCGGGTGACGCACATTAAACAGCGCATACACGTCCCATCGGGGTGGCGGCCGAGCAAGTCCGTATAGACGGCGCTTTTTAAAGCTCCCCACCCCCCTCCAATCCAGCCCACCTGCGACACCTCGCGACACAAAACCGCTGGACTAGCCCCAGCCGCTTGGTCATGCCTGCCGCCCATGTCCCGCGTCCGCGCCCTCCTCATCGCACCCGTCTCCGCGAGCGTCCTGCTCGCCGGCTGCACCGTCGGCCCGGACTACCACCCCAAGGCAGCGGCAGAGCTGGGCGTTCCCGACGCCTATTCGGTCACCCCCGAGACCAAGCCCGAAGACCTCACCCGCTGGTGGCAGAAGTTCGATGACCCCGTCCTCGGCCAGCTGGTCCAGCAGGCCGCCGCCGCCAATCTCGACATCGCACAGTCCGTCGCCCGCCTCCGCCAGGCCCGCGAAAGCCTGCTCCAGAACCGCGCGTCTCTGCTCCCGACGGTCAACGGCTCGGCCGGCTATCAGCGCAACGAGAACGTCCGCGGCGGTGGACGCTCGTTCACGCTGCCCGACGGCACGGTCGTCGATACCGGCGGGGGCGGCGCCAACAGCTTCACGCTCGGCGCCAGCGCGAGCTACCAGGTCGGCGTGTTCGGCGAGATCCGCCGCACCGTCGAGGCGAGCCGCGCGGAGTACGCCGCGTCGGGCTACGACTACGCCACCGTGCTGATCTCGGTCGAAAGCGAGGTCGCGCGCAACTACGTCCTCGCGCGGCTATACCAGCAACAGCTCGCCAACGCCCGCGCCTCGCTCGCGATCCAGGACGACAACCTCGAGATCGCCGGCTTCCGCGTCCAGGCAGGGCTCGTCTCCAGCGTCGACGCCGAGCAGGCGCGCGCCCAGCGTGCGCAGACCGCCGCGACGATCCCCAGCCTCGACCAGCAATATGCCGCCGCCGTCGCAAGGATCGGCGTGCTGACCGGCCAAGCCCCCGGCGCGCTCCGCACTATGATGGCACCGGCCAAGGCGATCCCGACCGGCCCCGCCGCAGTCGGCGTCGGCATCCCCGGCGACACGCTCCGCCAGCGCCCCGACATCCGCTCCGCCGAACGCGCGCTCGCCGCCGCCACCGCGCGGATCGGCGTGGCCAAGGCGCAGCTCTATCCGGCGCTCGCGATCACCGGCAATCTGAACACCAATGCGACATCGATCGGCAACATCGGTGACGCGATCACCGGCAGCCTGTTCGCCGGCCTGACCCAGGCGATCTTCAATGGCGGCCGTCTGCGAAGCCAGGTCCGCACCAGCGAAGCCGCCGCCGACGGCGCGCTCGCGCTCTACAAATCGACCGTCCTCACCGCGCTGGAGGATGTCGAGAACGCCGTCGTCGCGCTCCAGACCGCGCAGGAACGCGAGCGCCAGTTCGCGATCGCGCTCGACGCCTCGAACAATTCCGCGATCCTCAGCCGCAGCCAATACCGCACCGGCCTCACCGATTTCACCACGCTCAACCAGCAGGAAACCGCGCTCCTGTCCGCGCGCAACGGCGCGACGCAGGCACGCGCCGATGCCGCCACCGCGTTGATCGCACTCTATGCCGCACTCGGCGGCGGCTGGGACTCCACCGTGATCCCGCAAGCGCCCATATCCAATCCAGAGGCACGCTGATGGCCGACGCATCGATCGACGACTTCCTCGGCGTAAAGCCGCAGGCCCCCTGGAAACGCTACGTAAAGTGGGTCGTGATCGCGGTCGGCGTGGTCCTGCTCTGCCTGCTGCTCGCCAAGTGCTTCGGCGCGAAGGAGCAGACGCAATATTCCACGCAGGCCGCCCAGCGCGGCAACCTGACCGTCAGCGTCTCCGCCACCGGCAAGCTCGCCCCGACGACGCAGGTCACGGTCGGCTCGCAGCTGTCGGGCCTCGTCACCAAGGTCGTCGTCGACGTCAACGACCGCGTCACCGCAGGGCAACCGCTCGCGCTGATCGATCCCGAACAGCTCGACGACCAGATCCGCCAGACCAGCGCGCAGCTCGCGGCGAACCAGGCGCAGGTCGCGCAGGCACAGGCCACCGTCGCCGAATCGCGCGCGCAGCTGAACCGCCTTGAAGAGGTCTCTCGGCTCTCGGGCGGTCGCGTGCCGTCGAAGACCGAGCTCCAGACCGGCCGCGCCGATTACGCACGCGCCGTCGCGGCGCAGAAGGTCGCCGAAGCCAACGTCGTCGCCAGCCGCGCGCTCCTCGCGCAGAACCAGACGCAGCGCGCGCGCGCGATCATCCGCTCGCCGGTGACGGGGGTGGTGCTCGCACGCCAGATTGACCCGGGCCAGACCGTCGCCTCGTCGTTCAACACGCCGACGCTGTTCGTGATCGCCGAAGACCTCACCAAGATGAAGCTCGAGGTCGCGATCGACGAAGCCGATGTCGGCGAGGTCAAGATCGGCCAGAAGGCCAGCTTCACCGTCGATGCGTTCCCCGGCCAGACCTTCCCGGCGACGATCAGCCGGGTCGATCTCGGCTCGAACCTGACGGTCAGCTCGGCCACCTCGTCGACCTCGACCACCGCGACCTCGACCACCGGTCAGGTCGTCTCGTACGCGGCCGACCTGACGGTGGGTAATCAGTCGCTGACGCTGCGCCCCGGCATGACCGCGACCGCGGACATCGTCACCTCGGACAAGCGCAACGTCCTGCTCGTCCCCAACGCCGCGTTGCGTTTCAAGCCGACCGCGGCGTCCGGCGACGCAGGCGGCGGTATCGCCGGCTCGCTGACCTTCCGTCCGCGCCGTGGCGGCGGTGCGGAGCGCACCGCGACGGTCGCTCGCGGCGCGCAGCAGACGATCTACGTCAAGGGCGCGGACGGCACGCCGCAGCCGGTGCAGATCACCACTGGCGACACCAACGGCACGATGACCGAAGTCCTGTCGGGCAATCTCCAGCCCGGCGCGCAGGTCATCACCGGACAGCTGGCGAGCGGCGGCGACGACGCCAAGCGCAGTGGCGGCCCCCGCCGCTCGGGTGGCGCGAGCAAGGGTGGGGGCGGTGGCCAGTAACGCGCCGCTCACCGCCGAACCGCTCATCAGCTTGCGCGGCGTCACCAAGACGTACGGGCAGGGCGCGACGATGTTCCAGGCGCTCAAGGGCGTCGACCTCGACATCGCGGCGGGCGATTTCGTCGCGGTGATGGGGCCGTCGGGGTCGGGCAAGTCGACGACGATGAACATCCTCGGCTGTCTGGACGTGCCGAGCGCAGGGACGTTCCTGTTCCGCGGCCACCACGTCGAGACGCTCGACCGAGACCAGCGCGCGCTACTGCGGCGGAAATATCTCGGCTTCGTGTTCCAGGGCTTCAACCTCCTCTCGCGCACGTCCGCGCTGGAGAATGTCGAACTCCCCTTGCTCTACCGCGGCGACGAAAAGCGCGCACGCCGGGACGCGGCGATGGCGAGCCTCGATACGGTCGGCCTTGCGGACTGGTGGGATCACACGCCCGCCGAACTCTCCGGTGGCCAGCAACAGCGCGTCGCGATCGCCCGCGCGTTGGTCACGAGTCCCGACGTGCTGCTCGCCGACGAGCCCACCGGCAATCTCGACAGCGAACGCTCGGTCGAGATCATGCAACTCCTCACGCGGCTGAACGCGGAAAAGAACATCACGGTGCTGATGGTCACGCACGAACCCGACATGGCCGCCTTCGCCAGGACGGTGGTCCACTTCAAGGACGGCCTGGTAGAACGCATCGAAAGCCAGCACCGCCAAGGCGAAAGCGTGGAATCGTGAGCGCCCTTTCTTCCCCCCTCCCGCAAGCGGGAGGGGCCGGGGGTGGGCACGCGCTCACCTCGAACGCAACGCCAGCCGCAGCTCCGGCACGCGCTTCGACCGCTGCGCTTGCCGAACCCGCGAGCCCACCCCCCAACCCCCTCCCGCAAGCGGGCGGGGGGGAAGAAAGCTAATGTTCGGCACAACCCTCGTCCTCGCGCTTCGTTCGATCCGCCGCCACCTCCTGCGATCGTTCCTCACCATCCTCGGCATCGTCATCGGCGTCGGTGCGGTCGTGACGATGGTGACGCTCGGCAAGGCCACCACCGCCGCCGTGCAGCAGTCGATCTCCGCGCTCGGCACCAACATCCTGCAAGTCCGCCCCGGCCAGGGCTTCGGTCGCGGCGGCGGCGGCCCGCGCCCGCCCGACTTCAAGCCGGAGGACGTCGCCGCAATCGCCAACCAGATCGCCGGCGTCACCGCGGTCGCACCGCAGGCAAGCGCCACCGCCACCGCGATCTACGAAGGCGCCAACTGGTCGACCACGATCAACGGCACCACCGACGCGATCTTCCAGGTCCAGCCTTGGCCGCTCGCCTCGGGCCGCCGCTGGACGCCGGTCGAGGAAAGCGCCGGTGCCGCGGTCTGCATCATCGGCAATACCGTCTCGAAAAACCTGTTCCCCGGCGGCGATCCGGTCGGCCATCGTTTCCGTATCGGCCCGATCAGCTGCGACGTGATCGGCGTGCTGACCACGCGCGGCCAGGCCGGGTTCGGCGGCGATCAGGACGACACCGTGGTCATGCCGATCAAGGCGGTCCAGCGGCGCTTCACCGGCAACCGCGATATCCGCCTGATGCTGGTCGGCGTCGACGAGCGCTTCTCCACCAGCACCGTGCAGGCCGGGATCACCGACCTGCTCCGCGAACGCCGCACCATCACCGGCGACAAGCCCGACGACTTCAACATCTTCGACACCAAGCAGATTTCGGACACGCTAACCGGCACCACGACGCTGCTCACCGGCATCGTCGCCGCGGTCGCCGGGATCAGCCTGGTGGTCGGCGGGATCGGCATCATGAACATCATGCTGGTGTCGGTAACCGAGCGCACGCGCGAGATCGGCATCCGCCTCGCCATCGGCGCGGTCGCGCGCGAGGTGCTGTTGCAGTTCCTCGTCGAGGCGATCGCGCTGTCGTGCCTGGGCGGTGTCATCGGTCTGATCGTCGCGCAGGCCGCGATCGCGATCATCGCGCCGCTGATCAAGGTTCAGTGGCTGTTCGTGCCCGAGATCAACATCTTCGCGTTCGCGATCTCCGCGGTTATTGGCGTGGTCTTCGGTTACTTCCCGGCACGACGCGCGGCGGCGATGAACCCTATCGACGCGTTAAGGCACGAGTGATCGCGGCCTTGGGATCGCGAACCAGCGCCTGCAGCCGGTCCAGATCCTCGGGTGTGTCGATGTCGATCAGTTCGGCCGGCGCGGTCACGACATGCCGCCCCGCCTTCACCAAGTCACGTGCGCCCGCATCGCCGTCGAGCGTCAGCAGGAAATCGAACCGCTCGCGCCCGAACAGGGCAGGGGGGCTCGGCTTCTCGCCATCGCTCGATGCAACCACTGCATCCGCGCTGTCGGCAGCATCGAGCATCCGGTAGATATGCGCCGCGGTCACGCGCGGCATGTCGGCCAGCGCGATCAGTACCGCCTCCGCGCCCTCGTCCTTCGCGCACTGCACGCCGAGCTTCACCGACTGCGACATTCCCGACGACGGATCGTCGTTATGCACCACCTCGAAATGATGGCTGATGAAGTCGAGCTTGCAACCGTCTGTGACCACCAGCCGGCGCTTGAACGGAATGTTCTCGAACGCGGTGACGACGTGCATCCCGAGCGGCTTGTTGAGAAACGGTACCTCGAGCTTGTTCGGAATGCCGAACCGCTCCGAGCGCCCGGCCGCGAGGAGGATGAGGAAGACGTTTTCAGCGGCGATCATTGAACGCTCCTATCATCGCCGCCGCGACCGACAGCGCGATTTCCGACGGTCCGATCGCGCCGATGTCGAGCCCGACCGGCGCGTCGATCCGGTCGATATTCTCCGCCGTAACGCCTTCCGAGGCAAGCCGCTCGCGTCGCGCGGCGTGGCTCTTGCGGCTGCCGAGCGCACCGACATACGCGGCATCCGACGCGAGCGCCGCGATCAGCGCGGGATCGTCGATCTTGATGTCGTGGCTCAGCGTCACGACGGCGGTCGACGGCCCCGGGCGGAGCGCGGCGATCGCCTCGTCGGGCCAGCGGTCGTCGAGCGTCACGCCCGGAAACCGCTCCTCGGTCAGGAAGCGCGCACGCGGATCGATCACGATCGTCTCGATTCCGAGTTCGCGTGCCAGCCCCGCCAGAGCCTGCGCGATCTGCACCGCGCCGACGATCAGCAGCCGCCGCGGCGGATCGTAGCGGTTGACGAACACCTCGCCCGTTTCCAGCGGCCGCGCATCGCTGTGCCCGGTCACAAGGTCGGTGGTCACGGTCAGCGCATCGCCTTGGTCGCGCGCATCGGCGATCCGGTCGAACAGTTCGGGATCGAACCCCTCGGCCGAAACCGGCTGCACCATCACCGCAATCTCGCCGCCGCACGGCAATCCGACTTCCCACGCCGCGGCGTCCGCCACGCCGTAGTTGCGCACCTGGAACGGCGCCCCCGCGATCACCTCGGCGGCGGTGGCGAGGATGTCGCTCTCGACGCACCCGCCGGAGACCGATCCCTCGAACCGACCATCGGCATGGACGAGCATATGGCTTCCCTTGGGCCGCGGCGCGGATCCCCAGGTCGAGACGACCGTAGCGATCGCCATCCTCTCGCCCTTCCAGGTCTTCGCAGCAGCGAGCACGCTATCGTTTTCAGCCATTTTGTCTCTCTTCTATTCCTCCCCGCACACGGGGAGGGGGACCAGCGCAGCTGGTGGAGGGGGCCAGCCGCAGACGTTACGCTTGGGGGTCGCCCCCTCCACCACGCCAAGAGGCGCGGTCCCCCTCCCCGTGCCGGGGAGGATCAGACGGCGGGCAACCCTTCGAGCAGCTTGTCGAGCGTCACCGGAAAGTCCCGAACCCTTACCCCCGTCGCGTTGTAGATCGCATTCGCCACCGCAGCCCCCGCGCCTGAAATTCCAAGCTCCCCAACGCCCTTCGCCCCCACCGGGTTCGCGGAGTCGTCGACCTCCTCGATGAAATGCACCTCAAGCTGAGGAATGTCCGCATTCACCGCGACATGATATTCGCCGAAATCGGGATTCACGAACGCCCCCGTCCGCGTGTCGACGATGCCCTCCTCGCTCAGCGCATAGGCGATCCCCCACGCCATCCCGCCGGTGATCTGGCTCGTCGCGGTCTTGCGATTGAGCACCCGCCCGACGTCGAACACGCCCAGCATCCGCCGCACGCGCGTCTCGCCGGTCACCGCGTTCACCGCGACCTCGACGAAGTGCGCGCCGTGGCTTGCCTGGCTGGTACGCTTGCTCTCGGCACCCGGCCCGGTCTTGCCCATCGCCACGATAGCCTCGCCGCGGACAAGATCGACGAGCTTCACCGATCGCCCGCCAGCGCTCACACAGCCATCGTGCAGGCTCAGATCCTCGGGCGCCGCGTTCATCCGCAACGCCAGTTCGCCAAGGATATCCTCGCACGCGAGCACCACCGCCGAACACGCGCTGCCAGCGCCGAACGACCCGCCCGACCCCGCGCTCGGCGGGAAGTCGGTATCGCCGAGCCGCACATTCACCTCGGCCACCGGTAGCCCAAGCATCTCGCCCGCAGTCTGCGCGAGGATGGTGTACGTCCCCGTGCCGATATCGGTCATGTCGCACTCGACCGTCGCGCGGCCATCCGCCTCCAGCCGCACGCGCGCCTGCGCTTCGACGGTGAAGTTGCCGCGCAAGCTCGCCGCCATGCCGATCCCGACGAGCCACTCGCCGTCGCGCACCGACCCCGGCGCCGGCACGTTCGCCGGCCAGCCGAACCGCTCGGCGCCTTGCGTGTAGCAATCGAGCATCCGCCGCGTGGAGAACGGCTTGCCGCTCACCGGATCGGTCTCGGGCTCGTTGCGCCGCCGCAGTTCGATCGGATTGATCCCGAGCTGCTCGGCCAGCTCGTCCATCGCGCACTCGACCCCGAACGTCCCGACCGCCTCGCCCGGCGCGCGGACCGCTCCGCTCGCGGGCAGGTCGACACGCACGAGGTCGGTCTTGAACCGCCGCGCGTCGCCTCGGTACAGTGGCAGCGTCCCGAACGGCACCGGCTCGAGAAACTCGCCATCGTCGTTCTGCGCGACGACGCTCTCATGCCCCATGCCGAGGATCACGCCGTTTGCGTCGGCCGCGATCCGGATCCGCTGCGTCGTGTGCGAACGGTGATGCACCATATACGCGGTTTGGCGACGCGGCAGGGCGACCTTCACCGGCCGCCCCACGACCTCCGCCGCGATCGCCGCGAGGATCGCCTCGGGCCCGACACCGGTCTTGCCCCCGAACCCGCCGCCGACATACGGCGCGAGGACGCGCACCTTGTCCGCATCGATCTTCAGCGCCTTGGCAATGGTCTTGCGTGCGCCGCCGATCACCTGGTTGCTCGACCGTACGGTCAGCTTGTCGCCCTCCCACCACGCGGTAGTCGCGTGCGGTTCCAGCGCGGCGGGGAAGTGCACGGGCGTCGTGTAGGTGCGGTCGAACGTCACCGCCGCGTCCGCCATCACCGCGTCGAGATCGCCGTTGTCGATCGGCGGGAGGAAACCGATCTTGGGCGCGGTATCGACCGGCTGAGCCTCGACGTCGAACCGATCCTCGCCCGCCTCGGTACGAACCACGACCAGTGCCGCGGCGTCACGCGCAATCGCCTGATCCTCCGCGACGACGATCGCGACCGGCTGGCCGAGGTGGAGAATGACATCGGTATCGAACAGCGGCATCGCGCGGGAGTTGGACTCGCCGGCCGGCATCCGCGCGTCGTTATGGATGACGGCAATGACTCCAGGCAACGCCTCGGCGGCGCTGACGTCGATCCCGAGGATGCGCCCGCTGCCTACGGGCGTACCGACGATCGCGGCGTAGGCGATACCGTCGGGCGTTCCCTCATACGCATAATCCGCCACGCCGGTGACCTTGGCCGGCCCCTCGATCCGATCGAGCCCGAGCCCGAGAACGCCCTGCTTCGCGCGGTCGAGACCACCCGGCCGAAACGCCGCATTCATCACGTGTTCGTTCATTCTGCGGTCCTCGGGTGGAGGGAAGGATATGGGTAGGGCAGGGGCGTTTGACGAGGGTTGGAGCTTGGCTCACCTCAACCCTTGCCGCCACCCCGACGAAGGCCGGGGCCCAGTTGGAAAGATCTTGATAACGAAGGACGATCCTTCGTTATCTTCGTCCCTCAACTGGGCCCCGGCCTTCGCCGGGGTGGTACCTGTGTATGGTATCGTCAGCCCTCAAACAGCGGGCAACTGATCCAGCAGCTTGTCCAGCGTAATCGGGAACTCCCGCACCCGGATTCCCGTCGCATTATACACCGCGTTCGCCACCGCAGCACCCGCGCCTGAGATCCCCAGCTCGCCGATCCCCTTCGCGTGGATCGGGTTCGCATGGATGTCGCGCTCGTCGACGAAGTGGACGTCCATCTGCGGAATGTCCGCATTGGCCGGCACGTGATATTCCGCCAGATCGTGGTTCACCAGCTTGCCGGTCCGCGTATCGTGAATCAAATCCTCGGTCAGCGCCGCGCCGATCCCGAACGTCATCCCGCCAAGGCACTGCGACCGCGCGGTCTTCGCATTGAGCACGCGCCCCGCCGCGAACGACCCGAGCATCCGCCGCACCCGCGTCTCGCCGGTGACCACGTTGACCGCGACCTCGGCGAAATGCGCACCGAACCCGGCCTGCGTCGTCTCCTTCTCCTGCTTGCCCGGCTTGATATGCCCGGTAGCCTCGAGACCCTTGCCGACCAGCTCGCCGATCGGCGTCGAGCGGTTGTCACCGATCGCCTTGCCGTCCTTCAGAGTCAGCCCGTCCTCGTCGACGCCCGCCGCCTTGGCCAGCTTCCCGCGCAGCATCTCGCACGCCAGATACACGGCAGTACCCGAAGACGCCGCACCCCACGAACCGCCCGAACCCGCCGCGGGAGGATCGTTGGTATCACCCAGTGACATCGTGATGTTCTCGACCGGGATCCCCAGGATCTCCGACGCGATCTGCGCCAGGATCGTATAGCTACCCGTGCCGATGTCGGTCATCGCCGACGACACCGTCGCCGAGCCGTCCGGGTGGATCTCGACCTTGGCGGACGATTCCATCATCATGTTGCCGCGCACCGCCGAGGCGACGCCCATGCCGATCAGCCACTCGCCCTCGCGGCGCGTGCCGGCCTTCTGGCGCTTGTCCCAGCCGAACTTCTTCGCACCCTCGTCGAGCGCACGCGTCAGGTTGCGCGACGAATAGGGCACGTCCTTCTCAGGGTCGACCTTCGGATCGTTGCGCTTGCGCAGCTCGATCGGATCCATCTCGAGCTTCTCGGCCAGCTCGTCCATCGCGCCCTCCAGCGCGAGCATCCCGACAGCCTCGCCCGGCGCGCGCATCGAGCCCGACAGCACGAAGTTCACATCGACCACCTCATGCGTGATCAACCGGTTCTCACCGCCGTACAGCAGATGCGTGCCGATCCCGGCCGGCTCGAAATAATCCTCGGTCGGCTGGTTCGAGGTCAGCGTCTCGTGACCGATCGCCAGCAACTTGCCATCGGCGTCGGCCGCGAGCCGCACATGCTGCTCGGTATTAGACCGCCGCACCGTCGCCTCGAACACTTGCGGCCGCGACATCACCGCCTTGACCGGACGGCCGAGCTGCTTCGCCGCGATCGCCGCCGCGACGCTTTCGGGTGCGATGCCGAGCTTCGAGCCGAACCCGCCGCCGATATAGCGCGCGATGATCCGCACCTTCTTCTCGGACAGCCCCAGCGACTTCGCCAGCTGCTGCGCATCCGAGGTCGGCATCTGGTAGGCGCCGTACAGCGACAGCGAACCGTCCTCTTCCCATACCGCGGTCGAGGCATGCGGCTCCATCGCCGCCGAATTCTGGCTCGGCGTGACATAGGTCGACTCGATCGTCACCGCCGCCTCGGCCATCGCCTTGTCGACGTCGCCTTGCTTGAAATGCGCGGGGGTCGCGTCGTCCGGCGGCGTCCGCGTCTCGTCGCGGTGCGCAGCGAAGTCGTACTGACCCTCGGCCTCGTCATACTCGATCGGCAAGCGCGCCGCCGCATCGCGCGCGACCTCGAAGCTCTCGGCGAGCACGATCGCGACGATCTGACCGAAGAACGCGATGTCCTTCACGCCCTGTGTCGGTGCGTCGGTCGCGCCGCCCTGCGCCGAGACGCGGATGAACTGGTCGAAATCGGTGACGACGTCGATCACGCCGGAGATCGCCTTCACCGCGTCGACGTCGATCGAAACGACCTTGCCCGCCGAAATCTTCGTGCCGACCAGCACGCCATACGCCATGTTGGCGAACTGGTATTCCGCGGCATAGGTCGCCGTACCGGTGACCTTCAGCGGTCCGTCGATCCGGTCGAGCGGCTTGCCGATGACGCCCTGGACGCCCGTATCCAGAAGACTGTCCGGATGCGGCTTGTCCATCGTCAGGCTGTTCGTAGTGCCAAGACCAAACATGCTTATGCTCCCGTGACGTTGCGCAGCGTCGCGATCAGCGTGCGACGGGCGAGGGGGATCTTGAAGTCGTTCGAGCCGTAGCCCTTGGCGTCGGCCAGCAGCGCGGTGGCCGCCGCCTCGAACACGGCATCGGACGGCGCCTTGCCGACCAGAGCCGCCTCGACCGCCGGGTTGCGCCAAGGCATCGGGCCGAGCCCGCCGAACGCGAGCGAGGCCGACGCAATCACGCCGTCCTGCACGTCGACGATCGCCGCCACCGAGACGAGCGCGAACGCATACGATGCACGATCGCGCACCTTGCGGTATTCCTGCTTGCCCTTGACCGGCGCCGGCAGCTCGATGTGCGTAATCAGTTCACCCGCTTCGAGCGCATTCTCGATCTGCGGCGTATCGCCCGGCAGACGATAAAAGTCGTGGATCGAGATCCGCCGACGATCGCCGTCCGCCTTCAGCGTCACGATCGTCGCATCGAGCGCCCGCATCGCCACCGCCATGTCGCTCGGGTGAGTCGCGATGCAATGCTCGCTCGTCCCCAGCACGGCGAGGATGCGGTTGAAGCCGCCGATCGCCGAACAGCCGCTGCCCGGCTCGCGCTTGTTGCACGCCGCGGCCGTGTCATAGAAATAATAGCACCGCGTCCGCTGAAGCAGATTGCCCCCGGTCGACGCCTTGTTGCGCAACTGCCCCGAGGCACCGGCGAGCAATGCGCGGCTCAGCACCTCGTACTTCGCGACGACGCGGCGGTCGCCGGCGAGATCGCTGTTCGGCACCAGCGCACCGATCGTCAGCCCGCCATCCTCGCGCTCCTCGATCTTCGCGAGATCGAGTCTTGAGATGTCGACCAGCTTGTCCGGCGTCTCGACCTGCAACTTCATCAAATCGAGCAGGTTGGTGCCGCCCGCGATGAACTTCGCACCAACCGTATCGATGTCCTTGACCGCCGCCTCGGGCGTAGCGGGCTTCTCGTACGTGAAGGTCTTCATGCCACCAGCTCCCCGCGCGCATTGGCTTCCATCGCGGCATCCTTCTCGTCCGCGGTCCGGCCTGCGGGCTCGGCACCACCGACTTCGCGGATCGCATCGACGATGTTCGGGTACGCGGCGCAGCGGCACAGGTTGCCGCTCATCCGCTCCGAAATCTCGGCATCGTCGAACTTCGGATCGGTCAGGTCGCCCGACGCATGGCTGGCCCAGCCCTTCTTGACCTCGTCGAGCATGCCGACCGCCGAACAGATCTGCCCCGGCGTGCAGTATCCGCACTGATAGCCGTCATGCCGCACGAACGCATCCTGTAGCGCGTGCAGGTTGCCCGGCTGGCCGATACCCTCGATCGTCGTGATCTCGTCGTCCTGGTGCATCACCGCGAGCGTCAGGCAGGAATTGACCCGGCGCCCGTTGATCAACACCGTGCACGCGCCGCACTGGCCATGATCGCAACCCTTCTTCGAGCCCGTCAGCCCGAGATGCTCGCGGCACAGATCGAGCACCGACGTGCGAATATCGGGCTCGGCGTCATATGATTGACCATTGATCGTGAAATGCATGGCGGTGCCCCTGGTTGAATGTGCCGGGAATGTACGGATTTCGAGGACTCAACGCCGATGCGACCGATCGTTTCCTATTGCGACAAGCTCTCACACATCGGTGCGCTGGCGCTCGTCGCGGCAAGCGGGCAAGCTGCGGCGATGACGCCAGCTTCTCCCCGATTGTCGCCCCCGATCGTCATTGCGCATCGTGGCGCGAGCGGGCTCCGGCCCGAGCATACGCTAGCGGCCTATTCGCTCGCGATCGACCAGGGCGCCGACTTCATCGAGCCCGATCTCGTCCCGACCAAGGACGACGTCCTCGTCGCGCGCCACGAGAACAACATCGCGGAAACGACCAACGTCGCCGATCATCCCGAGTTCGCTAGCCGGAAAACCACCAAGACGATCGACGGCCAGACGATGACCGGCTGGTTCGTCGAGGACTTCACGCTCGCCGAACTGAAGACGCTGCGCGCAAAGGAGCGTCTGCCCAAGCTCCGCCCGGCCAACACCGCCTATGACGGCCAATTCGCAATTCCCACGCTCGCCGAGATCATCGCGCTCGCCAAGCGCCGCACGACCGAAACGGGCCGGACGATCGGAATCTATCCCGAGACCAAGCATCCCACCTATTTCGCCAAGATCGGCCATCCGACCGACGCGAAGCTGGTCGCCGAACTGCGCGAGGCCGGCTGGGATTCGGCGAAGGCGCCCGTCTTCATCCAGTCGTTCGAAGTCGCCAACCTCCAGCGCCTCCACAAGATGACGAAAGTCCGCCTGATCCAGCTCATGGACGGGGAGGGCGGTCCCGCCGACGGCGCACAGCCGAGCTACAAGGCGATGATCACGCCCGAAGGCCTGAAGGCGGTCGCCGCCTATGCCTACGGCATCGGCCCGAACAAGAGCATGCTCTGGTCCGATGCAACGCCCACCACGCTGGTCGCCGACGCGCACGCGGCGGGCCTGCGCGTCCACCCCTGGACCTACCGCGCCGAAAACTATTTCGAACCGACCCGCTTCCGCCGCGGCACCGACCCCGCCGCCCACGGCGACATCGCCGCCGAGATCGATGCCGGCCTTGCACAAGGTATCGACGGTTTCTTCACCGACTTTCCGCTATACGGGAGCCAGGCGCGCGATCGGTCCCGCGCAGGAGTGAAGTAAATGCGTAAAGTCCTCCCCGTACTCGCGGTCCTGCCGTTCCTCGTCAGTGGCTGCATCAGCACCGCAACGTCGATCGTGAAGGCGCCGTTCCAGGTCGCCGGCAAGGCGGTCGACTGGACCACGACCAGCCAGGAAGAATCGGACCGCAACTACGGCAAGAAGATGCGCAAGCAGGAAGCCGAAGAGGGCAAGCAGCGCAAGGAGCTCGCCAAGCGCTGCAAGCGCGACCCGAGGCGCTCGGAATGCGGCCAATACCAAGGCTACCGCGCGGGGAATTGATCAGCCTAGCGCGCCGTCCTCCCTCCACGACCACCCCGTTCCCCCTCCACTACCACCCCGGCGAAGGCCGGGGCCCAATTGGGCGAACGGAGGTAACTACGCGCCGCGCTCAATCAGCAACGTTCCCCAATTGGACCCCGGCCTCCGCCGGGGAGGTGGCCTCGGGATTTGGGATGCCGCATCCCGCCGCTTCTTGTTCTCCCGCGAAGGCGGGAGCCCAGTCTGGACTCCCGCCTTCGCGGGAGAACAAGGAAGCGAGAACAAGCTGTGGGGTTCGCGACAGCCCTCAAAACCACCCCATCACACTAACCGGAAACGGCGTCCACCAACCAACCCGAACCCCCGCAAACCGAAGCGCATCCCCCGTCCACGCATTACACGTCCGCACCGCGCTATACCGCCCGTTAGCCTCATAAAACGCATCATACCCCGCATACCCCCGATACCGCGTACCCCCGTCGCGAAAGCTCGCCCGGATATACGCCGCCAACCGCCGATACTGCGCGGGCGTCACCACGATCTCCCGAGCCCCGTCCCCCGCACGCGGCATCGGCAGATGATCGACATGCATCAACGTCCGATCACTCCCGATCGCCGAAGCAACCACGGTTCGCAGCTTCACGTCAGCCCAGGTCGGCGTCTCCAGGTAAAACGTCTTCTCCCCCCACCCGAACGCTACATAATCGAACGCGGCATAGCGCGGGTCGCGCAGATCCTCCGCCCGCGCCACCCCGCGCCAATCCACCCCCGCCGCGACCTTCGGCACGATGATCCCGGTATGCACGCCGTTGCTCTCGACGAAGATATGCACGCCCTCGGCGGGCCTCCGCCAATCGCGATTGCTCGGGATCGACCCGCCGACCAGCCCCGCCACCGCATAGCTCGCAACCACCCCGAACACCGTCGCGATCGCCCGTAAAATCCACTTAACCCAACGCGTTTCCGTCTTCATTCCGTCATGCTAGACCAGCCGCATGGCCAATGACACACACGTACTGAGCACCCCGCCCGAAGGCGCGCCCGACTGGACGATCCCGCAGAACTGGGCGGACTACACCGCGGAGGATCACGCGACCTGGGACACGCTGTTCGCGCGCCAGTCGAAGCTGCTCCCCGGCCGCGCGTCGAACGCCTGGCTGCGCGGGCTCGATGTCCTGAAGCTCTCGAAGCCCGGCATCCCCGATTTCGAGGAACTGTCCGAGCGCCTGACCAAGCTCACCGGCTGGTCGGTGGTCGCGGTGCCCGGCCTCGTCCCCGACGACGTGTTCTTCGACCACATGGCCAATCGCCGCTTCGTGGCGGGCAACTTCATCCGCCGCCCCGACCAGCTCGATTATCTGCAGGAACCCGACGTCTTCCACGACGTGTTCGGCCACGTCCCGATGCTCGCCGACCCGGTCTTCGCCGACTACCTCGCCGCCTACGGCCGCGGCGGCCAGCGCGCGCTGGGGCTAGACGCGCTGAAATATCTCGGAAGACTCTACTGGTACACGGTCGAGTTCGGCTTGATCGCGGAACCCGAAGGCCTGCGCATCTACGGCTCCGGGATCGTCTCGAGCTACGCGGAAACGCGGTTTGCCTTGGACGACCCTAGCCCCAACCGCATCGCGCTAGACCTCGCCCGAGTGATGCGGACCGAATACCGGATCGACGATTTCCAGCAGAACTACTTCGTCATTCCGAGCTTCGAGGAGTTGTTGAGACTGACGGTAGAGACGGACTTCGCGCCGCTGTACGAAGAGCTGAAGGCGCTCCCGGATATCCCCGTCGCGCGGATCGAGCCGGGGGATGCGGTGCTGACCGAAGGCACGCAGGACTACGCGAACGCGAAACTCAGCGCTTAAACCAGAAGCACCTAAACCAGAAGCACTACCCCGGCGAAGGCCGGGGCCCAATTGGGCGAACCTCCGAGATCGAACCGCACCGCTATCCCAATTGGGCCCCGGCCTACGCCGGGGTGGTGTTAGGTATGGGGTGAGCGCAACCCTCCCAACTTGTTCCCCCGCGAAGGCGGGGGCCCAGACTGGACCCCCGCCTTCGCGGGGGAACAACCTTTTACCGTAGGCTCAAATATCCAACGCCCACCCATCGCGCCCCTTAGGATCGAACGGCCCCTCCGCCACGAACCTATCCGCCCCAGCCTTCAACCGAAGCACACTCCAATCCCCCCGCCGGTCGACCGCCTCGAGCGAACACCCGCAAGCCTCATACGCCGCCACGACTCCAGCCCGCTGCGTCTCCAGCAACCCGGCAAGAACAATCGTCGCCCCCACATCCGAAATCGAAGCAATCTCCGGCGCCATCGACACCAGCGGCCCCGCCAGAATGTTCGCGATCACCAGATCATACGGCGCGCGAACCACGATCGCATCGTCCAGCGTACCATCCGCCACCACCAGATCGATCCCCTCGACCCCGTTAAGCGCCGCATTCTCCGCCGTCACATCGATCGAGACCGGATCGATATCCGTCCCCATCACCCTGGCTTCAGGCCAGAGATGCGCCGCCGCAAACGCCAGCAACCCCGTCCCCGTCCCGATATCGATCACGTTGGCAAACGAAGCATCCGCCAACCCGTCGAGCATCGCCAGACACCCGCTGGTCGTCTCGTGATGCCCCGTCCCGAATGCCCGGCTCGCCTCGATCAGGAACGCCCGCTTGTCCGCCGGCACCGCGCCCGCATGCGCACCCGTGTGCACAAAGAACCGCCCGACCGACAAAGGCTCCAGCCCAGCCTGGCTCATCGTCACCCAGTCCGCATCGCCCAACCGCTCGACCGCAATCTCGGCCCCCGCCGCGCTAGGCACCAGCGCCCGCACCGCCGCCACGATCTCCGCCGCCGGCTCATGCTCGAAATACGCATCGAGCCGCCACGACTCGACGTCGTCCTCGATCTCCTCGGTGGTCATCAACACGCCGTCGATCGTCAGGTCGTCGCTCGCATCGATCGCCTCCGCCTCCGCCCGCGTGCAGGGCAGCGTCAGCTTCCAACTATCGGACATAGCTCGCCCCGTTCACATCGATTACCGACCCCGTCATCGAAGCCGGCGCCTCCAGCGCGAGAAACTTCGCCGCCGCCGCGATCTCTTCCGGTGAAGCAACCCGCCCGAGCGGAATGTCCGCCAGCAACGCATCGCCGCCCCGGCTCGCCAAATAGTCCTCCGCCATCCCGGTCATCGTGAACCCCGGACAAACCGCAAATGCGAGGATGCCCTCCCGAGCGTACCCCCGGGCGATCGTCTTGGTCATCGCCACCATCCCCGCCTTCGACGCGGCATAATGCCAATGTGCCGGCGAATCCCCGCGATACGCCGCCCGGCTCGCGATATTCACTATCCGCCCGCCGACACCCCGAGCCTGCCAATGCAGCACGGCCAACCGGCAAAGCTCGGCCGACGCGGTGAGGTTGATCCGCATCGTCCGCTCCCACTGCACGGTCCAGTCGTCATCGCCGAGCGGTGCCGCCTCGAACACCCCCGCATTGTTGATCAAGACGTCGATCGCGCCGCCAGCCTGCTCCAGCGCCGCGTTCCACAACGCAGTCGGCCCTTCGGGATCGCTGAAGTCGGCCGGGATGCCGCTAGCGGTCCCATGCCCGATAACGGAGGCCCCCGCATCGGTCAGCGCCGTGTGAATAGCCGCGCCGATACCGCGACTGGAGCCGGTCAGAAGAATGGTCATGGGCTGCTCTTAGCGCGCGGTATCGCGCTCCGTCACCCCAATGTGATGCTCAGGCGGGCCTGCGAGTGCCTGCCCAGCGTCATTCTGGCGCGCGCTGAAGGACACCGACGCGTTGAATCCGGGTAACGGTGCCGTCCTGGCTCATCGCGACGCCCTCGCTGCGCGGGTCGGCCGCACCGACCCATTTGCCGCCTACGCGCTCGATCGCGTTCGCTTTCAGGCCGAGCGCGGCGACCTGGACGGTTTCGCCGAGCGCCTGCAACGCGGGGACCATCGCCTCGCGCTCGGTGCCCTTTTCGGCAGCAGCGACGTGGCCGGGAGCGTAGAGCAGGCCGAGCGCGATCGAATCCTGCGCGGACAGCTTCCAGTCGACCACGCCGACGATCGCCTTCGCGACCTGCGCGATGATCGTCGAGCCGCCCGCCGCGCCGACCGCGAGGCGGACTTTGCCGTCGGGGCCGTAGACGATGGTCGGCGACATCGAACTGCGCGGTCGCTTGCCGCCCTCGACACGGTTGGCGACCAGCGCGCCATTCTTCTCGGGGACGATATCGAAGTCGGTGAGCTGGTTGTTGAGGACGGTGCCGTCGACGGTGAGACCCGATCCGAAATAGCCCTCGACGGTGGTGGTGACCTCGACGACGTTGCCACGTGCGTCGACCGTCGCGATGTCGGTGGTGCCGGGGACTTCGCTGACCGGTGCGCGGACGCGCGCGGGAGCGCCGGGGGGCGAGCCGGCAGTGACGGTCGCCATCGTGGTGGTGGGGGAGATCAGCGCCGAGCGCGTGGCGAGATACTTGGCGTCGAGCATGCCTTGGACCGGCACGCGGACGAAGTCGGGATCGCCGACGTACAGGTCGCGGTCGGCATAGGCGAGGCGCGAGGACTCGGCGAACAGGTGCCAGGCTTGCGCGCTGTCCTTGCCGAGTTTGCCCATGTCGAAGCGTTCGAGTTGCTTCAGGATCATCAGCACGGTGATGCCGCCGGACGAGGGCGGGCCCATCCCGCAGACGCGGTAGACGCGGTATTTGACGCAGACCGGCGGGCGCGACTTGGCGTCGTAGCTGGCGAGGTCGCCGAGCGTCATCTTCGACGGATTGCGCGCTGCGGTGTTGACTGCGGTGACGATCTTCTGCGCCTCGGGGCCGACGTAGAAGCTGTCCGGACCGCGCGTGGCGATGCGCTGGAGGAGCGCGGCCTGCTCCGGATTCTTGATCGTGGCACCGATCGCGACCGGCGAGCCGTCGGGGGTGGAGAAGAGTTTCCTTGTCTCGGGCGTGATGTGGTCGCCATACGCCTTCATCCCGTTGACGAGGCGGGGTGAGGCCTGGAAACCGTTTGTCGCGAGCCGGATCGCGGGGGCGAACAGTTGCGCCCAGGGGAGCTTGCCCGAGGCGCGGTGCGCGAGCGCCATGCCGCGGAGTGCGCCGGGGATGCCAACGCTGCGTCCGCCGGGGACCGCGTCGCTGTGGCTCAGCGGCGTGCCGTCGGGGGCGTAGAACCAGCGTGCGTCGGCGGCGGCGGGCGCCTCTTCGCGCGCGTCGATCGTGCTGAGTGCGCCGCCGGCCGCATGGGAGATCCAGAAGCTGCCGCCGCCGATGCCCGAGCTTTGCGGCTCGACGACATTGAGCGCGAGCATGGTGGCGATCGCGGCGTCGGTGGCGCTGCCGCCGGCGCGGAGGATTTCGACGCCGGCGGCTGCGGCGCGCGGGTCGGCGGCGCTGACCATACCTTGGTCTTTGGCCGGGGCGGGGGCGGCTTGGCGCGCTTCGACAGCGGCGGTGGGGAGGAGGAGGGCGAGCGCCAGGAGAGAGGTCTTCATCGCGGGCGAGCCTAGCGCGGTTCGGATATGAGGCAAGCGGCTAGGCTGGATTCTGTTCCCCTTCCCAAGTCCGTCACCCCAGCGAAAGCTGGGGTATCCCGGTTAGGCAGGCTGCAGGAGACCCACGGGGATATCCCGGCTTTCGCTGGGATGACGGGAGGGGGGCAGGTGCGGACGGATGGGGTGACGAGTGTGATAACGGGATGGGAAGGTCAGCGCGCGTCGACGCCCACCGCATCTGCGACCGTCGCGAAGCCGTCGCGCTTCAGCAGCGCGTCCAGTTCGCGGAGGATGCGGGCGGGGAGGCCGGGGCCTTCGTAGACCAATGCGGTGTAGAGCTGGACGAGGCTCGCGCCGGCGCGGAGGCGGGCATAGGCTTCGGCGCCGCTGTCTACGCCCCCGACCGAGATCAGCGGCATAGCGTCGCCCGTCGCCTTGCGGAAATCGGCCAGGCGTTGGCGGGCCAGCGGGGCAAGCGGCGCACCGGAAAGACCACCGGTCTCCTTCGCGTTAGCCGATCGCAAGCCGGGCCGCGAGATCGTTGTGTTGTGGACGATGAGCGCGTCGATGCGGTTGTCGAGTGCGGCGCGGGCGATGTCGTCGATATCGGAGGGTTCGAGGTCGGGGGCGACCTTGAGGAAGATCGGCGTGGTGCCCTTCGCGGCGGCGCAGGCGGCGAGGAGGTCGCGCAGGGCGGCTCCGTGCTGGAGATCGCGGAGCCCCGGCGTGTTGGGGGAGCTTATGTTTATGGTGATGTAGTCGGCGTGGGGTGCGGCTCGGGTGACGCCGTGGACGTAGTCGGCGGTACGGTCGGTCGCGTCCTTGTTGGCGCCGACGTTGATGCCGAGCACCTTGTTTCCCCGCGAAGGCGGGGACCCAGACTGGGCACCCGCCTTCGCGGGTGAACATACTCGGGCGAGGGCCGCGTCCAGGCCACCATTGTTGAAGCCCAGGCGGTTGATGATTGCGCGATCTTCGGGGAGACGAAAGATGCGCGGCTTGGGGTTGCCGGGTTGCGGTACGGGCGTCAGCGTACCGATCTCGACGCTGCCAAAGCCCAGCCCGAAGAACCCGTCGATCGCACGCCCGTCCTTGTCGACACCCGCCGCGAGGCCGACCGGGTTGGGGAAGGCGATCCCCGCTACGGTCGTCGCGAGCCGCGGCACGCTGGGAGCGAGCGGCGCGCCGGCTTTCCCCCATGCGCCGAGCGCGGCGATGGTGAGGGTATGCGCGCGCTCGGCGTCGAGACGGAACAGGATCGGGTGATAGAAGGCCATGCGCGCTCTTAGGCAGAACGATCCCGCCGGCCAAATCCTTCTTCCGTCACCCCATATTCTCCGTCACCCCACGTTCCCCGTCACCCCAGCGAAAGCTGGGGTCTCCACGTTCGAGGCGCCCGACCCAAACCGGGAGACCCCAGCTTTCGCTAGGGTGACGGGTTGTAGGGGAGCGGGCCGAACTTAGGCATAAGCGGCAAGAAAAACGGCCTCCAGTTGCGAGTCGTTAGCACCCCTCGCCGGGTTGACGACGCAGTGCACAAAGCCCATTTGACCAATCGGATCATATCGGTCCGATTGGACTCCTAAGCCACCATGCGACTTTCCAGCTTAGCCGACTATGCGGTCGTGATGATGAGCGCCGCAGCGCGTCATTGCGGCGGTATCGCTCGGCTGAACGCGACGCTGCTCGCGGAAGAAACCGGCGTGCCGCTGCCGACCGTGCAGAAGCTGGTGAGCCGGCTGTCCGCCGCGGGACTGATCGAGAGCACGCGTGGCACGGGCGGCGGCTTCCGCCTGTCGCGCCCGCCCGCGATGATCTCGCTCGCCGACATCATCGAGGCCGTCGAAGGCCCGATCGCGCTGACCTCGTGCGTCGATGGTGCGTCGCAGGATTGCTGCGTCGAGCAGACGTGCAAGGTGAAGCCGCACTGGAACGCCGTCAACGGCGCGGTCCGCGGTGCGCTCGCCGGCGTGTCGCTTGCCAGCTTGTCGGCTCAGGCTCCAATTGAATCGCCCGTAACCCTGGATCCCCACCTTCGCGGGGAAACGAGAGTGAGTGTATAATGGCTACCCGGAACGCAGAGGCATACGCCGCCGCGAACAAGACGTACGAGTGGGGCTTCTCCTCGGACATCGAACAGGAATTCGCGCCGAAAGGTCTGTCGGAAGACACGGTGCGCTTCATTTCCGCCAAGAAGGGCGAGCCGCAGTGGATGCTCGACTGGCGGTTGAAGGCGTTCGCGTTGTGGCAGACGATGGAGGCGCCCGACTGGTCGAAGCTCAACGTCCCCCCGATCGATTACCAGGACGCGTATTATTACGCGGAGCCCAAGGCGAAGCCGAAGCTCGGGTCGCTCGACGAGGTCGATCCGGAGATCCTGCGCGTCTACGAGAAGCTCGGCATTCCGATCGGCGAGCAGAAGATGCTGGCGGGCGTGGTCGAGGATCCGTTGAACGAGGACGGCACGCCCAAGCGTCGCGTCGCGGTGGATGCGGTGTTCGACAGCGTCTCGGTCGCGACCACGTTCCGCAAGGAGCTCGAGGCCGCGGGCGTGATCTTCCGCTCGATCTCCGAGGCGATCAAGGAATATCCCGATCTCGTCCGGAAGTGGCTCGGCAAGGTCGTGCCGCAGCGCGATAACTATTTCGCGACGCTGAACTCGGCGGTCTTCTCCGACGGCACGTTCGTCTACATCCCGGAGGGCGTCCGCTGCCCGATGGAGCTGTCGACGTACTTCCGCATCAACGCGGAAAATACCGGGCAGTTCGAGCGCACGCTGATCGTCGCCGACAAGGGCAGTTACGTCTCGTATCTCGAAGGCTGCACCGCGCCGATGCGCGACGAGAACCAGTTGCATGCCGCGGTGGTCGAACTGGTCGTGCTCGACGATGCCGAGATCAAGTATTCGACCGTGCAGAACTGGTATCCGGGCGACGAGAACGGCGTCGGCGGGATCTACAACTTCGTCACCAAGCGCGCGCTGTGCCAGGGCAAGAACTCGAAGGTCAGCTGGACTCAGGTTGAGACCGGCAGTGCGATCACGTGGAAATACCCGTCGTGCGTGCTGCTCGGCGATGGCTCGGTCGGCGAGTTCTATTCGGTTGCGGTGACGAACAATCGCCAGCAGGCCGATACCGGCACGAAGATGATCCACCTCGGCAAGAACACGCGCTCGACGATCGTGTCGAAGGGGATTTCGGCCGGGCGTTCGGACAACACCTATCGCGGGCTGGTACGCGTCGCGCCGACTGCGGAGGGCGTGCGGAACTTCACCCAGTGCGACAGCCTGCTGCTCGGCGACCAGTGCGGCGCGCATACCGTGCCGTATATTGAGGTTCGCAACCCGTCCGCGCAGATCGAGCACGAGGCGACCACGTCGAAGATCTCCGATGACCAGCTGTTCTATGCGATGTCGCGTGGGCTGGACCAGGAGGCGGCGGTGGCGCTGATCGTGAATGGCTTTGCGCGGGAAGTGCTGCAGCAGCTGCCGATGGAGTTCGCGGTGGAGGCGCAGAAGCTTTTGGGGATTTCGTTGGAAGGCTCCGTGGGGTGATTGGCCTGATTCTATTGGCAGCCATAGGCACCGCTGATCGAGTTCCGACCCGGACGGATATTGACCAAGCTTACTCGATATGGCGCTCCGCTGATTCAGAATATCACGAATGTATACGAGAACAGTCTAGTCGGCTGGACGATGGGAAATCTGATATAGCTGTGGTTGCCAAAGCTGCCGTATTTGCCTGTAACAGCAAAAAAGACGTGTATTTAAAGTCTGGGGCGCTTTGGGCAGGATTAAACTCCGGTAATAGGGACCCGACCTTTCTAAGGGGGGTTATGATTGGTCTTTCCAAGATCGCTGACAAGCTGATTGCAGAAGTTCCGACGATGGTTCTGGAACACCGCGCTCAAATTAGAGAGAATGATGCTCAAAATTGAAAACCTCCACGCCGAGATCGACGGCAAGGAAATCCTCAAGGGCCTGTCGCTCACCGTGAACGCGGGTGAGGTGCACGCGATCATGGGGCCGAACGGCGCGGGCAAGTCGACGCTGGGTTATGTGCTCGGCGGGCGGCCCGGTTATGAGGTCACCGCGGGCTCGGTGACGTTCGACGGTGTCGATCTGCTCGAACTGGAGGCGCATGAGCGCGCCGCGGCGGGCGTATTCCTCGGCTTCCAGTATCCGGTCGAGATCCCCGGCGTGTCGAACGTCCAGTTCCTTCGCGAGGCACTCAACGCCCAGCGTGCGACGCGGGACGAGAAGCCTTTGTCGGGCGGCGAGTTCCTGAAGCTCGCGCGCGGGCAGGCGGATCTGCTCGGCATGAATTACGACATGCTCAAGCGGCCGGTGAACGTCGGCTTTTCGGGCGGCGAGAAGAAGCGCAACGAGATGGTCCAGATGGGCATCGTCAACCCGAAGTTCGCGATCCTCGACGAGACCGATTCGGGCCTCGACATCGATGCGTTGCGCGTCGTCGGCGACGGCATCAACCGCATCATGCGCGCACCCGACAAGGCGGTGCTGCTGATCACGCACTACCAGCGGTTGCTGGATTACGTGGAGCCGGACTTCGTCCACGTCCTGGCGGACGGCAAGATCGTCCGCTCGGGCGGCAAGGAACTGGCGCAACAACTCGAGAGCGAAGGCTATGTGGGGATCGCCGCATGAGCGTTCTGTCGCAAATCCTCCCCGGCACGGGGAGGGGGACCAGCGAAGCTGGTGGAGGGGGTTCTCCGCTGGACGTCACGTCTGTGGAAGCCCCCCTCCACCCCACCGCTACGCGTCGCGGTCCCCCTCCCCGTGGCGGGGAGGATTTCAGGATCGGACTTCCTTCGACGCGCGAGGAATCCTGGCGCTGGGGTGATCCGGCAGCGATCGCGGCGGCGGCCGAATTGCCGCGCGGCATTGCGCTGGATGCTGGCGAGTGGTTTCTCGACTTGCCGGGTGCGCGGGCGGTGTTCGTCGATGGCGTGCTCGACGAGGGGCGCAGCGATCTGCGGCACGTCGCGATCGTTCCGATCGACGGCGGATCGCATGCGCTTGGGCGGCGGACGACCGGTCTGGGCTGGTCCTTGCGCGTCGACGCGGATGCGACGGCCGAACTGATCCAGATCGTCCACATCGCGACGGGCGGCGACAACCAGCTTCCAGCGGAGATCGTTCTCGCCAATGGCGCGAGCGCGTCGGTGGTCGAGACGTATGTCGGGGCTGGGTGGTCGAACCGGTCGACGCAGATGATGCTTGGCAAAGGTGCGAAGCTGACGCGCGCGGTGCGGTTGCTTCAGTCCGATGGCTTCGTGTCGTTGCGCGACGAGGTCGAGGTCGGTGCCGAGGCGAGTCTTATCGTGACGGTGCTCGGCGCGGGGGACGCTGGGACGCGGATCGATGGGTCGATCACGGTGACGGGTGACGATGCGTTTGCCGAATATGGCGGCGCGTTGCTGACACGGAACGACCAGCGGCAGGAGTGCGCGGTGTCGGTGCGGCATGCGGCGCTGAACGGGCAGAGCAAGCAGATCTGGCGTGCGGTCGCGGCCGACAAGTCGACGGCGAGCCTTGCGGCGCGGGTCGAGGTGGCGCGCGATGCGCAGAAGACCGACGGCGTGCAGTCGTTGCGCGGGTTGCTGTTGCAGCGCACCGCAACGGTGAATCTGAAGCCCGAGCTGGAGATTTTCGCGGACGACGTGAAGTGCGCACACGGCGCGACGGTCGGCGAACTCGACCAGCGCGCGCTGTTCTACATGCAGAGCCGCGGCATCCCGCATGCGAAGGCGCAGGCGCTGCTCACGCGCGCGTTTGTAGGCGATGCGTTCGTGCAGATCACGGACGAGACGGTGCGCGAGGCGTTCGTGGCGGACGCCGATGCGTGGCTGGAGCGGGCGCTTTCTGCTCCGCTTCCGCCTGCGGGAGGGGTTGGGGGAGGGGCTTCATCATGAGTATCGTTCTCGACCAGGCCCTCCCCCGACCCCTCCCGCAAGCGGGAGGGGAGGCGTTGGATCGCCTGTCGGATTTCCCGGCGATCCCCAAGGGTTGGGCGTATCTCGACACCGCCGCGACTGCGCAGAAGCCGCAGGTCGTGGTCGATGCGATTACGCGCGCTTATGGCGAGACCTACGCCACCGTGCACCGCGGAGTTTACCAGCGGTCCGCTGACATGACGGTCGCTTACGAAGCGGCGCGTAAGGCCGTCGCGCGGTTCGTCGGTGCGGGATCGCCCGACGAGATCGTATTCGTGCGCGGTGCTACCGAGGCGATCAATCTGGTTGCGCAGTGCTGGGCCGGGACGCAGTTGAAGGCGGGCGACCGCATCCTGCTCTCCATGCTCGAGCATCATTCGAACATCGTGCCGTGGCAGATGATCGCGGAGCGCCTCGGCGTCGCGATCGACGTTCTGCCGCTGACGCCCGACCACCGCATCGATCTCGACGCGATGGAGCGGATGATCGCGCCCGCGCACAAGCTGGTCGCGCTCGGGCATGTCTCGAACGTGCTCGGCTCGGTGCTCGACGCCAAGCGCGCGACCGAGATCGCGCATTCGGTCGGCGCGAAGATCCTGCTCGACGGCTGCCAGTCGGTGCCGCGGATTTCGGTCGACGTGAAGGCGATCGGCTGCGATTTCTACGTGTTCTCCGGGCACAAGCTGTACGGCCCGACCGGGATCGGCGTGCTGTGGGCCAAACTGGAATTGCTCGACGCGATGCCGCCGTACCAGGGCGGCGGGTCGATGATCGACAAGGTGTCGTTCGCCAAGACCACCTACGCGCCGCCGCCGGGACGGTTCGAGGCGGGGACGCCGCATATCGTCGGCGCGCTCGGGCTGCATGCGGCGATCGACTATGTCGAGAGCATCGGGCTCGAGGCGATCCACGCGCATGAGACGGCGCTGGTGACGGCGACGCGTGAGGCGCTGTCGGGGATCAATTCGGTGCGCCTCTATGGCCCGGCGGACTCGGCGGGGATCGTGAGCTTCACGATCGAGGGGGTTCATCCGCACGACATCGGCACCATATTGGATGAAGAGCGCGTCGCGATCCGTGCCGGCCATCACTGCGCGCAGCCGCTGATGGAGGCGCTGGGCGTCGAGGCGACGGCACGCGCGAGCTTCGGCGTGTATAACGGGCCGGCGGACGTCGCGGCGCTGGTGCGTGGTATCGAGCGAGTAACGAGGATCTTCAAATGAGCGATCGGTTCGAGATCGAGGAAGTCGACGCGGTGGCGTCCCCCCCCAAGGCGCGCGTCGTCATGGAGACGGATTCCGATGCCGAGCGGAAGCGCGATTATCTCGCCGGGTTCCTGGCGCAGAAGCCGCAGGTGGATTCGCCCGGCGAGCCCGGCGGCGCGGTGTACGATGCGATCATCGACGCGCTAAAGGAGATCTACGATCCCGAGATCCCGGTGAACATCTATGACCTGGGGCTGATCTACGGCGTCGAGGTGACCGAGGACGGGCACGCGGTGGTGGCGATGACGCTGACGACTCCGAACTGTCCGGTCGCGGAGTCGATGCCGGCGGAGGTCGAGATGCGCGTCGGGTCGGTGCCGGGGGTCGGGTTTGCGGAAGTGAACCTGGTCTGGGATCCGCCCTGGGATCCGCAGAAGATGTCGGACGAGGCTAAGTTAGAGCTGGGCATGCTTTGACTTTTCCCCTCCCGCAAGCGGGAGGGGGCGGGGGGTGGGCACGCGCTCACCTCGCGACCGACGGTTATGAGTGGCTGGCCGGGAGCCCACCCCCGGCCCCTCCCGCTTGCGGGAGGGGGGAAGGAAGGACGATCATGGCGACGACATTGCGAGCACGGCCGGCGGCGCTGAACCTCACGGAGACGGCGCATGCGCGGATCGCCGACCTGATGGCGCGGGCTCCGGCGGATGCGATCGGGGTGAAGCTGTCGACGCCCAAGCGTGGGTGTTCGGGGCTGGCCTATTCGGTGGATTACGTCACCGAGGCTAAGCCGTTTGATGAACGCATCGACACGCCGGGGGGGACCTTGTTCGTCGATGGCGGGTCGATCCTGTACCTGATCGGGTCGACTATGGATTGGGTCGAGGACGACTTCACCGCCGGCTTCGTGTTCCAGAACCCGAACGCCAAGGGTGCCTGCGGGTGTGGGGAAAGCTTCACGGTCTGAGAGTTGCCTTAAGGTAGCGTGTTTCCCCGCGAAGGCGGGGACCCAGACTGGGCTCCCGCCTTCGCGGGAGAACAAGGAGGTGCAGTCCCGTTTGTTTGAGACGGATCATTGCAGCTCCCCGGCGAAGGCCGGGGCCCAGTTGGGAAACGGTGCTGACATAGCGTAGCGCGTCGTTACAAGAACCTTGCCAACTGGACCCCGGCCTCCGCCGGGGAGGATATTTTGCTCGGTAAGAGGCGCGGTTGATGGCCTTGCCCGCCGCGCCCCACCTGTGCCACTCCCCGCGCAACAAGAGGGGATATCCGTGGCCAGTCTGTTTCGCCGAAAAATCGTCACCGAGCAGCCGCCCGAGCATCAACTCGCGCGCACCTTGTCGTGGCCGCACCTCGTGGCGATGGGCGTCGGCGGCATCGTCGGGACCGGCATTCTCACGCTGATCGGCGTGGGGGCAGGGCTCGCCGGGCCTGCGGTGATCCTGTCCTTCATCATCGCCGGCGGCATATGTGCATGCGCGGCGCTCGCCTATGCCGAGATGGCGACGATGATCCCGGCGTCGGGCAGCGCCTACACCTACAGCTATGTCGTGCTCGGCGAGCTGATCGCGTGGGTGATCGGCTGGTCGCTGATCCTCGAATACTCCCTCGTCGTGTCGACCGTGGCAGTCGGCTGGTCAGGCTATGCCGCGCCATTGTTACGCGGGGCGTTCGGCTTCCCCGAGGCGCTGACGCTCAGCCCTGAGCTCGGCGGCATCCTCAACGTCCCCGCCATCTTCATCATCGCGGTCGTCGCTGGCGTGTTGTCGTTCGGCACGCGCGAAAGTGCGACGCTCAACGCAGTGCTGGTCGGCGTGAAGATGATCGCACTGACCGTGTTCGTGTTCATCGCGCTGCACTATTTCAACAGCGCCAACCTCCACCCGTTCATGCCCTATGGCTTCCCCAAGGCGGTCCAGCCCGACGGCGCCGAGCGCGGCGTCATGGCGGCGGCAGCGATCATCTTCTTTGCCTTCTACGGCTTCGATGCGATCTCCACCGCCGCGGAAGAGACGAAGAACCCCGGCCGCGATCTTGCGATCGGGATCGTCGGGTCGATGGTCGCGTGCATCGCGATCTACATCCTCGTCGCGGTCGCCGCGGTCGGCGCGCTGTCGTACACCAAGTTCGCCGGCAGCGCCGAACCACTCGCGCTGATCCTCCGCGAGATCGGTCGGCCCGGGTTCGCGACCTTCCTCGGCGCCTCCGCCGTGATCGCGTTGCCGACCGTGCTGCTCGCCTTCCTGTTCGGGCAAAGCCGGATCTTCTTCACGATGGCACGCGACGGCCTGCTCCCGCTGAGCCTCGCCAAGGTCTCCAGGCGAGGTGCCCCCGTCCGCATCACCTGGATCACCGCGGCGATCGTCGCGGTGATCGCTGGCCTGTTGCCGCTCGCCGAGATCGCCGCGCTCGCCAATGCCGGCACGCTCGCCGCGTTCGTCGCAGTCTGCGCGTGCATGCTGGTGATGCGCCGCCGCGCGCCCGACGCGATCCGTACCTTCCGCGCGCCGGCGGCAACGCTGGTGGGAGCGATCGGCATTCTCGGTTGCCTGTATCTCTTCTTCAGCCTGCCTTCGAAGACGCAGCTCTATTTCGGGCTGTGGAACCTGCTCGGGCTGGTGATCTACTTCGTCTACGCCCGGCCGCGAGCGCTGGCCGAATGACCGGCTGGACGATCGGGATCCTTGGCGGCTCGGGGCTGTATGCGGTCGACGGGATCGAGGACGGTCGCTGGCAAACCGTCGAGACGCCATGGGGGGCACCGTCCGACGCGATCTACACTGGTCGTGTCGGCCATGTCGGCGTCGCGTTCCTGCCAAGGCATGGAAGGGGCCACCGGATTTCCCCTTCCGAACTGAACGCGCGCGCAAATATCGACGCGTTGAAGCGGCTCGGCGTGACTGATGTTCTCGCCGTGTCGTCGGTCGGCTCACTCGTCGAGGCACGCCCGCCCGGCAGCTTCACGATCGTCGACCAGTTCATCGATCGGACCAAGGGCCGCCCGTCGAGCTTCTTCGGCACCGGCCTCGTCGCGCACGTCTCGATGGCGGACCCGGTCTGTCCGCGGCTATCTCGTTATGCTGCCGAAGCCGCACGCGAGGCGGGCGCGCAGGTCGACGACTGCGGCACCTATCTCGCGATGGAAGGCCCGCAATTCTCGACCCGCGCGGAAAGCCGGCTCTACCGGCAATGGGGCTGCAACGTGATCGGCATGACCGCGATGCCCGAGGCGAAACTCGCGCGCGAGGCGGAGCTTCCCTACGCGCTGGTCGGCATGGTCACCGATTACGACTGCTGGCGTGAGGACGAGGCGGGTGTCGACGTCGCGGAGGTCGTAGCACAACTCGGCGCCAACGCGGCAAAGGCCCGCGCGATGGTGATGGCGCTGCTGCGTAATTTGCCGATGGAGCGCGAGGCTTCGCCGATCGACACGTGTCTCGACACCGCGATCATCACCGCGCGCGATGTGCGCGATCCGTCGCTGGTGGCGAAACTCAGCGCGGTAGCAGGACGCGCGCTGTAGCGGGCGGATCCGCCGAGACGGATCCGCGCACGCGACTTACTTCTTCTTGTTCTTCCGCGCGGCGTACTTCGCGTCGCGAATCGCCTTCTTCTCGGCGTCGGTCAGCTCGACCTTGGCCTCGGCCTCGCGCTTCTTGGCAGCAGCCGCTTCGGCCTCCGCCTTCTTCGCAGCCTTGGCTTCGTCCTCGGCGGCGCGCTTGGCGGCGCGCTTCTCGCGCTCGGCCAGTTCCTTGGCCTCACGCGCGGCAAGGCGCTCGGCAACGACCGCCTCGTCGATCGGCGGCTTGGCCTTCAGCGCTTCGAGCGCCTTCTGCTTGGCGGCGGCTGCGCTGCTCGTGCGGTCCTGGAAGCTGGGGTCCTTGAAAGAGGCCATTGTCGTAGAATAATCCTGTAATATCGGTCTGACCGCCCCGACGCAGGAATGCGCGGGCAGTGACGCTGACGGCGCCTGTAAATCATCGCGCGCCGGATCGGAAGAGATGTGTTCGAAAGCGCAGGTTTCAACCCATGCTGCGCAAACGGTGTCACCGATCCGTCACATCATCGTCATGCAAGCGTCATCCAAATCGCATCGTAACGTCACGTGCTCCGCATAGTCGCCTAATCGAGGTCGGCAGGGGGGAGCCTGAGTCGATCCATCAGATCAACGATTTCGACCGGGAGTCTCTCGAATGACCATCTTCAAGCGCACGAGTCTTGTTCTGCTCGCCGGCACTGCCTGCATGGCCCTCTCGGCCTGCGATGGCGCGGACAGCGTCGCGTCGCCGGGCGAAGGCGTGATCGTCGTACCGGGTACGCCGACGCCGAGCCCGACGCCCACGCCGACTCCTACCCCGACCGCAGGCACGCCCGCGACGTCGTGCCCGACCGGCACCACCGATGTCGGCATCCTCGGCAATTACCGCTCGTGCCGCCTGCCGTCGCTGATCACGTCCGCCTTGAGCCTGCCGAAGGCCGCGGGCGTTGCCTATGAGATCAACGGCCGCGTCGACGTCGGCGTCGACATCGGCGGCGCAGGCACCGCACCGGGCGGGATCGCCACCACGCTGACGATCGCAGCCGGCTCGCTGGTTTATGCCAACACGACCAATGCGGATAACGACTATATGGTCGTCAACCGCGGCTCGAAGCTGATCGCCGAGGGCACCGAGACGCAGCCGATCATCTTCACTGCGCAGGCGAACATCACCGGCGGCGTCACCGACGAATCGCAGGGCCTGTGGGGCGGCATCATCCTGGCCGGTCGTGCACCGATCTCGAACTGCAACAATACCGTCCCCGGTGGCAACGTGGCCTGCGAGAACGTCGTCGAGGGCACCAGCACCGCGCTGTACGGCGGCGCGACGCCGACCGATAGCAGCGGCAGCATCCGCTACGTCCAGATCCGCTATTCGGGCACCGTCATCAGCCCGAACAACGAGCTTCAGGGCCTGACGCTCGGCGGCACCGGCTCGGGCACCACGCTCGATCACATCCAGGTCCACAACAGCTCGGACGACGGCATCGAGATTTTCGGCGGCCGCAGCAACCTGCGCTATCTGGTGCTGACGGGTTCGGATGATGACGGCCTGGATACCGATGTCGGCTGGCAGGGCTTCGTCCAGTTCGTGCTGGCGATCCAGAAGCCGGTCAACACACAGACCGACAACTACTCGACCGAGATCGATTCGAACGGTTCGGAAGACGCGCTGCCGCGCCAGGCCTACACGCTCGCCAACTTCACCTTCATCGAGACGTCGACCGCGACCAATGCGGCGATCCGTCTGCGCGGTGGTGCCGATGCGACCTTCGTCAACGGCATCGTCAGCAACCCGAACAGCGCATGCCTCAACGTCATCGCCGGCGCCGATGCAGGCGGCAAGACGACCATCCGCCCCGCCGACACGACGTTGCAGGACAAGGGCCCGCCGGTGTTCAACTCGGTCGTGTTCAGCTGCCTGACGCCGTATGCGACGACGACGGTCAACGGCATCACCGTAACGGTCGAGGAGCAGCAGGCGCTGTTCCGCGCGGGCGCCAACAACACCGATAGCGCCGCGGTCGGCTCGGCCGTCACCGGCACCTTCCTACCCGCGGGCGCATCGAGCACGACCACCGCGTTCAACGCCGCCACGCTCAACCCGACCGGGACGTCGTTCCTCGTCAACACCAACTATGTCGGCGCGGTCAACGGCAGCACCGACACCTGGTATCGCGGTTGGACCTGCAACTCGAACCGCGCGAGCTTCGGGACGACGAGCAGCGCCTGCACCGCGCTGCCGACCAGCTGACACCCACGCCAAGCCTGAGGCTGCGCGGGGGGCGGGGGCCCGCCGCGCAGCCTTGTACCTACCGAATTCCTCTTGTTGCCGGGGCAGCCATGAAGTCATCCGTTCTCGTCTCCGTCCTGCTCGCGACGACGACGTTCGTCCCGGCGCAGTCGTTCGCGCAAAGCGCTCCCGCCGGCAGCGTCGTCTCGCCGCAGGCAGGGACGCCGGTCGAACAGCGCACCGACCCCGCTGCTCAGGCCGAACAACAGCAGGAGCAGGTCGAGATTTCGACGCCTGGCGGCAGTGGCACCGGTGAGGACATCGTCGTCGTCGGCCGCAACGTCCCGAACGCGGTTCGCGCCACCGCTGCCGTCGTCAACGTGCTGTCCTCGGCGGATATCGCGCGGACCGGCGAAGGCGATATCGCCGGTGCGCTCCAGCGCGTCACCGGCCTGTCCGTGGTCGGCAACGGCCTCGTCTATGTCCGCGGTCTTGGTGATCGCTATTCGTCGTCGCTGCTCAACGGCTCGCCGCTACCGTCGCCGGAGCCACTGCGCCGCGTCGTCCCGCTCGATATCTTCCCGACCAACGTGATCGCCTCGGCGGTCGTCCAGAAGAGCTATTCGGTCAATTACTCGGGCGAATTCGGCGGCGGCGTCATCAATCTGACGACCAAGGCGGTCCCCGAAAAGACCTTCTTCCAGTTCGGCGGATCGGTCGGCGCGGACACCGTCACGACCAGCGAACTCGGCTATGTCTATGACGGCGGCAAGCACGACTGGACCGGTTTCGACAGTGGCGAGCGCAAGGTGCCCGGCTTCATCAAGTCGGCGGGCGCGAACGGCACGTCGCTGACTGGCGCGCAGATCACCGCATTGTCGAACGCCAAGACGACCTTGCTCCAGCAGAACAACCAGATCCCGGCCAACCTCTCGGGCGAGACGAGCTTCGGCACCTCGGCCGATATCGGCAGCACGCGCGTCGGCGTGATCGCTGCGGCGGGGATCAGCAACACGTGGCGGACGCGCGATACGCTGCAGCAGTCTACCGACGACGTCGGCGGCATCCTGACGCGCGATTTCCGCACCGTGCTGACCGACAACCGCTCGATCATCAACGGCCTGCTCGGCTTTGGCGCGGAGTTCGGCGAGAACAAGATCCGCTGGACCAACCTCTACATCCACGACACGCTGAAGCAGGGCCGCCTCAGCACCGGCTCGACCTCGAACATCGGCGATGTCGACGGCATCCAGCCGTTCATCGTCCAGAACACGAGCTGGTTCGAACGCCAGTTGATCGATACGCAGCTGGTCGGCGAGTTCAAGTTTGGCGATTTCGCGCTCGATACGCGCGGCAGCTACGCGAAAACCGAGCGCAACTCGCCCTACGAACGCCAGTTCACCTATCAGTACAATGCGAATGTCGGTGACTATACCAACAACCTCAGCGGCTTGCAGAGCGCGGCGGTGGCGTTCAGCGAACTCGACGAGACGCTCTGGTCGGGTCAGGCGAACCTCACCTGGAACGTGCCGTTCGACCGCCCGTTCGCGCTGTCGGTTGGCTATGCGTATAGCGACACCGATCGCACATCGAGCCGCTATACCTTCCGTTATCAGACCGCGGGCAACGTCGCGCTGAACGATGCGGTCGCGCAGGAACGCCCCGACTATCTGTTGTCGGACTTCAACCTCCAGATCTATGGCATCGGCCTCGCCAACACGTGCGTCGCGCCAAACTGCGCGCCGACCTACGACGCGTCGCTGCGCGTCCATGGTGCCTATGCGCAGGTCGAGGGCGAGATCCTCGACGGTCTGCGCGCCAATGTCGGCATTCGTTACGAGGACGCGCTGGAGACGGTGCTGCCGGGTGGCGGTGCCGGCGTCTCGTTCGCGCAGACCAATCTGTCGCGCGCATACTGGCTGCCTGCGGTGACGGTGACGTGGAACTTCGCGTCCGACATGCAGCTGCGCGGGCATATGTCGAAGACGCTGGCCCGGCCGCAGTTCCGCGAACTCGCGCCGCAGCTGTATCAGGATTTCGAGAGCGATCGCCTGTTCTTCGGCAACCCGTTCCTGACCGACTCGCAGCTATATAACGGCGAGCTGCGCTACGAATGGTATTTCGCGCGCGACCAGAAGTTCAACCTGGCGGGCTTCTATAAGCGCATCGACAACCCGATCGAGGCGGTCGCGTTCTTCCCGGCGGGCAGCGACACGCTCCAGACCGGCTTCGCCAACGCACCGCGCGCAAACCTGTACGGCGGCGAGGTCGAGCTGCAGAAGTACATCCCGCTCGACGGCCTGGGCGGCGACTTCTTCGCGACCCGACGTCTCGTCGCGATCGCCAACTACACCTACACGCATTCCGAGCTGCAGGTTGGCGACGAGCTGATCGCCAGCCCGATCCAGAGCAACGGCACGACCGCCAGCCTGCGTCCCGCCAACGTGCTGTTCCAGGACGGCGCGGCGCTGACCGGGCAGTCGGATCATCTCGTCAACCTGCAGCTCGGGATCGAGGACAAGGCGAGCCTGTCGCAGCTGACGTTGCTGTTCAATTACGCGAGCGACCGCGTGACCAACCGTGGCCCGGTCGGTGGCGGCGGCGGCGTTCGCCTGCCCGATCTGATCGAGAAGCCCGGCATCCGCTTCGACGTCGTCGCGCGGCAGGGCATCGCCGTCTCGGGCAAGCAGATCGAGATGAAGTTCGAAGCGCGCAACCTGACGGGGACGGGCTACCGCGAGTACCAGACCTTCTCGAACGGTGCCGAAGTCGACATCAACCGCTACAAGCTCGGCCGGGTGTTCACACTGGGGGCGAGCGTGCAGTTTTAAGGGCCAAAATACCCCTGCATGCCACCACCCCGGCGAAGGCCGGGGCCCAATTGGCAAGGTGGACGTAATGGAGCGATGTGCCTCATTATCGCCGTCCCCCAATTGGGCCCCGGCCTTCGCGGGGTGGTATGAGTTCATCAGGCTCGCCGACTTCAGCGTTCACCCCCAAGCCTTCTCCCGAAACCATTTGGTGATCACGTATTTGACCCCCGCGCGCACCTTCATCCCATGATGCAGCGTCGCCGCATTCAAGCTCCCGTCCGCACGTCGGTTGTTCCACGCGAGCAGCTTGCCCGTCTCCGGCTGGATGATCTTGTCGACCACCTTGAACCGCGTCGCGCCACCCGCCTCGGGCTGGTTGAGATAGATCATGACGGTCCACGTCCGGTTGCCGGCCACGCCGCAATAGCGATGATAGTCGACGCCGTTCGGCTCAAAATAGTCGGTGTGCCCTTTGAACTCCTGCCCGACCGCATAGCGCTGTCCCTGCAACGGCTCGCCGTGCACCGGGTCGAGCCCGGTCAGCGCCGCGATCCGAGCCTCGACGTCGATCACGACCGGATCGTCCGCCGACAGATCGCCCGTCTCGCTCGTCCGATAACTCGCGTCACCGTTCGAATCGGAGATCGTCGACGGACGCCGCACCGCATCGATCCGCTCGATCAACGCCGTGCACAATTCGGGCGGCAGGAAGTCGCGCCGTACGAACAAATCGAGCTTTGCGCTCGGCACGCGTTGCACGCCGGGCGCGGACAGTCGGGCGAGGACCGGTTCGGGGGGCAGGCCGCAGCCACTGGACGGAAGAGGATCGGACATCTGCGTCTTCTGCCCATCGGGGGCGTAATGCGCTACCCCAGCTGTAACGCGCATGGCCGGCATCAGATTTCGTATGTTTAACGCACAAGCCATTGACGCGGAATTGTAACATGGCATGCCTACGCGGCGAGATGCGGGAAATTGGGGTGGGTCGCGCATGCGATTGAAGCTGGACGCGAGGGCGCGCCGTATCTTGCGGCGTATGCCGGTCGTGAATGTCTATAGTGTCGTCGAGCTTGCGCTGCTGGCGGGGCTTGCGGTCCAATGCGCTCGGCTGGCCTGGACCATCGTGACGCCGATCACGCCGCTCGGCGACTGGCGCCCGGCCGCGCCGATGGTAGTCGGCTCGCCCGCCGACATCTTGCGCGGCTTCGATCCGTTCTTCCGTCTCGGCGGTGCGCCCGGAGCCCCGGCGACGGTAACGTCGCTCCAGCTCACCCTGTTCGGCACGCGCATGGACGAGGCGATGGGTCGCAGTTCGGCGATCATCGCCGGTCCTGACGGCGTTCAGCAGAGCGTTGCGATCGGCGATGAAATCCAGCCGGGCGTTCGCCTGAAGGCGGTCGCGTTCGATCACGTCACAATCGATCGGGGTGGTGTCGACGAGGATCTCTTTCTCGATCAGTCGGGTGCGGTAGCGCCGGTCGTGCCGGGCGCCACTTCGGCCGGCGCGTCGTCCGATGCTGCCGGGATCCCGATCGCACAATTGCGGACCGAGATTGGCTTCATCCCGAGGATCGATGGTGGTCGGATCAGCGGGCTGACGCTCCGGTCGCAAGGGTCCGGTGCAGCGTTTCGCGCGGCCGGGCTGAAAGACGGCGACGTGCTCACGTCGATCGGCGGACGACCTGTCACTGGGCCTGGCGATCTTGACCGGATCACCAAGGATTTCGCGGGCGGCGGCAACGTCCCCATCACTGTAGAGCGCGGACAGGATACTCTGTCGCTCGCCATCACGATTGCGCCTCCTCAATGAAAAAGCTTCTTCTCGGACCTGTCGTGGCCTTGGTCCTCGTGGCTAGCGCGCATGCGCAGACTACGCTGAACGTTCGCGATGCCGATATCCGCGCGTTCATCGCCGATGCCGCCAAGGTTACCGGGCGAACGTTCATCATCGACAACCGCGTCGCCGGCAAGGTGACGGTAGTGACCGATCGCCCGCTGTCGCGCTCCGAGTATTTCGAGGTCTTCCTCTCGACGCTTCGCGCCAACGGACTCGTCGCAGTGCCGACCTCGAATGGCGCCTTCCGCGTCCAACCGCTCGACAACGCCGCGTCGCAACCCAGCCGGATCGGGGTCGCCGGGGCCGCGCGCAACAGCTACGTGACCGAAATCGTTCGCCTCCGCGCGATCGACGCGCAGTCTGCGGTCGAAACCGTCCGCCCCCTAGTCAGCGCGCAAGGCTCGGTCAGCGCGAACCGCGGGGGCAACAGCCTCGTCGTCGTCGATTTCGCCGACAACATCCGCCGCATCCGCGAAGTCCTTCGCCGGATCGACACCGACACCTCGTCCACCCGCGTCGTCGCGCTCAAGAACGCCAGCGCCAAGGAGATCGCGACCGCACTCCAGGGCCTGATCGGGACCGGCACCGGCGGCGGGCAGGGCGGTGCTGCCGCCACTGGGCCGAGCGCCTCGGTCGTCGCCGTCGAGGGCTCGAATGCGGTCGCGCTCCGCGGCGATCCGACCACCGTCGCCCGTCTTGCGCAGGTCGCGGTCGACCTCGATCAGAAGGCGCGTAACGGCACCGAGATCAAAGTCGTGTTCCTCGAAAACGCGGATGCCGAGCAGCTGTTGCCGGTGTTGCAGGAACTCGTTGGCCAGACCCCGACCCAGCCCGTCCAAACCGCGCTTTCCCGCTCCAACTTCGGATCGAGCAGCACCAACGGCGCGTCCGGCGGCCAGTCGAACATCGTGCAGCCACAGGTCAACCAGTCGGTACCGACGTCCGGCGGCTCAGCAGGCTCCGGCCAGCCCGCGATCACCGCCGCCGGCGGCAAGACCGCTGCGGTGGTGACGCGTTTCGCCGGTGCCAACGCGATCGTCATCGCCGCGCCCGCAGAGATCCAGCGCCAGCTCAACGACGTCGTCCGCCAGCTCGACACGCGCCGCGAACAGGTCCTTGTCGAGGCGATCGTCGCCGAAGTCTCTGACACGACCGCGCGCACGCTCGGTGCGCAGTTCATCGTCGGTGATCCCAGCGGCGGCGCGTTCGGCGCCTCGACCTTCTCGAACTCTGCGCCAAACATCCTGCAGATCGCCGGCGCGATCGGCGCGACGCAGCTTAACACGTCGAGCACCACGACGGTCAATACCGACGGCAGCACGACGACCACCAACACCACCAGCGACGCGGCGAACACGCTGCAACAGTCGGCGATCTCGTCGATCCTGGCCGCGACCGGCGGGTTCGGCGGGTTCGGCGGCAAGATCGGCAGCACCTTCTTCGGCGCGATCATCAACGCGGTGAAGAGCGACACCACCTCCAATCTGCTCCAGGTCCCGCACCTCGTCACGCTCGACAACCAGGAGGCGCACAGCCTCGTCGGCCAGGAGATCCCGATCACCACGGGGCAGGCGCTCTCTACGAATTTCGACAACGCGTTCCGGACTACGCAGCGCCAGAATGTCGGCATCGAGCTGACCGTTCGGCCACAGGTAAACTCGTCGGGGACGGTGAAATTGAACCTGCGCCTGGAGGTCAGCTCGATCGCCGGCCCGGTATCGAGCGACAACAGCGACCTGATCCTCAACAAGCGCGAGGTCGAGACCGTCCGCACCGTCGACGACGGCCAGATCGCGGTGATCAGCGGCCTGCTCGACGACAACGAGCGCCGCACGATCGAGAAGATCCCGCTGCTCGGCGACATCCCCGTGCTCGGCCATCTGTTCACGTCGAAGGCGAAACAGCGATCGAAGACCAATCTGATGATATTCATCCGCCCGACCATCCTGCGCACCGCGGAGGACAGCCGCAAGCTGACCGAGCAGCGCTACGGCTATGTCCGGTTGCAACAGGGCTTGCAGGAGCCCGGCGCGGAGCCATCGATCGACCAGCTTGTCCGCGACTATATGGGCGCCGCGCCGCCGATTCCGTCTGGCCCGATCCCCGGTAGCATCGAGGATCCGCGCATCGCGGTGCCGGTCCGCACCTCGACGATGGTCGTCCGGCCGAAGAAATGATTATCCGCGAAGGCCATGAGATCGACGCTCTTCCTTCCCCCCTCCCGCTTGCGGGAGGTGGCGGGGGAGGGGCCGCCTTACTCACGGACGAAGCGATCGAGGGCTATGTCATTCCCTCCCCCGACCCCTCCCGCGAACGGGAGGGGAGCAGTGAAGCGTTATCATCGACCGACCTGCCCCAGATCACCATCCCCTACGCCTTCGCCCGAAAGTTCGGCGTCGTCGTCGACCACACCGACACCGACTCGCACCTCACGATCGCGATGCGCGCTGGCGCTGACCCGAAAGTCCTGCTCGAACTGCGCCGCTACCTTGCGCGGCCGTTCGACGTGACCTTCGTCGAACAGGTCGCTTTCGACCGTCTGCTGTCGAACGTCTACGCAATGGACGGCCAGGCCAACGCACTCGCCGCGGTCGGGATGGGCGACGAACTCGACCTGCTCGCGGGTGACATGCCGACCGCGGAGGATCTGCTCGACACCGCCGACGACGCGCCGGCGATCCGCCTCATTAACGGCATCATCGCCGACGCCGCACGCAACGGTGTGTCGGACATCCATATCGAGCCGTACGAGACCGGCCTCGTCGTCCGGATGCGGATCGACGGCGTGCTGCGCGAGACGCTGCGGATGCCGCCCAACGTCGCGCCGGTGGTGGTCAGCCGCATCAAGGTGATGGCCCGCCTCGACATTGCCGAGCGCCGCGTGCCGCAGGACGGCCGCATGGGGCTGACGCTTGGCGGCAAGCTGCTAGACGTCCGCGTCTCGACGCTGCCGTCTCGGGCAGGTGAACGCGTGGTGCTGCGTATCCTCGATAAGGAAAACGCCGGGATCGACCTCGAAGCGCTCGGCCTGCCGCCCGCCTTGTTCGCGCTGCTCAACGAAGCGCTGAGCGAACCCAACGGCATCATCCTCGTCACCGGCCCGACCGGTTCGGGCAAGACCACCTCGCTCTACGCCGCGCTGCGCTTGCTCAACGACGGCAGTCGCAACATCCTGACCGTCGAGGATCCGGTCGAGTATGCGGTCGATGGCGTCGGCCAGACCCAGGTGAACCCGAAGGTCGGCCTGACCTTCGCCGCGGGCCTGCGTGCGATCCTCCGCCAGGATCCCGATGTCGTCATGGTCGGCGAAATCCGCGACCGCGAGACCGCCGAGATTGCGGTGCAGGCGTCGCTCACCGGCCATCTCGTGCTGTCGACGGTCCACACCAACGACGCGATCGGCGCGATCACCCGCATGCGCGACATGAAGGTCGAGAGCTTCCTGCTCGCCTCGACGTTGCGGGCGGTGATCGCCCAGCGCCTGGTCCGCCGCCTCTGCCCGACCTGCCGCAAGGCCGTGCCAGCCTCGGACACGGTTGCCCCGTTGCTCGGCATCGCCCCCGAGGCGATCGTCTACGTCGCGCAAGGCTGCGAAGACTGCAACCAGACCGGCTACAAGGGGCGCATCGGCGTGTTCGAAGCCGTTCGCATCGACGACACCATCCGCCGCCTGATCAACACCGACGGCCACGAATCCGAGATAACCGCACACGCGTTTGCGAAGTCTCCGAACCTCGCCCAGTCCGCTCGCGACCTCGTCCTGTCCGGCCAGACAACGGCCGAAGAAGCCGTCCGAGTATCCCGCCGCGACACAACCGAAGTCGTGGAAAATGCGTAACGCCCAGAAAATCCTCCCCGGAACGGGGAGGGGGACCAGCGAAGCTGGTGGAGGGGGGGCACCGCGCGCGCGCCACCTGACATCATTCGCCACGGCTTCGTGCGCACGATCCCCACAGCTGGAACGTTCGCGGCACGCCCCCTCCACCACCGCTACGCGGCGGTCCCCCTCCCCTTGCAGGGGAGGATGATGGCGGATTTCGACTATATCGCGATCGACACCAAGGGTGCGGAACGTCGCGGCCACGTCGCCGCGGCCGACATCGACGTCGCGCGCGCCGCGCTCGACGCGCGTAAATTCTATGTCGTGAAGATCACCCCCGGCGCCCCCCCGCAGGCAACCAAAGGCCGCCCGTTGTTTGGCCTCCAGCTCGGCACGCCGAAGATGTCGGGCAAGAACCTCACCCTCTTCACTCGCCAGCTTGCCACGCTCAACCGCGTCTCCCCGCTGGAGGAATCGCTCCGCACGATTACGCGGCAAACCGAACAGGACAGCGTCCGAACAATAGTCCAGCACGTCCATGCCGGTGTCGTCGAAGGCCGCCGCCTCGCGGACGCGATGGCGCGAGAGCCGAAAAGCTTCCCGCCGCTCTACCGCGCAATGGTCTCGGCAGGCGAAAGTTCGGGCTCGCTCCCGACCATTCTCGACCGCCTCGCCGCTCTGCTCGAACGCCAGGCCGAAATCCGCGGCAAGCTCATCACCGCGCTCGCCTACCCGTCGATCCTCGCACTTGTAGCGTTCGGCGTCGTCACGGCACTGATGATGTTCGTCGTCCCGCAGGTCGTCGAGCAATTCGACACAGTCGGCCAGCAATTGCCGCTGCTGACGCGGATGGTGATGGCGTTCTCCGCGTTCCTCGTCGGATACTGGTGGGTTATGCTGTTGATCGTCGTGGGCGGCGGTCTGGCGGGATGGCAGGCGCTCAAGGACCCGACGATCCGGCTCGCGTTCGACGGCTGGCTGCTCCGCATTCCGCTACTCGGCCGCCTGATTCGAGACCTCCACGCGGCAAGGATGGCGCGCACGCTCGGCACGATGGTCGCGAGCCGCCTGCCGTTGCTCGACGGCCTCAACCTTACCGCCAGCACGATCCACAACCGCCGCCTCCGCCAGGCCTCGGACCAGATCGTCGACGCGATCCGCGGCGGTGGCTCGCTCTCCGCCGCGATGCGCCGCGCAGGCGTCTTTCCCCCGCTGCTGACCTATCTCGCGGCATCTGGTGAGGCAGCAGGTCGGCTCGACGAGATGCTCGAGCGCGCGGCGGACTATCTCGAACGCGAGTTCGACCGCTTCACCGCCACCGCGCTGTCGTTGCTCGAACCGCTGATCATCGTCGTGATGGGCGGCATCGTCGCGACGATCGTGCTATCCATCCTGCTCCCGATCCTCCAGCTCAACACGCTGGCCGGACAATGAGGTTGTACATGCGTCCCCAAGATAAGAAGAAGCGTCGTGAGGCCGGCTTCACCCTCGTCGAGTTGATGGTGGTGATCGTCATCATCGGCCTGCTTGCAACGATCGTCGCACTCAACGTGCTGCCCTCGGGCGACACCGCGCGGATCCAGAAGGCGAAGGCCGACATCGCCCAGATCGAGGGCGGACTGGAACTCTACAAGCTCCAGAACATGACCTTCCCCAACACCACGCAGGGGCTGAACGCACTCGTCACCGCACCCGCGGGGCTGACCGATCCCTCGCGGTATCAGCGTGGCGGGTATCTGAAGAAGCTGCCGAACGATCCCTGGGGTCGCCCGTATCTCTATGCTTCGCCCGGCGCACACGGTGAGGCCGACGTCTGGACCTTCGGCGCGGACGGCAAGGAAGGCGGCGAGGGGATCGATGCCGATATCGGCAGCTGGCAGTAACGCGCAGCCGGGGGAACGCGGCTTTACGCTGGTCGAGCTGATGGTCGTTGTCACGATTATCGGCCTCGCATCCGCTGTCGCCGTGCTTGTCATGCCGGACCCGCGCGGCCGCGTGCTCGACGAAGCGACGCGCTTTGCCCTGCGCACCCGCGCCGCGCATGATTCTGCGATCGTCGAGGCACGCCCGGTCAGCGTCTGGGTCACCGGCGGTGGCTATGGCTTCGACCGTCGCATGGCGGGTGGCTGGACGCCGATCGCCGAGAAGCCAATGCGCGTCGAACGCTGGAACGACGGGACCAAGGCCAGCATCGGCGATACCAGCGGTCGCATGCGGGTGACGTTCGATCCTACCGGCCTCGTCGATCGCCCCGCTGAAATTCGCCTCGACCGCGGCGGGGTGGCGGCGACGGTCCACATCGACGCCGACGGCAGCGTGCGAGCCGATGCGGGCTGAGCGCGGCTTTACCCTCATTGAAATCATGGTGGCGCTGGCAGTGTTCAGCCTCGCGGCGATGGCGCTCGTGCGCCTGGAAAGCGCGACGATCCGCGGCGCGTCGATCCTCGACGAAACGCTCGTCGCGCAGATGGTCGCGCGCAACGTCGCGATCGACGCGGTCACCAGCGCGCAACCGCCGACCGCGGGCCGCGTCACCGGCGCCGAGACGAACGGCGGGCAGGTGTGGACCTGGACCCGGCAGGTCAGCGCGCTCGGCGGCTCCAGCGTCCTGCGCATCGACGTAGCGGTCGCCGATCGCACCGGCACGCAACTCGGTCGGTTGACGATGGTCCGCCCTGCGCCACGGTCGGCGACATGACGCGATCAAGCGGAGAAGCCGGCTTCACACTGATCGAGGTCATGGTATCGCTCATGATCTTCGGCATGATCGCCGCCGCCGGCGTGGCCATCCTGTCGTTCAGCGTGAAGGCGCAAAGCAGCACCGGCGCCAAGCTCGACGATATCAGCGCGCTCACCCGAACGATGTCGATCCTGTCCGCCGACCTCGCCCAGGCCTCGAACCGGTCGACGCGCGACAAAGCCGGCACCACCGTTCCCGCGTTCGTCGGCGAGAGCGGGTCGGGTGTCACGCCGATGCTGCGGCTCGTCCGCGCCGGCTGGAGCAACATCGACGGTGCAGCACGGCCGAGCACGCAGAAGGTCGCCTACCGCGTCGATGCCGGCACGCTCCAGCGGATCGCCTACCCGATGATCGATGGCGCGCAGGGTCTGCCCCCCGCCGCACTGCTCACCCACGTCCGCCAGGCCGCGTTGCGCTACCGGATCGCCGGCGCGTGGAGCGATCGCTGGGATGGCGCCAGTGGCAGGCCGTTACCCGATGCGATGGAACTCACCGTCCAGCGTGACGACGGCACGCAGTTCCGCCAGATGTTCCTCGTAGGGACGGGATATGTCCCCACACCGGCTGAAGGAACGGGCCCGTCGACCACGCCGCCGCCCGGCACGCCGTCGAAGGAGACGCCCGGTGCGCGGACCTGACCGCGGGTCGGAACGGGGGCCAGAACGGGGGGCAGCGCTGCTTACCGTGCTGATGCTCGTCGCGATCATCGCCGTCATGGCAGGCGCGGCGCTGGAGAAACTGCGCCTGTCGACCCGGCTCGCGGGCAACGCCGCGACCGGCGAACAGGCGCGCGCCTACGCGTTCGCCGCCGAGACGATGGCGCTGACCCGCGTCTCCAACCTGCTCGGCCAGAGCCCCAAGCGGGTCACGCTCGCCGGCAACTGGAGCAACACGCCGTTCGGCCTGCCGGTCCCCGGTGGCTTCGCGACCGCCCGCGTGCGCGACGGCGGCAATTGCTTCAATCTCAACGCGCTCGTCACGCAAGCGACCACGCCCGGCGTGTATGTCACCAACCCCGAGATCCGCCCGCAATTCGTCCGGCTGATGCGGTTGTTGAGCGTCCCGACGCAGGTCGCCGAACAGGTCGCATCGGGCACCGCGGACTGGATCGACAGCGATCAGGACCAGCAGGCGATGGGCGCGGAGGACGGCGCGTATCTCGGCCGCGAGACGCCGTACCGCACCGCCGGCACGCTGATGACGGACCCGAGCGAGCTCCGCGCGGTCGCCGGCATGACGCCTGCAATCTATACGACCCTCCGACCCTGGATCTGCACGCTGCCAATCGCCAAGCCCTCGCCGATCAACGTCAACACGTTGTCGCCCGAACAAGCACCGCTGTTCGCGATGCTGTTTCCCGATACGCTTTCGGTCGGCAGCGCGCAGCAGTTGCTGCTCCGCCGTCCGCCGCAAGGCTATGGCGACGTCGGCGAAATCACCAAGGCCGCGGCATTGCAGGGCGCTGCCACGCTGGCACCAGGAGCGGTCGCGACGGTGCTGTCGAAATGGTTCACGCTGGATATCGACGTGACGCTCGGCACGACACAAATGCAGGAACGTGCGCTGATCGACGCGAACCGGCTTCCCGCGCAGCTCGTATCGCGGCAATGGGGCGAGCCATCATGACGACTTTGCTGTTCCTTCCCGCCGGCGAGACCGGATATCGCTGGATGCGCGTCGCGGATGCGCGCGTGGTCGACGAGGGGGAGGGTATCCCCGATACGATCGACGACGAGACGATCGCGGTAGCACCGGCGGATGCGGTGACGCTGCACTGGGCGGAACTGCCGTCGCGTTCGGCAGCGCAGGCGACGGCGGCCGCGCGTATTCTCGCCAGCGAGGCGAGCGCGTCGCCGCTTGTCGAACTGCATGTCGCGGTAGGTGACGAAGGCGCGAGTGACCGTCCGATCGGCGTGGTCGGCGTCGCGACGATGCGCGACTGGCTGCTGATGCTCGCCGAGGCGGGTGTCGATCCGGTCGCGCTGATCCCCGCACCGATGCTCCTTCCGCGCCCCGACGAGGGTTATGCGAGGGCGGAGCTGGCCGGCAGCGGCGTCGTTCGTGGTACGTCGAGCGGCTTCGCCGACGAGGCGCGGCTGACGGAGCTCGTAACCGGCGGCGCCGCGCCCACCACGATCGACCGCGTCACGCTGGAGGCGGCTATCGTTGCCGCCGCCGCGTCGCCGCCGCTCGACCTGCGCCAAGGGCCGTTCGCACGGCGGCGCAGGTTCGCGATAGACTGGGGGCTGATCCGACGGCTTGCGCTGTTGTCGCTGACGATCCTCGCGGTGACGCTCGCGATCTCGCTCGTCCGCATCGCCAAGTACAGCTTTGGCGCGGATGCGTTGGAGGCTGAGGCCGACACGGTCGCGGTGACCGGCCTGCCGCGCGGCGAGACCGTGGTCGATGCCAGCCGACAGCTCGACGAACGGCTGTCGCGCGTACGCGGGCCGGGGCTCGGCTTCACCAACACGACCGCTGCCGCGTTCGCTGCGATCCGTGCCACGCCGGGGACCGAAGTCACCGGGCTCGATTTCCAGGCGAACGGCGACCTGCGACTGTCGGTCGCGGTCGAACGTGAGGCGCTCGCGACCGACCTCAAGCGTGCGCTCGAAGCAGCGGGCTTCACCGTCCGCGCGGGCGTATTCCAGGCCGCCGCCGGTCGTGTGACGGGTGAACTCACGATCAGCCCGGGGAGCGGACGATGACCGGCTTGAAGACGTGGTTCGAAGGCCGCTCGCTCCGAGAACGTCGCCTATTGCTCGTAATGGCCGCGCTCGCGGTGCTGACCTTGCTGTGGGCGCTGATCATCCGACCGATCGGTGACGGGTTGTCGAGCGCGCGCGAACGCCACGCCAGCGCCGTAACGCGGCTGGGCGAAACGCGCGCGCAGGTCGCGACGTTGCGCGATATCCAGCGTGACCGGGCAAGGCCGCTGACGGGCACGCTGGCGGACACGGTCCGCGCCGAGGCTGACCAAGCCGGCTTCGCGCTCGCGTCACTCGATCAGGACGGCGCGAACCGGGTGCGTGTGGGTATCCAGTCGGCGCGACCGGCGGCGCTGACCGCTTGGCTCGCGCGGCTCGAACGGCTCGGTATCCTCGTCGATTCGGTGGCGATGACCGACAAGGGCGACAAGACCGTCGGCGTCGCGCTCACGTTGAAGGCGCGCGCGGCATGAGGCGGATCCGTTTGCGCACCGGACCCGCCGCGCTGTTCGGTGGGATGCTGCTGATCGCGCTGATCGTCTTCCTGCCGATGCGCGCGGTGCTCGGCTGGGTCGGGGTCGGCGACGAGGGGCTGGTCGCGCGGCGCGTGTCGGGGACGATCTGGGGCGCGACGCTGACCGAGGCGCGGTTCGGCGATCTCGCGCTCGGCGACCTGCGCGCCCGGTTGTCGCCGCTGCCGCTGCTGGTCGGCCGCGCGACGATCGCCTTCGCCGGGCCCGATTCGGTGTCCGCCAGACCATTGCGCGGATCGGCGAGCGTCAGCCGCCATAGCTTCGGGGTCGACCACATGACCGCGACCGTCGCGACGGGGCGGCTGTTTGCGCCAGTGCCCGTTGCCTCGCTCGATCTCGACGACGTCTCGGTTCGGTTCCGCGACGGCCAGTGCGAGGCTGCCGAGGGTCGGGTCCGCGCGACGCTGGCGGGCGATGTCGGCGGGATCACGTTGCCGCAGTCTGTGAGCGGCACCGCGCGCTGCGACGGCACGGCACTGCTGTTGCCGCTGGCTAGCCAGGCCGGGACCGAGAGCATCGCGCTCAGGATCGAAGGGGCAGGGACCTACCGCGCCGAATTGTCGCTGCGACCGTCCGACCCGCTGGCGGTGCAAAAGCTGGAACAAGCTGGCTTCGTGCGCGGGCCGAACGGCTACCGGCTCGCCATCGAAGGACGTTTTTGACGTCTTTTTGGCAAGTCGACGGTTGACGCCGCCCGGCGACCCCCGCTAGGGGGCGATGCCTACGCGGCGGTCGTAGTTCAATTGGTTAGAGCGTCGGCTTGTGATGCCGGATGTTGCGGGTTCAAGTCCCGTCGGTCGCCCCATTTTCCCTTATTTTCGTAAGCCCCCGCAATGCGGGCGCTTTGGGCTGGTAAAACCGGTCGGAAAATAATATTTCGCGTCCCGGTAATTTTATTCCTCTTCAGGAGCCGGCGATGACAGCGGTTTGGGACCTTCCCGATTTCGACGACCACGAGGGCGTACACGCCTTCACCGATCCCGAATCGGGCCTGCGCGCGGTAATTGCGCTGCACTCGACCAAGCTCGGGCCGGCGGCTGGCGGCACGCGGTTCTGGCATTATGCCGATAACGGGCGTGCGGTGACCGACGCGCTGCGCCTGTCGCGCGGCATGAGCTTCAAGAATGCGATGGCCGGCCTAGAGCTTGGCGGCGGCAAGGGCGTGGTCCTCGCAGCCAAGCCCGGCGACGTCATCACGACGGCACAACTTGAGGCGTTCGGCCGCGCGGTCGACTCGCTCGGCGGGCGCTATGTGACGGCGGAAGACGTCGGCATGTCCGAAGAGCGGATGAAGGTGATCGCTACGCAGACGCGCTACGTCTCCGGCCTGCCGGTCGCGAGCGGCGCTGCCGGTGGCGATCCGGGGCCGTACACCGCGCTCGGCATCTATCTCGGCGTGAAGGCGGCGGCACAGCGTGGCCTCGGCGCGACCGACATGAAGGGCGTGCGCGTCGCGATCCAGGGTGTCGGTTCGGTCGGCGGCGGTCTTGCGCGGTTGCTCGCGAAGGACGGCGCGGTGCTGACGCTGGCGGATGTCGACGAGGGCCGGGCGCAGAAGCTGGCTGGCGAACTCGGCGCGACCGCAGTGGCGGCCGAGGCGATCCTGACGACCGAGGCGGATATCTTCAGCCCGAACGCGCTGGGTGCGATCCTGACCGAGATGTCGATCGCTTCCTTGAAGGCGAAGGTCGTCGCGGGTGGCGCGAACAACCAGCTGAGCGTTCGCGAGGATGGCGCGCGGCTTCATGCACGCGGTATCCTGTATGCGCCGGACTACGTCATCAACGCGGGCGGGATCATCAACGTTGGGCTCGAGTATCTCGGGCAGGGCGATGAGGCCGAGGTGAAGGCGCGGATCGCGCGGATCCCCGAGCGGCTTATTCAGGTCTGGGACGAAAGCGACCGCTCGGGCGAGCCATCGTCGGATGTCGCGGACAGCATCGCAAAGCGCCTGATCGGCCGCTGAATCCAAGCGGTCTTCGCTCGTGTTGAGGGCGGGCGCTCCGATTACTCCCGTCATCCTGACGAAAGTCAGGATCCAGAGTAACTAAGCGTCGCCCTCTGTGGCCCTGGATCCTGACTTTCGTCAGGATGACGGCGTACGGGGGAGGCGCCTCCCTCTCCCCGGCGGGGAGAAGGGCCGAAGTCCGAGGTGACAGCCTCGCGATGTTGCCATAATGGCTGTCCGCAGTGGCCACCCTACACGCCTTCGCAAATCCCGCGCGCTTCCTGAAGATCGCCAAGCCGTTGACGCCGGCGCTCTTCTGGCTTGGCGTTGCATTCATCGTGCTGGGCTGCTGGGCGGGCCTAACCCAGACCCCGCCCGATTACCTCCAGGGCGAGACCGTCCGCATCCTCTACATCCACGTCCCCGCCGCCTGGCTCGGCATGGGCGGGTGGAGCGGGATCGCGATCTCCAGCATCATGTTCCTCGTCTGGCGCCACCCGCTGGCCAGCGTCGCGGCGCGTGCGATCGCGCTGCCGGGTGCGGTGTTCGCGGCGCTATGTCTCATGACCGGCTCGATCTGGGGACGGCCGACCTGGGGAACGTGGTGGCAATGGGATGGCCGGCTGACCTCGATGCTGCTGCTGTTCTTCGTCTATCTCGGCTATATGGCGCTCGCGAAGGCCGATGCGGATCGTGGCGGCGATGGGCGCGTGCCGGCGCTGTACGGGATTGCCGGGTCGGTGCTGCTGCCGATCATCCGCTATTCGGTGGTGTGGTGGAATACGCTGCACCAGGGGCCGAGCATCGGTCTGACGCAGTCGACGATCGCGAGTTCGATCCTGTGGCCGCTGCCGATCATGCTGGCCGGGTTCACGTTCGCGTTCGCCGGAATCGTGCTGATGCGGATGCGGACGATGCTGGCGATCACGAAGACCGAAGCGCGTATGCGCAGAATGGCGAGATCATGAATCCCTGGCCGTTCGTGACTGCTGCTTATGCCGTGACGCTGGGCGGCGGCGCCATCATCGCGCTGCTGAGCTATCTCGCGATGCGGAAGGCCGAAAAGTGAAGGCCAAACATCAACGCCTGACACTGGCGCTGCTGGCACTCGGTGCGGTCGTCGTCGCCGGGCTCCTCGCGCTGTCGGCGCTGAAGGACCAGGCCGCGTTCTTCTACGCGCCCTCCGACGTTCGCCGCGACGGCCTCCCGCTCGGACGCGCGGTGCGGCTCGGTGGGATGGTTGAGGGCGGCTCGGTCAAACGCGCATCCGACGGCATCACCGTACATTTCACCGTCACCGACGGGCAGGCAACCACCCCCGTCGTCTTCGCCGGCATCGTCCCGGACCTGTTCCGCGAGAAATCGGGCGTCGTCGCCGAGGGCCAGTTCCAGCCCAATGGCAGCTTCGTCGCGTCGAACCTGCTCGCCAAGCACGACGAAAAGTACATGCCGCCGGAGATGGCCGGCAAGATGCACGAGACCAAGACGCTCGAACCGGACGCCAAGCAATGATCGCCGAGGCAGGCCTCGCCGCGCTCTGGTTCGCGGGTGCGCTCGCGGCGTTGCAGCTCGTGATGGCAGCGATCGGCATCGCACGCCGGCGTGACGACGTCGCGGCGGCGGTCCGGCCGGTGGCGATCGTCCAGGGACTGCTCGCAGTGCTCGCGATGGCGCTGCTGATCGAACTCTTCCTCGACTCCGACATGTCCGTGAAGCTCGTCGTCGAGAACAGCCATTCCGCCAAGCCCTGGCTCTATAAGTTCGCCGGCGCCTGGGGGAATCACGAAGGCTCGATGCTGCTCTGGGTGACGATCCTCGGGCTGGCCGGCGGCGCGGTGGCGATCTTCGAACGCTCGCTGCCCGAACGCACGCTCACCGCGACGCTCGGCGCACAGGCGACGATCGCACTCGGCTTCTACGCGTTCCTGCTGTTCTCCTCGAACCCGTTCGCGCGGTTGAACCCCGCCGCCGCCGACGGCCTCGGGCTCAACCCGCTGTTGCAGGACCCCGGCTTGGCGTTCCACCCGCCGACGCTCTACACCGGCTATGTCGGCCTCTCGGTCGCGTTCTCGTTCGCGGTCGGCGCGCTGGTCACCCGCGACGTCGGGCCGGCGTTTGCGAAAGCGATGCGCCCCTGGGTTCTGGTCGCGTGGATATTCCTGACGCTCGGCATCACCGCGGGCTCGTACTGGGCGTATTACGAGCTCGGCTGGGGCGGCTGGTGGTTCTGGGACCCGGTCGAGAACGCCTCGCTGATGCCGTGGCTCGCCGCCACCGCACTGCTCCATTCGGTGACCGTGCTCGCGACGCGCGACGGCCTGCGAGCCTGGACGATCATGCTGGCGGTCGTCGCATTCTCGATGTCGATGATCGGCACCTTTCTGGTGCGCTCGGGCATCCTGACGAGCGTCCATGCCTTCGCGGTCGACCCGGAGCGGGGCGCGTTCATCCTGGCGTTGCTCGCGATCTATATCGGCGGTGCGCTCGCGCTGTTCGCCGCGCGGATCGGTACCGTCCGCGCTGGCACGACCTTCGATCCGGTCAGTCGCGAGGGCGGGCTGGTCGCGAACAATCTGCTGCTGTCGGTGATCCTCGGCATCGTCCTGATCGGCACACTGTACCCGATCGTCGCCGCGAGCTTCGGCGTGCAGCTGTCGGTCGGTCCGCCGTTCTTCAACAAGGCGGCGGGGCCGATCGCGTTGCTGCTGGTGGCGGTGATGGCGGTCGGACCACTGCTCCGCTGGCGCCGCGACGATGCGAAGGCGGTGCTTCGCCGCGTGATGTTGCCGATCGGCGCGACGCTGGTGGCGGCGATCGCACTCCTGTTCGTCTGGCCGGGCGTGCTCCCCTGGGCCGGGTTGTCGCTTGCGGCCGGGCTCGCTGTCGCCAGCGTGGCGCCCTTGTGGAAGCGCAATCTCAGGCGAACGCCGCTGTTCACCTACGGTATGGTCATCGCGCACCTCGGCATCGCGGTCAGCCTCGCCGGGATGGCGTCTGACAGCGCCTTCACCAAGGAAACGCTGGTCGCGGTGCGCGCGGGCGAGCCGGCGCGGGTCGGGCCGTACACCGTGACGCTCGATGGAATATCGCCGGTGATCGGCGAGAACTGGTCGGCCCTCGAAGCACGCCTGACCGCGACGCGGGGCGGCAGCGAGAGCATCCTGCGCCCGCAACTCCGCTTCTTCGCCAACCCGCCGACAAGCACGAACGAGTCCGCCATCCTCACGGTGCTCGACGGCCAGCTCTATACCGTGCTCGGCCAGCCGGATGGGCAGGGGCGGTGGCAGCTCCGCCTCTGGTGGAAGCCGTTCGTGACGCTGATCTGGTTCGGTGGCGTGCTGATCGCGCTCGGCGGTATGCTGTCGCTGCTCGGCCGGGTGCGGCGCGAGCGACGGGCCGCGATACGGGCGGAATGGGCATGAAGCGGTTCGCACTCTGGGCGCCGCTGGCGATCTTCGCGCTGCTGTTTGCGGTGGTGGCGAGCGGGCTGTTCCGGCCGGCGGAGAAGGTGGTGCGATCGGCGATGGTCGGCAAACCGCTCCCCGACTTCGCGTTGCCCACGATGGTCCCCGGCAAGCCGGGCTTGAGCAGCACATCGTTCCGGCAGGGCAAGCCGCGGTTGCTCAACGTGTTCGCGAGCTGGTGCATCCCGTGCATCGCCGAAGCGCCCCAGCTTATGCGGTTGAAGGCGATGGGCGTGCCGATCGACGCGATTGCGATCCGCGACACCGCACCGGCGATTGCAGGATTCCTGCGCCGCAACGGCGATCCGTACGAGCGGATCGGCAGCGATCGGGCCAGCCAGGTGCAACTTGCGCTGGGCTCGTCGGGGGTGCCGGAGACGTTCGTGATCGATGGCCGCGGGATCGTCGTGAAGCAGATCATCGGCGATATCCGGCCGGAGAATGTCGCCGAGATCGTGCAAGCCGTGAAGGACGCGCGGTGAGGAGGCGGCTGTCTGTTCCCCTCCCGCTCGCGGGAGGGGTTAGGGGAGGGGCTTCTCTTCCAGCATCAAGCGCACGTTCGCGTCATGCCCTCCCCCGGCCCCTCCCGCGAGCGGGAGGGGAGGTTTTTGCCGCGCTGTTGCTATGCATCTCGCCGGTCTTCGCCCAGCCGGTCACTCCGCCAGCTCGCTACGCGAACGTGCAACTTGCCGACCCCGCGCAGGAAGCTTCCGCACGCGCGCTGATGGAGACGCTGCGCTGCCTCGTTTGCCAAGGGCAGTCGATCGCCGATAGCGATGCCGACATGGCCGCGGACATGCGTGCGCTGGTGCGTGAGCGGATCGAGCGGGGAGAGAAGCCTGCGTCGATCCGCGACTGGCTGGTTTCGCGTTACGGCGATTATGTGACGTACGACCCGCCGCTGTCGGGGCTGACGTGGCCGTTGTGGCTGACGCCGATCCTGCTGCTTGGCGTCGGCGGCTGGATCGCACGGTCGAGCTTCCGGCGGAGGACACGCTGATGGGGTACGTCTGGGTGGCCGCGATCGGAGCCGGTGCGTTTGCGCTGCTCGCAGTATTGAAGGTGAACCGCGTCCTGTGGACGATGGTCGCCGCGGCGCTTATGCTCGGGGCGGCGGGGTATGCGTGGCAGGGGCAGCCAGGGCTTGCCGGCCATGAAGTGTCGCCCGGGCTTGCAGCGACGCCGGACGACAGCGCGATGCTCGAACTGCGCGACCAGATGCTCGAGCGGTATACGGGCGCGGCGGCGTATCTGGTTGCGGCGGACGCGATGACGCGGATCGGCGACCGTCGCGCGGCTGTGCAGGTGCTGCTCGGCGGGCTCAGGATCGCTCCGAAGAGCGTGGTCATGTGGACGGGGCTCGCCAACGCGCTCGCGGCGCACGATGCCAATCAGGTTTCGCCGCCCGCGTTGTTCGCATTCCAGCAAGCGATGCGGCTAGCACCGAAGCATCCCGCTCCGCCGTTCTTCCTGGGGCTGGCGTATGTGCGGGCGGGCGAGTTCGCGACGGCTCGGCCATATTGGGCAAAGGCGCTCGCGTTGACGCCAGCCAACATTTCATACCGGGGCGAGATCGCTACTCGGTTGGCATTGCTGGATCGGTTTCTGGCTATGCAGGATACGCCGAACGCAAGCCAAAAATAATCCCGCCACCCTGGGGCAACCCAAGATGACGGGATAAAGGGCTTACTGCCCGCGACCGGTCTTCGACTGCAGTTCGTCGATCTTCTTCGATGCATCCGCCTTGGTCAGCGTCTCGTCGAATTCCTCATGCGCTTCCTCGGACAGCGTCTTGAGATAGCTCGCCTGTGCACCGGTCATCTTCTCGTCGCCGGTGGTCCAGTCGTCCGGGTCCTTCTCGGCGTTCGAGAACGGTTCGGACTTGGGGTTCGGGGTGTCGGACATTGGAAATTCCTTTCCCCTGTCCAACACCCGTGTTCCGTATCCGTTCCCCGATCAGCCGGCCCATGCTTCGTAAGGTAAACCTAGATCATCCGCGACCGCCTTGTACGCGATCTTGCCCTTGTAGACGTTCAGCCCGTTGGCGAGATGCGGGTCGGCCTTCATCGCTGCTTCGGCACCCAGGTTGGCGAGCTTCAGCGCGAACGGCAGTGTCGCGTTGTTGAGCGCGAACGCCGAGGTGCGCGCCACCGCGCCCGGCATGTTGGCGACGCAGTAGTGGATCACGCCGTCGACCTCGAACACCGGGTTCTCGTGCGTCGTGGCGTGCGAGGTCTCGAAGCACCCGCCCTGGTCGATCGCGATGTCGACCAGCACCGAGCCGCGCTTCATCGTCTTCAGCATCTCGCGCGTGACGAGCTTCGGCGCAGCGGCGCCCGGCACCAGCACCGCACCGATCACCAGATGCGCGTTCTTCACCGCCGCCGCGATCGCCGCCTTAGAGGCGTAGGCGGTCTTGATCTGGCTGGAAAAGAACATGTCGAGTTCGGCAAGGCGATCGTTCGAGATGTCGTAGATCGTCACGTCGGCGCGCATGCCGACCGCCATCTGCGCGGCGTTGACGCCCGAGACGCCGCCGCCGAGGATCGCGACCTTCGCGGGGGCAACGCCGGGGACGCCGCCGAGCAGCACGCCGCGTCCGCCCTGCTCCTTCTCGAGATAATGCGCGCCGACCTGCACCGACATGCGGCCTGCGACCTCGGACATCGGCTTCAGCAACGGCAGCCCGCGGCGATTGTCGGTGACGGTCTCATACGCGATGCAGGTCGCGCCGGACTTCATCAGCCCCTCGGCTTGCGGCTTGTCCGCGGCAAGGTGGAGGTAGGTGAACAGCAGGTGGCGCGGCTCGAGCATCGCGATCTCGCTCGGCTGCGGCTCCTTGACCTTCACGATCATGTCGGCGCCGGCGAACACCGCGGCGGCGGTCGGCAGGATCGTCGCGCCTGCGTCGACATAGTCCTGGTCCTCGAAATCGATGCCCGATCCGGCCTGCGTCTCGACGACGACCTCGTGACCGGCGGCGACCAGTTCGGCGACCGACGGCGGGGTCAGGCCGACGCGATATTCGTGGTTCTTGATTTCCTTGGGGACACCGACGCGCATTGATTCCACTCCATTATCGTTTGCGCCATACTAGCGCGCCTTGGACGGGAAGGGTTCGCAAACTGGTCTCGGTGTGATATCGCATCTGCAAGATGATTGCATCCGTCGTCGCCGAAACGGGATAATCTTGAGCATCACGATCGAACGCAGGATTCTGGACCTGCTCGCCGCCAATTCCGACCTCACCAGCGCGGAGCTCGGCGACGCCGTCGGCCTGTCGGCGAGCGCTGCGCATCGCCGGGTAGCCCAATTGCGCGAAAGCGGTGCAATTACGGGGTATCGTGCGGTGCTGTCGCAAGCCGCGCGCGGCGATCCGAGCATCGTGCTCGTCAACGTCACGCTCCGCGATCAGCGCAAGGAGACGATGGCCGCGTTCGAGGCCGAGATCGTCGAGTGTCCGCAAGTCGTGCAATGCTTTCTGATGAGCGGGGAGGCGGACTACATGCTCCATGTCGAGATCCGCCACGGCGAAACGTTCGAACGCATCCACCGCGAGACGCTGTCGCAACTGCCGGGGGTGACTCGGCTGGCCTCGCACTTCGTCATCCGCGAAGTGATCCGGCGCTAGCGTTTTCCTGCGCACGCAGGAATCCAGGACCAAGAACACCAGCGCCTGTTACCCTGGGCTCCTGCGTTCGCAGGAGAACCGGAGCGTTCTCACCTTACGCGCCGGTCCGATCAGCCTCGGTTAATCCACGCTAACCGCCTCGCCGTTGCCGCCTCCAGGCCCGCATGCTAAACGCGCGCGCTTGGGGCACAGGGTGAAATCGGAAATTCGATGAAGATTGCTGCACTTCCGGGTCGATTCACCGTCCAGTGAGCGTCGACCAGACCGCCGCGGCCTCGACCGTGCCACCCGCCAATCTCGATCTCGAGACGGGGTATCACAACTCCGACGGCATGCTGAAGCTCGCCTTCGGTGCGATCGGCATCGTCTTCGGCGATATCGGTACCAGCCCGCTCTACGCCTTCCGCGAGACCTTCGCCGGCCACCACAAGCTCGCGCTCGACGCGGCACACATCATGGGCGTCATCAGCCTGATGTTCTGGTCGATGATGATCGTCGTGACGGTCAAGTACGTCATCATCATCATGCGTGCCGACAACAAGGGCGAGGGCGGCAGTCTCGCGCTGCTCGCACTCGTCTCGGGCAAGACGAAGACCAAGCGCTGGAGCAAGGGCATCATCCTGCTCGGCGTGTTCGCGACTGCGCTGTTCTATGGCGACAGCATGATCACGCCCGCCGTCTCGGTGTTGTCCGCCGTCGAAGGCCTCGCCGTCGCCGCGCCCGCGTTCGCCGGCCTGGTACTGCCGATCGTCATCGTCATCCTGATCGGGCTGTTCTGGGTGCAGAAAAGCGGCACCGCGCGGATCGGCCTCGTCTTCGGGCCGATCATGCTGGTGTATTTCAGCGTGATCGCGGTGCTCGGTATCCTCAGCATCGTCCAGACCCCCGAGGTGCTCTGGGCGCTGTCGCCGCACTATGCGGTCGAGTTCTTCATCATCGATCCCGAGCGGGCGTTCTTGGCACTCGGATCGGTCGTCCTTGCAGTCACCGGCGCGGAAGCGCTGTATGCTGACATGGGCCACTTCGGGCGCAAGCCGATCGGCTTGTCGTGGCTGTTCTTCGTGCTCCCGGCGCTGATCCTCAACTATATGGGGCAGGGCGCGCTACTGTTTCGCGATGGTCGCGAAGCCTTGGTCAGCCCGTTCTACAATCTCGCGCCCGAAAGCCTCCAGCTCCCGCTCGTCATCCTCGCGACGATGGCTGCCGTCATTGCCTCGCAGGCTGTCATATCCGGCGCGTTCTCCGTGACGCAGCAAGCGATCCAGCTGGGCTTCATCCCGCGGCTGCGCATCGAGCACACCAGCGCCTCGACCGCCGGCCAGATCTACATCCCGCTCGTGAACGGCGCGCTGATGGTGATGGTGATCCTGCTCGTGCTGTTCTTCCGCACCTCGTCGAACCTGACGAGCGCGTACGGAATTGCGGTGACCGGTGCGATGTTCATCGACACGTGTCTGCTCGGCGTCGTGCTGTTCCGCCTGTGGAACTGGCCGAAGATCGCGGCGATCCCGTTGCTGGCGATCTTCTTTACAGTCGATGGCGCCTATTTCGCGGCCAACCTTACCAAGGTGCCCGCCGGCGGGTGGTTCCCGCTGCTGGTCGGGTTCATCATCTTCACCTTCCTGACGACCTGGTCGAAGGGGCGGCAGTTGATGATCGACCGGATGCATGAGGCCGCGATGCCGATCAAGGTGTTCATCGGCTCGGCGGCCAGCTCGGCGTCACGCGTGCCGGGTACGGCGGTGTTCATGACCTCCACCGCGGACGGCGTGCCGCACGCGCTGCTCCACAATCTCAAGCACAATAAGGTGCTGCACGAGCGCGTGATACTGCTGACCGTCAAGATCGTCAGCCAGCCCTATTGGCCTGCCAACGACCGTGCGGTGCGCGAGGAGCTTGGCAGCGGCTTCCACCGCCTCGTGCTGCGCTATGGCTTCATGGAGGATGCCGACGTGCCTGCGGCGCTGCGGCAGGTCCATAATTGCGGTGCGGACTTCAAGATGATGGACACCAGCTTCTTCCTGTCGCGCCAGACTTTGCTCGCGTCGGACAAGCCCGGCATGATGATCTGGCGCGAAAAACTGTTCGCGTGGATGCTTCGCAATGCGGAAAGCGCGATGGAGTTCTTCCGCCTGCCAACCAACCGTGTGGTCGAGCTCGGTAGCCAGATCGAGATCTGATCATGACGGATACGCTGCCAGCCCCGATCATCGTCACCGCCTTGTTCGGTCGCCAGGACACCGCGTTCTTCGACTCGATGCGCCGCGAACATTTTCCGCCCGAGCGCAACCAGCTCGATGCGCATCTGACGCTGTTCCACCATCTGCCGCCCTCGGGGCTCGACGAGCTCAAGCACCGCCTGAACCAAGAAACGCGCGGCATTCGCTCCCCGCAGGCGCGCGTCGGCGGCCTGATGTCGCTTGGTCGCGGTGTCGCCTACCGGATTGAGTCCCCCGAGCTCGTCGGCATCCGGGAGCGCCTCGCTGACGCGTTCACCGGCATGCTGACGCCGCAGGACGCTGGCGGCTGGCGTCCGCACGTCACGATCCAGAATAAGGTCAGCCCGCAAGTCGCCAAGCTTTTGCTCGGCAATCTGCAGCGCGATTTCACCCCGAAGGACGTCGAAATAGCCGGTCTGGGCGCGTGGTGGTATCGTGGCGGACCCTGGGAAGCGATTTCCCGGCACATGTTCGCTTGACCGTCCGGAAACCGCTTCCTATAGGCCGCGCCTCGCAGGGAAGAATGCTTCCCTGACGGACGGTACGGCGAAGTAGCTCAGTTGGTTAGAGCACGGGAATCATAATCCTGGGGTCGGGGGTTCAAGTCCCTCCTTCGCTACCATTTTCAAATACATTCCACGGGTCGTTGACCACCAGGATCGCGTCGCTGCGAGCGAGCGCTAGCAATGTCAGCCCATGTTCGCGGGCGTGGTCGATCGCCAGGCTGGTCGGGGCGGAGATACCCACCAGCATCGGCGCGCCGGCGATCAGCGCCTTGTCGACCATCTCGAAGCTGATCCGCGACGTGACCAGGATGAAGCCGTCGACGGGCTGCGCAGCGATCGCCAGTCCGCCGACCAGCTTGTCGAGCGCGTTGTGGCGACCGACGTCTTCATAGGCCGCGATGACCTTTCCTGAGCGATCACAGGCTGCGGCCGCATGAATTGCCCCTGTAGCGGCGTTGAGCGGCTGATGGGCGCGTAACCCGGCCAAGGCGGCAAACAGCGCGGAGACGGGCGTGGCGGGCCTTGGCGGCGTTCTGGGCACCGGTTTGCGCAGTTGCTCGAGCCCGGAGATTCCGCAGAGCCCACAGCTCGTATCGCTGGTCCGATGGCGGACGCGGTCGTGAATGCGGCCCTTGCGGCGCTCGGACAGCCCGACGCGGACGATCCAGCCGGCCTCCGCCTCGAAGACATCGATGTCGCGGACGTCGTCGGCGCTGTCGGCAAGTCGCTCGGTCAGCAGGAAACCGGTGGTGAACTCGGCCAGATCGGCCGGGGTCATCATCATCACCGCATAGCCGAGCCCGTCGATCTCGATCGCGACCGGTACCTCGATCGCGATCGCACGCTCTCCCGCAGTGATCGAATCGGGGCGCAGGATCTTGATCGACAATGTCCGTGAAATCATAGGAGGGCGAGGTCTTCCGGGGTGTTGATGTTGACGATCGGTCCGCCAGCCGGGATCGGCAGCGCGCCGATCGCCTCGGCCCAGCCACACACCGACCGTCTCTGCGATGCCGCAATATGCGCGATCAGCGCGGTGGTCGACGCGGTTTCCCAATGGCCTAGCACGGGCGCTTCGGGGCAATAGGCGGGCGCGCGTCGCAACAGTGCGTCGAGCAGCCCGCGCGGCAGCCGCGGCATGTCGCAGGCGATCGTCAGGATCGACGTGAACCCAAGCCCCTTAGCGTATTGGAGCGCGCCGGCGATACCGCCGAGCGGACCAAGCCCGGGGCAGGGCAGGTCGGGTATCGCGCCGTCCGGCCCGACGATCACCGCCTGCTCGACATGATGCAACAGCAGTTCCCGCGCATGTTCGGCGAGCGCGCGACCGTCGAACATCGCGCGTGCCTTGTCCGACCCGAACCGCGACGATCGCCCGCCCGCCAGGACGACACCAAGAACATGCGCTTCGGTCAGCGCGTCTTCTCGATCCGCACCGGCACCGATTTCGCGGCGGGCACATGGCTTTCGCGGGCGTGGTGAGCAACCGGCATGAGCAGATTGCACTCCGGGTAATACGCACCCAGGCAACCCTCGGGGATCGAATATTCGACCACGCGGAGCTTGTTCAGGCGACGATCCGAATTGCCGCCGGCATCGCCGACCAGATCGACGTCGTCGCCATCGGTGATCCCCATCCGGATCATGTCGCTGCGGTTCATGAACACGATGTCGCGCGTGCCCTTCACGCCGCGGAAGCGGTCGTGATAACCATAAACGGTCGTGTTGAACTGGTCGTTCGAGCGGAGCGTCATCAGGCGGAAGCGACCCTCCGCCTCCTCGAATCCGGTGACGTTCAGCGCCTGTGGAATGTTGATTTCCGCCTTGCCGCTCTCGGTCTTCCATTCGCGATGTGCGGCCGGGACGCCCTTCCAGAAGCCGCCAGGCGTGAACATCTGGTCGTTGAAGTTCTTGAACAGCTCCGGATACGTCACCTCGATCGCATCGCGGACGCGCGCATAATCGCGCACCCACGCATCCCAATCGAGCTTCGGATTGGGTGCGAGCGTCGCCTTGGCGATCCCCGCGACGATCGCAGGCTCGGACAGCAACGTCTCGGCGGCGGGCGTCGCCTTGCCCTTCGAGCCATAGATCTGGCTGAACGAATCCTCGATCGACACGCTCTGCGGCCCGGTGCCCTGCATATCGGTCTCGATCCGGCCGAGGCAGGGGAGCAGATACGACGTCTCACCCGGCAGCAGGTGCGAGCGATTGAGTTTGGTCGCGATATGCACGGTCAGGTCCAGCGCGCGCCACTTGGGCTCCATCCGCGCATGATCGGGGATCGCGCGGACGAAATTGCCGCCAAGACCGACGAACGCTTGCGCACTGCCGTCGAGCACCGCCTCGCACGCCTCAACCGTATCCCAGCCCTTCTCGCGCGGCGGCTCGAACCCATATTGCTCGGCCAGCTTGTCGAGCGGGGCGAGCTCGGGCTTTTCCGTAATCCCGACGGTGCGCTGGCCCTGCACGTTCGAGTGACCGCGGACCGGACCCATCCCCGCACCGGGCTTGCCGATGTTGCCACGCAGCAGCATCAGATTGACGACCATGTGGACGTTGTCGATCCCGCCGACATGCTGCGTCAGCCCCATGCCGTAGACCGCGATGACCGCTTTCGACTTGGCATAGACCTTCGCCGCCGCCTCGATTTCGGTACGGGGCAGGCCGCTCTCATGCTCGATCGTCGCCCATTCGGTCGCACGTGCGACATCGGCAAACGCCTCGAATCCGGTCGTGTGCTCGGCTAGGAACGCGTGGTCGAGCACCGGCAGGCCGTTGATCCGCTTGGCGTTGTCGTCGGCCTCGATCAAATATTTGCACATCCCCATGATCGCGCCGACGTCGCCGCCGGTCTTCAGCTGGTGGTATTGCGAGGCGATCGGCGTCGACTTGCCCGTCACCATCTCGATCGGGTTCTGCGGATCCTGGAATTTCTCCAGCCCGCGCTCCTTAAGCGGGTTGAACACGACGATCTCGACGCCGCGCTTCGCACAATCGCGCAAGGGATGGAGGAACCGGGGGCTGTTAACCCCGGGGTTCTGCCCGAAATAGAAGATCGCGTCGCACTTCTCATAGTCCGACAGGTGGATCGTGCCGACCGCCGATCCGATCGCCGACTTCAGCCCGACCGAGGTCGTCTCGTGGCACATGTTCGAGCTGTCGGGCAGGTTCTGGCTGCCATACATCCGCGCGAGCAGGCTATACATGTACGACGTCTCGAGGCTGGCGCGGCCCGAGGCGTAGAAGATGACCTTGGTCGGATCATAGGTCTTCAGCTTGGCGCCGATGCCTGCAAACGCCTCGTCCCAGCTGCACGCCGCGTATTTGTCGGTCGTCGCATCGTACTTGAGTGGGTGCGTTAGGCGTCCGGCCTGTTCGAGATCATAATCCTTCCAGCCGATCAGTTCGCTGACCGTATGCTGCTCGAAAAACGCCGGCGTGACACGGAACGAGGTCAGCTCCCAAGCGGTCGCCTTCGCGCCGTTCTCGCAGAATTCGGCGACATGCGGATGCGCGGGTTTGCCCCAAGCACAGCTCACGCACGCAAAGCCATCCGGCTTGTTCTGGCGCGCGAGTTCGCGAATCACCTCCGGCCCGACCTTCTCGCGCGCGGAAATCTCGACCAGCGACTTCATCGAGCCCCAGCCGCCTGCTGGTGCCGTGTAGTCTTCGATCTCTACGGTCCGGTCGTCGCTCATGCTCATCTCCGCTTTTGACCTCCAACGAAGCGGCAAAGCTTTCGATGCAGGCGCGACAGATTTACCGGCGGTTCAAATCCGGCCGCGCATCCCCTAGATGCAGTCTCGAATCTCCAAGGAACTCCGATGACGACGCACACGACCCGCATGCTTATCCTCGGCTCGGGCCCGGCCGGGCTCTCCGCCGCGATCTATGGCGCGCGTGCCGGGATGGCGCCGATCGTCGTGCAGGGCATCCAGCCCGGCGGCCAGCTGACCACGACGACCGATGTTGAGAACTATCCCGGCTTCAAGGACGTGATCCAGGGCCCGTGGCTGATGGAGCAGATGCAGGCGCAAGCCGAGCATGTCGGCACGCGGATGATGTGGGATACGATCGTGCAGGTCGATCTCACCAGCCGCCCGTTCCGCCTGATCGGCGACAGCGGCGACGTTTATGAGGGCGACACGCTGGTGATCGCGACCGGCGCGCAGGCTAAGTGGCTCGGCATCGACAGCGAGGAGCCAATGAAGGGCAAGGGCGTCAGCGCGTGTGCGACCTGCGACGGCTTCTTCTACCGGGGCAAGAAGGTGGCCGTGATCGGCGGCGGCAACACCGCGGTCGAGGAGGCGCTGTACCTCACCAACCACTCGCCCGACGTGACGCTGATCCACCGTCGCGATTCGCTGCGGTCGGAGAAGATCCTCCAGGAGCGCCTGTTCGCACACAAGGGTGTGACGGTGCTGTGGAACAAGGAAGTTCGTGAGTTCGTCGACGGCGGCGGCAATGCAGGCTTGGTCGCGCTGGAGCTCGAGGATACGGTGACCGGCGAGCGCTCGCGGCTTGCGGTCGATGGCGGGTTCGTAGCAATCGGTCATCACCCTGCGACTGAACTCTTCCGCGGGCATCTCGATCTCGATTCGGACGGGTATATTTCGGTCGAGACCGGATCGACGCGGACCAGCGTCGAGGGTGTGTTCGCGTGCGGCGACGTGGCGGACAAGGTGTATCGGCAGGCGGTGACCGCGGCGGGCACGGGCTGCATGGCGGCGCTGGATGCCGAGCGGTTCCTCGCGGCAGCCGAGTTTGCGGAGCTTGCCGAAGCCGCTGAATAAAGTTCGCGCGCCCCTGTTGTCCTCCCCCGTCATCCTGACGAAAGTCAGGATCCAGAGCCAAGAGCGCAATCGCCTGTAACCCTGGATCCTGAAGTTCCTCAGGATGACGAGATTGCTATTGTCCGGCGATCTCCGTGACGATCTTGCCGTACAGCGCGGCGGCATTTTCGACCCCGGCAAAGCTGTGCGACGCCGTGTCGAACCGCGTCACCCGCGCCCCGCCACGATACCGCGCAGCAAACGCCAGCGCCGTGGCATCGCGCGCCGCGAGCAAAACGACGGCCCGGTCGCCCCAATCGTCGATCGCACCGCAAACCCGTCCCGCCAGCGCGTCCCCGTCTGCCAGCTTCGGGCGCGAGAGTTTCCTGACGCCGTTCACCAGTTTGCGCAGATCGATCTCCCCCCGGATCATCCGATACCAGGATCGGGGATCGCGCAATCGCTCGGCATAGCGGGCGCGGATCGCGGCGGCGGGGGGCAGGTCGTCGAACGGTTCGATCACCCACGGGTTGGCGAGCACGACCCGGTCGATTCCCGCAGATCGTCCGAACAGCGCGAGCGTACTGGCGGCGTCGCAATTGCCGAAGCCTATCAGGCGGGCGATGCGCGGGGCTTGCGCTCGGAACGCGGTAACGGCTTCAATCAGGTCGGGCTCGGCGCTCAGGAAGCCGCCGTTGTCCCCGGTCGAATCACCGACACCGCGGCGGTCGTAGCGGAACACGGGCGTGCCGGTTGCGGCCAGGCTTTGGGCTAGCATCGCCATCCCGCGGTGTGCGCCGCTGCGGATTTCGTTGCCACCGGATACTATGAGAAGTCCGGTGGTGCCGGGGGCTTCGTCCAGCGTAGCAGCGAGCGATTCGCCCTCGCAAGCGAACCCGATCAGCCTTCGCATGATGCGATCCAGTGCGAGATATCGGCTGCAAGTTGCTGTGCGAAAGCGATATCGTTGCTTGGTTCGGACCGGCGCCAGAGCGGTGCACCGGCGTAGGTCGCATCGGCCGTGCGGGGATCGGTGTTCAGGCGTACGACCCGGTATCGTCCGCCTTCAAACGGCACGGCATCTTGCAATTCGGCAAGCATCTCGGGGGATAGGCGGTTGCCGGCGTACTCGCCTTCCCGAGCGGATTTGCTCGCTGCGGCGCGCGTGCGTTCGAGGTCGCGGACGAGATCCGAGCCAGTGTGGGGGGCGAGGTGCCAGCGGCCGGCGAGGTCGGCGTCGGTATCGAGCAGCGCGCCGCTTCTTATCGAAAGAGCGTAGCTATGGACGCCAAGCTGTTGTGTCAGCGCGCGATAGGCTCGGCGCTGCTCGGACAGTTTCGTATCAAGGGTTGTTACGACACTTTCGCCGGTGCCGGGGAAGTCGGACAGCAGGCTGCCTATGCCGTGATCAGCGAGCGCGCGCAGGATGGTGCAGGTGAACTGCCGCGTCCGGTTCGCCTCCTCGAACAGGGGGAGCGCGGCGATGACGATCGGGCCGGTATAGGGCCCGAACCGCAGCATCGCTTCGCGGCCGCCGGGCCAGTCGTAGGTGTCGAAGCGGAGGCTGGTCATCCTGCTGGAGGCTAGACCCCCTATCAAGTTCAGACCAGCGCCTTGCCCGCGGCGAACTGAACGAGCGCGCCGAACGTCTCGAGCATCTCGCCGTCGATCTCGTCGTCTTCGATCAGGATACCGAGCCGGTCCTCGAGCTCGGTCAGCACGCTGGCCACCGCCATCGAGTCGAGTTCGGGCAACGCACCGAACAGCGGCGTGTCGGCGGTGAATGTGGCGACACGGTCGGCGCTGAGGCCGAGGATGTCGGCGAGGACGGCGCGTACCGTCGTTTCGACTTGGGAAGTACCTTCGAAGATCACGAGCATCGCCTGAACCGTTACGAACCGGGTTGCGCTAGCGTGTGGGGGTGAATTCGGCAACGGGTTCGCGCTTCGGGGGCTTGGCGCTATTAGGGGTGGATGATCGCGCTCGACCCCATTCCGTACCCTATCGACCATGTCGCCTTGCGCGGTGCCGCGGAGGACGTGGCGCTGATCGACAAGGCCGGGACGATGACCTTTGCCGAGCTCGAGACACGCGTGGCCGAGTTGGCGGGGTGGCTTGCGGGCAGGGGGCTTGCGGCGGGCGATCGGGTGGCGACGTGGTTGCCGAAGACGCGCACTGCCTGCCTGATGCCGCTGGCGGCGGCGCGCGCGGGGCTGGTGCATGTGCCGGTCAATCCGTTGCTCCGGCGGGCGCAGGTCGCGCATATTCTGGGCGATAGTGGCGCTCGGTTGCTGGTGACTCAGGGGTCGCGCGCCGGGACGCTGGAGAGTGACGATGTTCCGGACGGGTGTGTTGTTGTAGAAGAGAGCGACCTTCTTCCGTTCCCCCGCGAAGGCGGGGGACCAGGGTTACAAAGCGCAACGCCCGTGATTCCTGGGCCCCCGCTTTCGCGGGGGAACGGTGAAAGGATGGGGCCGTCCGATGCCGATCCCGACAGCCTCGCCGCGATTCTCTACACGTCGGGGTCCACCGGCCGGCCGAAGGGCGTGATGCTCAGCCATGCCAACCTGTGGCTCGGCGCGGTCTCGGTCGCGCATTTTCTGAAGTTGGAGCCGTACGACCGCGTGCTCGGCGTACTCCCTCTGTCGTTCGACTATGGCCAGAACCAGCTCTTCTCGACCTGGATCGCAGGCGCATCGGTAGCGCCGCTCGATTATCTGGTCGCACGCGACGTCGTGAAGGCGGTCGAGCGGGTCGAGGCGACGACGCTCGCCGGGGTGCCCCCCTTGTGGGTGCAACTTCTGGAGGCGGAGTGGCCGGCGGAGACCGCAGCGCGGTTGAAGCGGCTGACCAACTCGGGCGGTCCGCTGACGCCGCGGCTGGTGCGCGGGCTTCGCGAGCGGTTTCCGGCTGCCGACGTGTACGCGATGTACGGGCTGACCGAGGCGTTCCGGTCGACCTATCTCGATCCTGCGCTGATCGATTCGACGCCGGATGCGATGGGGCGGGCGATTCCGTTTGCCGAGGTCTCTGTGGTGAAACCCGACGGAACGCGTGCGGCGCCGGGGGAGGCGGGGGAACTGGTGCATTCGGGGCCGTTGGTCGCGCACGGCTATTGGCAGGACCCTGAGCGGACGGCGCAGCGGTTTCGCCCTGCGCCGGACGGCGAGGGCATGGCGGTGTGGTCGGGGGATACTGTGGTCGAGGGCGAGGACGGGCTGTTGCGGTTCGTCGGGCGTGATGACGAGATGATCAAGAGTGCGGGGAACCGGATCAGTCCGCTCGAGGTCGAGGAGGCGGTTCTGGTGGGCGGCGAGGCGCGCGAGGCGGTTGCGGTCGGCGTGGCGGACGAGCGGTTGGGGCAGGCGATCGCGGTGATGCTGGCGGGCGATGCGGCTGGGGAAGCGGGTTTGCGCACGCGACTGCGGACCACGCTGCCGAGTTTCATGCAGCCCGGTCTGTATCTCTGGCGGGATGAACTACCGCGCAATGCCAATGGGAAGCTGGACAGGTCTGCCATCGCGTCGGAGGTCCGGAATTGTTCACCCGCGAAGGCGGGTGCCCAGACTGGGTCCCCGCCTTCGCGGGGAAACACGGAGGAGCGTACGTCGTGAAACCTATGGGTGCCCTTCCTCGGGAGTTCGCGCAGCAAGATGGTCTTCTGAAGATCGGCGGCCGGTCGGCTGACGATTGGGTCGCGCAGGCCGGCGACACACCGCTGTTCGTCTACGACATGGCGATCATCGCCGCCCGAATCGCCCGGTTCCGCGCGGCGATGCCGGCGATCGATCTGCATTATGCGATCAAGGCGAACCCGCATGCCGATTTGCTAACCGCGATTGCGCCGCTGGTCGATGGGCTCGACGTCGCCTCGTCGGGCGAACTCGCCAAGGCGCTGGTCGTCAAACCTGCCGCGTCGATCAGCTTTGCCGGCCCCGGCAAGCGCGATGACGAGCTCTCGGCTGCGATCACCACCGGCGCCACGCTCAACGTCGAATCGGAGGGCGAGGCAGCACGGGCATTCGCGATCGGCGATCGGCTCGGGCGGACGCCGCGGATGGCGGTGCGCGTGAACCCCGATATCGAACTGCGCGGGTCCGGGATGCGGATGGGAGGACGAGCGTCGCCTTTCGGGGTCGATGCGGTGCGGGCCGCGACTTTGGTGAAGGCGATCGTCGATGCCGGCGCGGACTGGCGTGGCTTCCACATCTACGCCGGCAGCCAGGCGCTCGATCCGGCTGCGATCGTCGAGACGCAGGCCGCGACGATCGCGCTCGCCGCGCGCTTGTCTGACGAGGTCGGCGTCGCCCCACCGCTCATCAACCTTGGCGGTGGCTTCGGCGTGCCGTATTTCGCGGGCGACGTGGCACTCGATGTCGAGCGCGTCGGCGAGGCGCTGGCCGAAGCGCTCGCATTGCGCCCGGCGATCCTCGCTGAAACCCGGTTCGCGATCGAACTCGGCCGCTGGCTCGTCGCCGAGGCGGGCGTCTACCTCACCCGGGTCGTTGACGTGAAGCAGAGCCAGGGCGAGACCTTTGTCATCGTCGATGGCGGGCTCAACCACCAGCTCGCCGCCAGCGGCAATTTCGGCACCGTCGTCCGCCGCAATTACCCGATCGCGGCGGCCGCGCGGATGGGCGAGACCCCGACCGGAACCGTCTCCGTCGTCGGCCCGCTCTGCACCCCGCTCGACCGCCTCGGCGACAAGATCGCTCTTCCCCGCGCCGAGGTCGGCGATCTGATCGCGATCTTCATGGCCGGTGCCTATGGCGCCAGCGCCAGTCCTGTCGCGTTCCTCGGGCATCCACCGGCCATCGAGATCGTTACTGGTCCATAACCCCGACTGCCGACGGCGCGGGCGTGCATGGTTACGGGGCGCTCCTAACGCTATCTTCACCTGTTCCTTGCATAGCCGAGGCTGAGTTTAGCCGTTCGCCGGATGTCCGGTGGCCGGTGTGGCGCCAGGAGAAAAGTGCCCATGCGTTCCGGATCCGTTTCTAAGACAGTGATGACCATCGGCCTCGCCGCAACCACGCTGAGTGCGTGCGCGACGACGTCGACGCGTCCCGCATTGCCGCCCGCGCCGTTCGTTGCGAACCAGGAGTTGCCGGGCGAGGAATATGTCATCGGGCCGCTCGATCAGCTCAACATCTTCGTCTGGCGCAATCCCGAACTGTCGTCGAAGGTCCAGGTCCGTCCCGACGGTCGGATCACGACCCCGTTGATCAACGATATGCCCGCCGTCGGCAAGACGCCTGCGATGCTCAGCGACGACATCAAGAAGGCACTCGGGTCCTATATCAAGGACCCGATCGTATCGGTGATCGTCGAGAATTTCAGCGGGACCTATAGCCAACAGGTCCGCATCGTCGGCGCGACCGAAAAGCCTGCCTCGATCCCCTATCGCGCCAACATGACGTTGCTCGACGCGATGATCGCGGTGGGTGGCCTTAGCCAATATGCCGCAGGGAACAAGGCGCGGCTGGTGCGGTACGATCGCACCACAGGCAAGCAGACCGAGTTCGCGTTGCAGATCGGCAATCTGCTCAAGAAGGGCGATTCGTCGGCGAACGTTCAGCTCGAGCCAGGCGACGTGATCATCATTCCCGAATCGATGTTCTGAGGCACGCCCAGATGAACGGGATCTATGACGAGGTGCGCATCGCACTCCACACGATCTGGACGCGGCGTTGGCTGGCGCTCGCGGTAGCCTGGGGCGTGTGCGTGCTCGGCTGGCTGATCGTGTCGCAGATCCCGAGCCGTTACGAATCGACCGCGCGCGTGTTCGTCCAGATGCAGACGATCCTGCCCGCGGGGATGGATGGCGTGCCACAAACCGTGCCGATGACCGTCGACACGATCCGCACCACGCTGATCTCCGCGGTCAATCTCGAAAAGGTCGTCCGAGGCACCGATCTGGCGAACACCGTGTCGAGCGACCGCGACGTCGCGGACCGGGTTGCGAGCCTGGCGCCGAACATCAAGATCCTGTCGCAGCAGGATAACGTCTTTCAGATTACGACCAGCGCCTCCAGTCCCAAGCTCGCACGTCAGATCACGCAGAAGCTGATCGACCTGTTCGTCGAACAGAATCTCGCCGGCGATCGCTCCAAGACGTCGCAGAGCCTGACGTTTCTGGACCAGCAACTCGCGGCGCGTCAGAAGCAGCTCGCGGATGCCGAGGCCAAGCGCGCGGATTTTCAGAATCGCTATCTTGGCAGCCTGCCGGGGACCGGGTCGGTCAGCGACCGGATCAGTGCCGCGCGCTCGCAGATGTCGCAGGTCGACGGCGATCTGGCCGCGGCGCAATCGAGCCTGTCGGCCGTACAGGGGCAGATGGCGGGAACGCCGGCGACCGTACCGGGTGCAGGCGGTATCGCAGGTGCCGCGGGTCCTGCGCGTGCCCGTCTTCAGGCGATCCAGGGCCAGCTCGCCGACGCCCGTGCGCGCGGCTATACCGAAAATCATCCCGACGTCATTGCGCTCAAGAGCCAGCTTGCGGCGGCAACGGCGGCTGCGCGCAGCGAACCTCTTTCGGGCGGCAGCGGCGCGGGTAGTGCGCAGAACCCGCTTTACGCCTCGCTCCAGTCGATGGTCGCGGATCGTACGGCGACGGTGGCGTCGTTGCGGATGCGCCGCAGCCAGTTGCAGGGCGATCTCGACCTGTTGAACTCGAAGCTGACCGGTGATCCCGAAGTTGCCGCCGAGCAAGGCGCGATCGATCGCGATTACCAGGTGCTCAAGGATCAGTATGACGCGCTGCTGAAACAGCGCGAGCAGACCGCGATCATCGGCCAGGCACAGTCGCAGAGCGATCATGTGAAGTTCAGCGTGATCGACCCGCCGACGATGCCGAGCACGCCGAGCGCACCCAACCGTATGCTGCTGCTGACGGGCGTTCTGGTGGCGGGGCTGGCCGCCGGGATCGGTGCGGCGTTTGCGATGGGCCAGTTGCGCGCGACGTTCGCGACCAGCAACCGACTTGAGAATGTGGCGGGGATGCCGGTCATCGGCTCGATCAGCGAAGTCGTTACGCGCGTGCAATCGAATCATCGCCGCCGTAGGTACAAGATGTTCCTGGGCGGCACCGCTGCATTGGGTGCCGCCTATGTGCTGCTGCTGGGGGTCGAGATCCTCCAGCGCGGTTTGGCGGCCTGAAGGGTATGACCGTGACGAAACCTGATCGCGAACCCTCGCTGCTCGAGCGCGCAGCCAAAGTGTATGACTTCAACGCACACGCGCGTGCTCGCAACATTGGGGCGGACGCGCCGATTACGCCCGAGCCAGCTGAAGTGCCGGCGGCTGTAGCGCCCGTCGTTGAACCTGCAGCGCCTGTTGTTAAACCAGATGTTGCGGCGCGTCCGCTCGATGTCACCGAGTCCACATTCCTGGCGATCCCCGAGGCGCTCCGCGCGCCGGTCGGCGATGAATTTGCCGACGACGTCTATTACCCGGAGGAGCCGGACGACACTGCGCGGATCGACCGCGGGATGTTGGCAGCGAATGGCATGATCGTGCCCGGCGCCCCGGTTGGTCCGCTGGCCGAGGAGTTCCGCCTGATCAAGCGCCAGTTGCTGATCGCCAGCGCGCGCATCGCCGAGAGCGACAGCCCCGACAAGGCGCGGATGATTCTTGTCTGTTCGGCCCGGCCCGAGGACGGCAAGACGTTCTGCGCGATCAACCTTGCGCTCTCGATTGCGGCCGAGCGCGATACCGAAGTGCTGCTGGTCGATGCCGATGTCGCCAAGCCGGACATCGTCAATCAACTCGGGTTGGCGGATAGTCCCGGTTTGCTCGATGCGCTCGGCGATGCGCGGATCGATGTCGAGGATCTCGTGATCCATACCGACGTGCCGCATCTGGCGATCCTGCCGGCCGGCACGAAAACGGCGATGGATACCGAGTTGCTTGCCAGCGCGCGTACCCGGGCGGTGATCACGCGGCTGCTCGCCGCCAATCCACGCCGGATCATCATCATCGATTCGCCGCCCGCACTCGCCGCCTCGGCAGCCTCGGTGCTGGCGATGCGCGTCGGGCAGGTAATGCTGGTCGTCCGCGCCGATCGCACGCCCGAGAGCGAGCTCCGTGCTGCGGTCAATATCCTCGACGGATGCGAGCATATTCAGCTCGTTCTCAATGCTGTATCGTTCGTTCAAGGCGGCGCGCGGTTCGGCAGTTATTACGGTCAGGACAATGTCCAATGATGCGTCACGCAACTCGTAGCCTCGCATGGGCTGGCGGTGCGGTGACGCTCGCTGTAGCTGCCATGCCAGCCGCCGCACAGGACACGCGCCGGGTCACCATCACGCCGTATATCGAGGCAAGCCAGATCCTCGACGCCGATCTGAGCGGTGGCGACACGCTGACCTATACCAGTCTCGCCGCGGGCATCGACGCGGCGATCGCCACGCCGCGTGTGGCTGGGCAGGTCAGCTATCGCTATGAGCGCCGGTTCGCATGGAACGGCGATGTCGGCGATAACGACATCCATTCGGGTCTCGCGCGCGTCGACGCGAAGCTGAACCGCAACCTGACGATCGAAGCGGGTGGCATCGCCACGCGCACGCGGTCGGATATTCGCGGCGCGGCGCCTGGCTTGCTCGTCGGCAATGTCGACAACGTCGCGCAGCTGTACGCGGTCTATGCGGGCCCCAGTTTTACGGGCACCGCCGGCCCCGTCACGTTCAACGCCAATTACCGGCTTGGCTATACCAAAGTCGAGACGCCGACCTTCGCCGATACGAGCATCGGCGGCCAGCGGCTCGACTATTACGACGATTCGATCGGTCATACGGCGACCGCCAATGCCTCCGTGGCGCCCGGTATGATCGCGCCGTTCGGCGTGACGCTGAGCGGCGCCTATGACCGTGAAACCGCCAGCCAGCTGAAGCAGCGCTATGAAGGCTATTACGGTCGTGGCGACGTGCTCCAGCCGATCTCTCCCTACGTCGCGCTGACCGCGGGGGTCGGTTACGAGAAGATCGAGACGAGCCAGAAGGATGCGTTGGTCGACGCGACCGGCGCGCCTGTGCTCGACAAGGATGGTCGGTTCGTGACCAATGCCGCGTCCCCGCGTCGGATCGCCTACCGGACCGACGGGATCTATTATGATGCGGGCGTGGTCTGGCGGCCGAACCGCCGTACGTCGGTCGAGGGGCATGTCGGCAAGCGCTATGGCTCGCTCAGCTATACCGGTACCGCCACCTATCAGGCATCGCAGTCGGTCGGTCTTGCGGTCAACGTCTATGACGGCGTCCAGACCTTTGGTCGCCAGCTCCGCACGGGCTTGAGCAATCTCCCGACCAGCTTCGTCTCGGGCCAGCAACAGGGCTTTGGCCAGCAGTTCAACGGGTGTGTCTTCGGCTCCAGCGGCGCGCAGCCGGGGGCGTGCCTCGACGACGTGTTCCAGTCGATCTCGACGTCGAGCTACCGCGCCCGCGGGATCGACGGTGTGCTGATCGCGACGCGTGGCCGGTCGACCTGGGGCGCAGGCTTGGGCTATGCCAGCCGCAAGCTCTATGCGCCAAGGCTCTCGCCGGGCATCGTCGTCAGCGGCCTCGACGACCAGAGCTATTACGGGCAGCTCTTCTACGCGCGGTCGTTGACCCCGGTATCGGGCATCAACGCCGATCTGTTCGCGAATTACTATGACAGTGGCGTCGAGGATAGCACCGGCGACAGCAACGTTTGGTCCTATGGCGGCACCGGCACCTATTATCACAATTTCGGACGACTCGGCACCACCGCGTCGCTCGGACTTTACAGCTTCAAGGTCGGTGACCTCGACAGCGACTGGTCGGCGCAGGCGCTGATCGGTGCGCGATATCAGTTCTGAAGGCGAGAGCAGATGTACGACGAACATTACGGACTGACGGGTCGGCCCTTCCAGCTTACCCCTGATCCCAAATTCTGGTTCGAGACCGCCACGCACCGGAAAGCGATGGCGTATCTCGGCTATGGCTTGGCGCAGGGCGAGGGCTTCATCGTCATCACCGGCGATATCGGCGCGGGCAAGACGACGCTGGTCGGTCACCTGATGGACACGATCGACCACCAGCGGCTGAACGCGATCAAGCTGGTATCGACCGCGATTGAGGCGGACGACTTGCTGCGGATCGTCGCGACCGAATTGCACGTCGATCCGGCGGGGCTGACCAAGGCCGAACTGCTGACCACGATCGAGCGTGGGCTCCATGCGGTCGCACGCACCGGCAAGCGTACGCTGCTGATCGTCGACGAGGCGCAGGCGTTGCCCGTGTCAGCGCTCGAAGAACTGCGGATGCTGTCGAACTTCCAGGCGGGCGGGCATGCGCTGTTGCAGATCGTCCTGCTCGGCCAGCCCGAGTTCCGCGATCGGCTGCATGGGTCGGAGCGGCTCGAACAGCTCCGCCAGCGCGTGATCGCGATCCACCATCTCGATCCGATGGAGGAGAGCGAAGTCTCGGACTATCTCGCGCACCGCCTGTCCGTCGTCGGCTGGACCGGCAATCCAGACTTTACCGACGATGCGTTCGCGGCGTTTTTTGCAGGGTCGGCGGGTGTGCCCCGCCGCCTCAACCTGCTGGCGGGCCGCGTGATGCTGTATGCCGCACTAGAGAATTTTACGGTCATCGATGCCGCGGTGGTGCGGTCGGTGCAACGCGATCTCGAGGGCGATCTCCCGACACTGGCCACCGATACGGGAAAGGGCGCTGTTGCCGCGGTCGCCCCCGCCGAGTCCACCGCACAGCCTGCGCCGGCCGTCGAAGCACCGCGTAGTGATCCGGCAACCGAAGACCGCATCGCTGCGCTGGAGGCACGGGTGGAGTTGCAGGATAAGGCGCTGCGGCGCGTCCTCACCTTGCTGGTCGATTGGGTCGAGAGCGATACCGACAAGCCCGAGTACGCGCCGATCCGTGGTGTCGCCGCCTGGCATGACGCTGCATAAGATGCCTGTTCTCAATGGCATGTCGGTCGATGTTGAGGACTGGTTCCAGGTCGGCGCCTTCGAGAAGGTGATCGACAAGGCCGACTGGGACTCGCTCCAGCCGCGTGTCGAGGCGAACACCGACGCCGTCCTTGCGCTGTTCGCCGAGCGCGACACGAAGGCGACGTTCTTCACGCTCGGCTGGGTCGCGCATCGCTACCCCGCGCTGATCCGCCGGATCGTCGATGCGGGGCACGAGATCGCAAGCCATGGCTGGGATCACCAGCGTGTTTTTACGATGACGCCGGAGGTATTTCGTGCTGACCTCGTTCGCGCGCGTAAGGCGATCGAGGACGCGGCAGGGACGAAGGTGACCGGTTACCGCGCGCCGAGCTTCTCGATCGATCAGCGTACGCCTTGGGCGCATATCGAACTGGCGGAGGCGGGCTACACCTATTCTTCTAGCGTCGCGCCGGTGAAGCACGACCATTATGGCTGGCTCGACGCCCCGCGCTATGGGTTCAAGCCGCTCGCGGACAATGCGCTGATCGAGGTGCCGGTGACGGTCGCCAGGTTCGGAGAGCGCAAGCTCGCCACCGGCGGCGGGTTCTTCCGCCTGCTCCCCGCGGCGATCACCGACTTCGCCGTGCGTCAGGTCAACCGCGAAGATCGCCCGGCGATGTTCTATTTCCACCCCTGGGAGATCGATCCGGCGCAACCGCGAGTCGATGCGGCACCGATGCGCTCGAAGATCCGTCATTATTCGCGGCTGGGCGCAATGGCGGGTAAGTTGCGCGGGTTGCTCGGCCGTCACGACTGGGGCCGCGTCGACGCGGTCGTCGCGCGCGAAGCGGCCCGACTGGCGTGACCGCGCCGATGCCCGTGGGCGTGCGCGAAGCGGACCTTCGCGATCCGGTCGAGTGTGCCAGGATCGCCGCTTTCGTAGCGGTGACTAAGGGCGCCACGCCATTCCACCTGCCGGCGTGGAGCCAGGCGGTCCAGGACGGATGTGGGCAACGCGCGCGTTACCTGCTCGCCGAGCATCCCGGCGGGGCGATTGCCGGGGTCCTCCCGCTGTCCGAAATGCGCTCACCGCTGTTCGGCCGCGCACTGGTGTCGACCGGGTTCGGCGTCGATGGCGGCATTTTGGGGACGTCGATCGAACCACTCGCAGCGGGGGCTTGGAACCTTGCGCTGAGGACTGGCTGCCCCTCGGTCGAACTGCGCGGTGGTCCCGCACCGGAGGGTTGGACGAGCGACGACACCAGCTATCTCGGTTTCGCGCGGGATCTGGCGGCGGACGACGACGCCGAACTGCTTGCGATCCCGCGTAAGCAGCGTGCAGAAGTGCGTCGTTCGCTTGGGTTCGACCTCGAGATCATCACCGGCAGAGACCGGAAATTGCTCGCCGAGCACTACCGGGTTTATGCTGAATCGGTCCGAAATCTTGGCACCCCGGTGTTTCCCGCCAAGCTTTTCCGCAGCGTTGTCAGCATGATGGATGCGGATGTTCTGACCGTCCGGCATGAGGGCAGGGCGGTCGCCAGCGTTCTCAGTCTGTATTTCGACGGCACCGTCTATCCGTACTGGGGTGGCGGGACCGACGCCGCGCGCGGGCTTCGTGCCAACGACCGGATGTATTTCGCGCTGATGGCGCACGCCCGCGCGCGGGGATGTACGCGGTTCGATTTCGGGCGCTCGAAGACCGGCGCGGGCGCCGCGGCGTTCAAAAAGAACTGGGGCTTCACTCCGGAGCCACGGCTCTATGCCAAGCGCAGCAGCGGTCCGGCCCGCGAGGTGAACCCGCTCAACCCCAAATATGCGCTGATGGTAAAGACGTGGAAGCGCCTCCCGCTATGGGCCGCGACCGCCGCAGGACCGTGGATTTCCCGAGGCCTGGGGTGAGACTGCTCTTCCTCGCGCACCGCGTGCCGTTTCCGCCCAATCGCGGCGACAAGATCCGCAGTTTCCACATTCTCCAGTATCTGGCGCGACGCACGCCGGTGCATCTGGTTGCGTTCGCCGATGATGAAGCCGACTTCGATCCGCCGGTCGCGTTCACCGACATACTGGCGAGTTGCACGATCCTTCCGCGAACGAAGTCGCAAAAGCGCGCCGCGATCGAAGCGCTGGCCACGGGCACGCCGGTATCGCTGAGCGCGTTCGCCAACCCGGCGATGCAAGCTGCCGTCGATCGCGTCCTGCCTGAGGTCACGAGCACCTACTGCTTCTCGGGCCAGATGGCGCAGTATCTGCCGGTCGGCGGGCCGCCGGTCGTCATGGATTTCGTCGACGTCGATTCCGCGAAGTTCGCCGGATTCGCCGAAGACACGCGCGGCCCGATGCGCTGGATGATGCGCCGGGAAGCCCGTCTGCTCGGTGCATTCGAGCACGATGTTGCGGCCCGCGCTTCCGCCTGCCTGTTCGTCAGCGAGGCCGAGGCTGCGCTGTTCCGCGCAGGCGGTGCGGCAGGGCGGATATTGGCTGTCGAGAACGGCATCGACTCGGTGAAGTTCGATCCGGCTGCGGAGTTTGCAAACGTCGAGAGTAAGTACCCCCCCGGCGAAGGCCGGGGCCCAATTGGAGAGGTCGCAGTAATGGGGGATGGTCCTTTGCCAGCGATGTCCCCCAATTGGGCCCCGCCCTTCGCCGGGGTGGATGGTGCGGGTGATTCGAATGGTTCCCCCCTCATCGTCTTCACCGGCCAGATGGACTACCGCCCCAACATCGACGCGGTGACGTGGTTCGCGCGCGACATCCTCCCGCTGATCAGCAAACGCCACCCCGCGCATTTCGCAATTGTCGGCCGCGCACCGACCGCCGCAGTCAAGGCGCTGGCGGGTGACCATGTCACCGTCACCGGTGCGGTCGACGACGTCCGCGGTTGGCTCGCGGCCGCCGCTGTCTGCGTCGCCCCGTTGAAACTCGCGCGCGGCATCCAGAACAAAGTGCTCGAGGCGATGGCGATGGCGCGCCCGGTCGTCGCCTCCACGGCAGCGGCGGAAGGTATCGACCACGCCGACACGATCGGCGTCGCGGACACCGCGCAGGACTTCGCCGACCGCATAGCCACGCTGATCGAAACGCCTGACACCGCCGCTGCGCTAGGCCGAGCCGCCCGCGCGCAGGTCGTCCGTCGGTACGGCTGGGACGCCCGGCTTGCTCCGCTCGACACGCTACTGGGCCTCGCCCCTTGACCGCATGGCGCCGCCACGGCCTCGCGCTCGCGCTGGTGGCGGCGCTGATCCTGCTGACGTTCCGCAGCGATGTCGTCGGTCTCGCGCATATCTGGTGGACGAGCACCACCTTTGGGCACTGCCTCTTCATCGGCCCGGTGATTGCCTGGCTAGTCTGGCAACGCCGCATCGAACTCGGCCAACTCACGCCGACAGGGTGGTGGCCCGGCCTGGCCTTGGTCGCGGTTGGAGGACTTGGCTGGCTGATGGGCGATGCCGCCTCGGTCGGCTTCGCACGCCAATTAGGCCTCGTGATGCTGCTGCAAGGCGCGGTCGTGACGATCCTCGGCCCCTATGTCGCGCGGGGGCTGCTGTTCCCGCTCGCCTACGCCGTATTCCTGGTGCCGTTCGGCGAGGGACTCGAGCCACCGTTGCAGGCTGTGACGGTCGCGATCGTCATGCCGCTGCTCCACCTCGTCGGCGTGCCCGCAGTCGTCGACGGCGTGCTGATCCACGCCGGACGCTATTATTTTGAGGTCGCCGAAGCGTGTTCGGGGGCCAAGTTCGTCATCGCGATGGTCGCGTTCGGGGTGCTCGTCGCCAATGTGTGCTTCGTGTCGTGGCGCCGCCGCGTGGTTTTCCTCGTCGTGTCGGTGGTCGTGCCGGTCATCGCCAACGGCTTTCGCGCGTTCGGCACGATCTGGGCGGCAGACCTAACCTCGGTCGAGGCGGCGACCGGGCTGGACCACATCATCTACGGCTGGGTCTTTTTCGGCTTGGTGATGGCGGGGGTGCTCGCAATCGGCTGGCGCTGGTTCGACCGCGCGCCCGACGATCCCGCGTTCGATCCGGCAACCCTCCAGACGCCACCCCGCCACCGCATCGATCTCGCCATCGCCACCGCGTTGACCCTGGCGACGGTCGCGCTGTTCCCCGCCTGGAGTGCGGTCGTCGCCAGCCGGGCGCAACAGCTGCCCGCGCATATCGACCTGCCCGAAATCCCCGGCTGGCACCGCGTGCCCGTTACCACGCGCGTGCCTTGGACGCCCTATTATCCCGGCGCGGACCACTATCTGTTCGGCCGCTATGCCGATGCCTCGGGCGCGACCGTCGACACGAGCATCGCAGTCTTCGGCAGCCAACATGAAGGCAAGGAGCTGATTGCGTTCGGCACCGGTGTGTTGCGGCAGGAGGACCGCTGGGTACGCGTCGCCGACCTTCCCGCGATCGCCGGCGGCAGCCTAATGCGGATCACCGCGCCCGGCCCCGTGGAGCGGATCGTCGCGACGTGGTACCGGGTCGGCGACGTAACGACGAACGACGAGACGCTGGTGAAGATCGAGACGATGAAGGCGCGGCTGCTCGGCGGTCCGCAACGCGCGGTGGCGATCCACCTCTCAGCCGAGGGTGCGGATCCGCGTCCGATCGTCCGGTTTCTCGGGGCGCTCGGACCGCTCGGTCGGGTTGCCGATCACGCCGCAGGGATGCGCTGAATGTGCGGCATCGCCGGGATCTTCCATCCGGGCACGCCCAAGCCGGTCGAGCCCAACCGCATCCTCGCGATGATCGCTGCACAGGCGCATCGCGGCCCCGATGGCGACGGCATCTGGACTGCGCCCGGCGTCGGTCTCGGCCATCGCCGCCTGTCGATCATCGACCTCGAAGGCTCGCCGCAGCCGATGTCCGACGGCACGCTGACGATTACCTATAATGGCGAAGTCTATAATTTCGCGGAGCTGCGGGCCGAGCTGACCGCGAAGGGCGCGCGCTTCCGGACCGAGGGCGATACCGAAGTTCTGCTTCACGCCTGGCGCGCGTGGGGACCGTCGATGCTCGACCGGCTGAACGGCATGTTTGCGTTCGCGATCCACGATTCGGCCGCGCACACGCTGTTCCTCGCGCGCGACCGGATGGGCGTGAAGCCGCTCCACTACGTCGAACTCGCGGACGGTTCGCTCGCCTTCGCGTCGGAGCTGAAGGGCCTGCTCGCCCACCCGCAGCTCCGCCGCGTACCCGATCTAAGCGCGGTCGAGGACTACCTCGCTTTCGGGTATGTCCCCGATGAAGCCTGTCTGGTCGCAGGCGTGAAGAAACTCGCCGCGGGCCATTTCCTGCTCGTCGAGCGCGGCCGGCCTGTCCCAAGCCCGCGCAAATGGTGGGACCTGGATTTCTCCAACCGCGCGACCGGCTCGGCCAAGGCGTTGGGCGAGGAACTGGTCGACCGGATGCGTGCGGCCGTGCGCTCGCGGATGGTCGCGGACGTGCCGCTCGGCGCGTTCCTGTCGGGTGGCGTCGACAGCTCGGCAGTGGTCGCACTGATGGCGGAGGCGAGCCCCAAGGCGGTTCGCACCTGCACGATCGGCTTCGATGAAGCGGGCCATGACGAGCGGGAATACGCCGACACCGTCGCGCGCCGCTTCGCCACCGATCACCGCGAACGCGTGGTGCAGTCGGGCGATTTCGGGCTGATCGATACGCTAGTCGCAAGTTTCGACGAACCCTTCGCCGATGCCTCTGCGCTCGCAACCTATCAAGTCTGCGCGCTAGCCCGGGAGAACGTGACCGTCGCGCTATCCGGAGACGGCGCCGATGAAGCGCTCGCCGGCTATCGTCGCTACAAGTTCCAGGCAGCGGAAGAGCGCATTCGCGGAATGCTCCCCGAGCATCTCCGGCAGGACGTGTTCGGCACGCTCGGCCGCTGGTATCCGAAGGCCGATTGGGCACCGCGACCGCTCCGCGCGAAATCGACGTTGGTCGCACTCGCGATGGGCGGCGGCGAGGCGTATGCGCGGTCGGTCGGCGTGACCACGCCCGAACTGCGCGCGGACCTCTTCAACGCCAGCGCGCGTGCCGCCCTCCAGGGTCATCGTGCCGAAGACCGCTACGCCGCGACGATGGCGAACGCGCCCGCCCGCGACGCAATCGACCGCGCGCAATATGCCGACATCAAACACTGGCTGCCCGGCGATATCCTGACCAAGGTCGACCGCACGAGCATGGCGGTAGGTCTCGAAGCGCGCGAGCCGTTGCTCGACCACCGCCTGATCGAGTTCTGCGCGACGCTGCCCGCCAACATGCGGCTGCGGCACGGCGAGGGCAAATGGCTGATGAAGAAGGCGATGGAGCCTTATCTCCCGCGCGACATCCTGTATCGGCAAAAGATGGGCTTCGTGACGCCGATCAGTGCGTGGTTCCGCGAAGGGCTGGCGGGCGAGGCGTCGGCGCTGACGAAATCGCGGACGCTGGGCGAGACGGGATGGTTCGACATGGCGACGATCGCGCGGATCGCCGACGAGCACCGGATGGGGCGCGCCGAGCATGGCCGAACGCTCTGGCAGTTCGTGATGCTCGAACGCTCGATGAAACGGATGTTCGGCTAGGCGTTCAGTGGAGCTTGCCGCCGTCGCCGACTTGAGCCCGAGCGATCAGTTCGTCGAGCGCGGCTTCGTCGAGGCGGCCGGCGGTGCGCAGGGCAGCTTCGGGGGTCATCGAGATTACCGTTCCGTCCGGCCCATCGATGATAACCTCGCCATGCTCATGGAAAACGTCACGGGGTTGGGCGTGCGGACGGGTCATCGCGCTTCTCCTGTTATTCGGGATCAACGCCGCACCAACGGGATGGGTCCGAACTGCTGACTCAACGCTCAGGACGCGACCAGTTCGCCCATCCAGCGGTCGAACAACTGCGGCCACAGCGATCCGGGCGAGCGTGGTGACAGGCGCGTACCGAAGCCGTGGCCGCCATGCTGGAGGAAATGCGCCTCTGCCGGGATGCCGGCGCGACGTGCTGCGGCGAGCGTGTCGACGCTGTTGGCGACGGGGACGGTGGTGTCGTCCTCGGCATGGACGAGGAACAGCGGCGGGTCGCCCGCCTTCAACTGCCGGTCGACCGCATAGCGCGCCTGGACCGCTGGTAATGGATCGGGCCCGAGCAGGTTGGCGCGCGACCCGCCATGGCTTCGGCCGGGATCCATGTTGGAAACCGCGTACATGAGCCCCGCCCAGGCGGGGCGCGCCGAGTGACGATCGGCGGCGTCGACCGGGCGATAGGCCTTGAACTCGTGCAGGACCGTCAGCGAGCCGGCGAGATGTCCGCCTGCCGAGAAGCCGAGCACGCCGAGCTTCTCTGCCCTGATCCCGTAGGTGCGCGCATTGGCACGGATCAGCCGCATCGCCCGCTGTGCGTCGGCGAGCGGCACGTCGGCGCGGTCGGCCCAGCCTTCGCCGGGCAGGCGGTAGCTCAGCACGAACGCGGTGATCCCGAACGCATTCAGCACGCGCGCGACGTCGATGCCTTCGTTGCGCAGCGATGTGATCGAATAGCCGCCACCGGGCACGATCAGCACCGCGCGGCCATCGGGACGCACAGGACGGAACACGCCGATCTCGGGACGCACCACGCCGCGCATCTGAAAATCACGATAACCATCGGGATAGCGCGGCATGTGCGGTTGCGGGACCGGCAACGGGTTTGGCGCGCCTGGCGGGATGCCCGGCCACAGTGCGAACCGCTCGGCGGGGGGCCAGATCGGTAGGTCCGTCGCACGCGGCTGGCCAGCGGTGAACTGCGCACCGCTCCGCGCGAATGCGGGGAGCGCCAGGCCGGCGGCGATAGGAAGGCTAAGGAGCGAACGGCGATCAAAAGTCATCTGGCAATTCTAGACGATCCCTGCACGCTCGGGGAGGGGAGCATGACGCGATCGGTAATTATTCCGGGCGAAAGCCATCAGAAGACCGCGAGCGCCGCGTGCAACGTGAGTGCCACCAGCATGACGCTCGACAGCATGAAGAAGACGAACCGATCGCGGACTCGGTTGCTGGTCGCCTGGACCACGCTGTGCACGATCCGCAGACCGACATACGCCCAGGCGATCCAGGAATTGATGCCGTTGCCCGTACCGCTCACCGCTAGCACGGTGCAGACCGCGTAGAACAGCGTCGGCTGCTCCATCAGATGGTTGTGGTTATGCGCCTTCCACTGCGCTCGTGGCGGCAACGACCGGTCGGCATCGGCGGCTTTGGTCCCGACGAGCGTGCTCATGTCGATGCCCGCCGCCTTCATTGCCGGCAATCGCGTCGCGAGCGTCCACGCCAGCATCACGAGCGTCCATGCGATCAGGACGACCATCGGTCGCAGGATGTCGCTGTGCATGAAAAAGCCTCCCCCGGTTATCCGGAGGAGGCTGCCTCAATTGCCCCGCAGGAGCAACGGTATCACTGATCCTCCCCCGCCAGGGGGAAGATCGCAGAGTTCACGCCTTGTCGAAGCTCGCGCCCCACTTGCGGACCGGACGGTCCTTCCAAAGCCCACGATGATACGCATCCGACGCCAGCAACGGCATGACCGAACCGGCCTCAGCGAACACCATCTGCTCGATCCCCGTGTTCACCTTGCCCCACGAAGCCGCTTCCTGCAGCGTCGAGGACGAGCACGCACCGTCGCGCACGTCGGCAACCGTGATCTGCACCGCGTACTTGTGAACCTGGACGTCGTCGTGACCGAGGATCTCGGCGCAAACCACGGTGTCCTGGATGAAGTTCTTCGGCACGCCGCCGCCGATCATCAGCAGCCCGGTGGTGCCCGCCTTGATCTTGATCTCGGTGAGCTCACGGAAGTCGGCGATCGCGTCGAGGACCATGTACGGCTTGCCCGCCTTCGCTGCGTCAACCTGATGCTTGACCAGGCCGAAGCCCGCCGACGAATCGACGAACGCCGGGCAGAAGATCGGCACGTCATGCTCGTAGGCGAGCTTGACGAGGCTGTTTTCCTTCTTGCCGTGCTCGACGAGGTACTTGCCCATCTCGCGGATGAACTCGCGGCTCGAATAGGCGCGCGGCTCGAGCGTCTCGGCGATCTCGAAGATCGTGTGGTCGACGTGCTGGAGCTCTTCCTCGTCGATATAGGTGTCGTAGATCCGGTCGATCATCAGCGAGCGCAGCACGTCGTCGTGCGGTACTTCGAGCGCCTGGTAATGCTTGTGGCCGAGGCCCTCGAAGAAATCCATGTCGACGATCGTCGCGCCGGTCGCGACGATGCCGTCGATCATGTTGTTGCGCAGCAGCTCGGCATACAGGTCCATGCAACCGCCCGCGCTCGTCGAGCCTGCGATCACGAGGAAGATCGTGCAGTCCTTGTCGGCCAGCATCTGGTTGTAGATGTCGGTCGCACGGCCGAGGTCGCGGCTGGTGAACGACATCTTCTTCATCGCGTCGACGATCGGCCGCGCGTCGAAGCTGGTGATGTCGATATGCTCGACGGTGGTGGAAAGGAGTTCCGCTTTGCGCTGCGCGTCGATGCGGGTGTCTTCGGTCATAACATGCTCCATAAATCCCCCTTCCGCTTGCGGGAGGGGTTAGGGGAGGGACTGAAATATCCGCGAACGCCACGCTCGCGGACAAGCCCTCCCCCGACCCCTCCCGTAAACGGGAGGGGAGGAAGAAGGGCGCGGTACTAAAGCTTGGTTACAGCTTGACGACGTTCGACGCGAGGTCCTGGAACCGCTCATCATACAGCGAGACCATCGGCTCGTCGGTGACGATCACCGTCTCGTCCGATCCGAACCCGTTGAACGCGGTCCGCATCGCCGAGCCGTAGGCGCCGAGCATGCCGATCTCGATGTAATCGCCGGCCTTCGTATCCGCGGGCAGCATGAACGGGCCGACCATGTAATCCATGTCGTCGCACGTCGGACCATAGAAGCTGAACTCCATGTCCTTCGCACGGCTGTCCGGCTCGCGGAGCAGCTCGGTCGGGAAGCGCCAGCCGATATGCGCCGCATCGAACAGCGCGCCATACGCACCGTCGTTGATGTACAGCTCGGTCCCGCGACGCTTCTCGACACGGACGATGATCGACGAATATTCCGCGCACAATGCCCGGCCCGGCTCGCACCACAGTTCGGACGAATAGCTGACGGGCAGCGATTCGAACGCACGGTGGATCGTCTCGAAGAAGTGCTCGAGCGGTGGGGGCTCCATGCCGGGATACGAAGACGGGAAGCCGCCGCCGACGTCGATGACGTCGACCGTGACCGCCGCCTCGACGATCGCCGCACGGACGCGCTCCATCGCGTTCGAATAGGCCTCCGGAGTCATCGCCTGCGAACCGACATGGAAGCAGATGCCGAGCGCGTCCGCTGCTTGGCGAGCCGCGAACAGCAGTTCCTTGGCTTCGTGCGGGGCGGCACCGAACTTCGACGCAAGGCTCAGCTTCGAATGCTCCGAAGACACGCGCAACCGAACGCAGAGCGTCAGGTCGGAAGCTTCGCGGGTGGCGCGGACGACCTTGTCGAGCTCTTCGAGGCTATCGAGGCTGAAGGTGCGGACGCCGTGCGTGAAATACGCCTCGGCAATCGCTTCCTCGGCCTTGACCGGGTGCATGAAGCACAGCGTAGCCTCGGGCAGCGTCCGCGCGACCAGGCGCACTTCGGCGATCGACGCCACGTCGTAATGCGTGATGCCGTTATCCCACAGGATCTGCAGGAGTTCGGGAGACGGGTTCGCCTTCACCGCATACATCGAGCGACCCGGAAACTTCTCGACGAAGAACCGAGCGGCGCGCGCAGCAGCGTGCGGACGAACGAGCGTTACCGGGTTTACCGGACGCCCTTTAGCGATGTCGATGCCGCTCCCGATGTGGGAGGTGTCGGCGGTCGAATGGGCTTTCGCTAACCCCAGCGCGATATGATGCTTGACCAATTCAAGGGACCTCCAATGTCCTGAGACAAATTACGAAAACACTGCCTTGCGGTTGGAAGTCCCATGGGGCAGCGGAAGGGCGATCTACGGTCGCTTGCCCCCCATGTAAATAGGGTTGGCCGCATAGGAGCCAGTGTGTGACGATTTTGCGACAGCCAACGCGGGCGGGGGTGCGGGACGCCGCGGAAAAGATCGCGCGGATCCTCCCGCCGACGCCACTCTTCGTCAGTGAAATCAAGGGCGTGCCGGTGGCTTTCAAGGCCGAGTCGTTGCAACCAATCGGCGCGTTCAAGATTCGCGGCGCGTGGCATCGGCTCACCGCATTGGACGAGGCAACGCGACAAAAAGGCGTCGTCGCGTTCTCGTCGGGCAATCATGCGCAGGGTGTGGCCTGGGCGGCGAAACGGCTCGGCATCGCCGCGACGATCGTGATGCCGTCGGACGCGCCACGCCTGAAGCGCGAGTCGACCTTGGCGCTGGGCGCAGAGGTGGTGACCTACGACCGCGCCACCGAAAGCCGCGAGACGATCGCCGCAGGGCTGGCGGAGGCGAGGGGCGCAACGCTGGTGCCGAGCTTCGACGACCCGTGGATCATCGAGGGGCAGGGGAGCGCCGGGATAGAAGCAGCCGCACAGATGGTAGCGCTAGGCATGGGCGCACCCAGCCGCGTCGTCATACCCTGCGGCGGCGGCGGCCTGTCGGCAGGGATCGCGCTGGCCTTGAAAGACAGCGCGATCACCGTCGTCGAACCCGAAGGCTGGGACGACATGCGCCGCTCGCTGGAGGCATCCTGGATCGAACCGGTCGGCCCAAACCCGCCGCCAACCGCATGCGATTCGCTCCAGACCTTGCGCGTATCGCCGCTGACCTTCGACGTCCTCTCCCGCCGCGATGCTACGGGCGTAGCGGTCAGCGAGCCGGAGATCGCTGCGGCGCAGCGCTGGGCGGCGGAGAAACTGCGACTGGTGGTCGAGCCAGGCGGCGCCGTCGGGCTGGCGGCGGTGCTGGCCGGTAAGGTAAAACCCGAACCCTGCCTGCTTGTGATCCTGTCGGGCGGCAACGTCGATCTGGCCGCTTATGCGAAGGCGATTGCCGGCTGATTAAGCGGGGGGCAAAGTCTTCACTGCTGGCTTCGCGCAGGCATAGGCCTGCTTGTAGCTCCGGTTCCAGCATGCGACGAAGCCGTCGAGGATGTTGAGGTTCATCGGCCAGGCATAGGCGCGTGGCTTGCCGTCGGCGCCGACCGGGGCATAGCCGGCCGGGCGGGGCAGCGCGGCGAGCTTGGCGCGCGCGGTATCCAGCCCGGCGAGGTCGCGGCGCAGGAACGCGACGCTGCCGTCCACATACAGGTTCCAGCCAAACCCCGCATCCTCTTCAGCCGGTTTCCGCGCGGCCTCGAACAGAGCGATCGCCCGCGTCGTCTGCCCCGCGTTCGCGCGCAACTGACCTTCATGCCATTGCAGCAACCCAGCGGTGCGCGGATTGGCCGGATGAGCCGCCGCCCGCCATTCGGCGATCAGATCGGCAGCCTGCGCGTCGCAACCGGCATTGGCGAGCGTGCGCCAGCCGCCCGTCATCGTCTGATCGAAAGCGCGTTCGTCGAGCGCCATCATCGATGGCTTGTCGTACCGGCAATCGGCTGGGGTCGGTGTCTGCGCGGCGATCATCGCGAAAAAGACGAGCATGAAACCTCCGACTATCCGATCGAAGTCGTCAGGCTATTGCTGCGGGTGACGTGAAGTCAACGCGCTTCAATCCGGCAGCGGGGTGGCGTAACGAGCGGCATGAACGCCGCCCTTACCAGCATCGCCGCCGCCGCACCCGCCATCGCCATGCTGGGCATGTTCGCCTGCCTGATCGGCGGGATCGCGCTGATCGTGAAGAAGCGCGATACGAAAAAGGGCGTGTTGATGCTGGTAATGGCCGCGGTTTTGCTAGCCAACGTGGCGATCTGGACGCTCTAGCTCCCTCGCCCCTGCGGGGAGAGGGAAGGGGCCCGCCGCGCTTGCGGTGGGAAGGGAGAGGGGAGTTGGGGAGTGCTAGCCCATCCCAACTCCCCCTCATCCGACGCTGCCGCGCCACCTTCTCCCCGCGGGGAGAAGGACAGAATCACCGGATAGGCGAGTTCGGGTCCAACCGCATATCGAGGTACTTGTCCACCGACCCCATCAGCTCCGGCATCTCATGCTCGAAGAAGTGGTTCGCCTTCGGGATCGTGTCGTGATGGATCGTGATGTGCTTCTGCGTCCGCAGCTTGTCGACCAGCTTCTGCGTAGCCCCCGGCGTCGCCACCTCGTCGGCCTCGCCCTGGATGATGATCCCGCTCGACGGACACGGCGCCAGGAATGTGAAGTCGTACAAATTCGCCGGCGGTGCCACCGAGATGAACCCGCGGATTTCCGGACGGCGCATCAGCAGCTGCATGCCGATCCACGCGCCGAAGCTGACGCCCGCGATCCAGGTCGTCTGCGCCTCGGGATGGAAGCTCTGCACCCAGTCGAGCGCGCTCGCCGCATCGCTCAGCTCGCCGACGCCGTTATCGAACACGCCCTGGCTCTTGCCGACGCCGCGAAAATTGAACCGCAGCGTCGCGAAGCCACGCCGCTGGAAGGTTTTGTAGAGCTGCTGCACGATCGCGTTGTTCATCGTGCCACCGGCCGACGGATGCGGGTGCAGGATCATCGCGACAGGTGCGCGCGGACGCGGCCCCGGCGCAAAACGGCCTTCGAGACGGCCTTCGGGACCGGGGAAAATGACTTCTGGCATGGGGCACTCGCGAACTGTAGGCGCACTCGGGTGGAGTGACGGAATATGCGCGCTATATAAGGTTCGAGCCCCTTTTCGCAATTGGAACCGACCCTGGCCCGTACCGACGCCCGCATCTACCTCGATCACGCCGCCACCACGCCGATGCGCCCCGAGGCTATCGCGGCGGTGATGGAGGGCATGGCGCGCTGGGCGAACCCGTCCTCGCCACATGCCGAGGGACGCGCGGCGCGGGCGGCGCTGGAGGACGCGCGGAAGCGGATCGCCAAGGCGCTGGACTGGCCGTATCACGTAATCCTGACGAGCGGCGCGAGCGAGTCCGCGGCGCTCGCGATGCGGGGTCGACCGGGTATCGGCGTGGCAGCGGTCGAACACGATGCGGTTCTCCGAGCGGCGGAACAGCCGGTGATGCTGGAAGTCGATGCCGGCGGTATCGTCCTGAACGGAGAGGGCGCCGAGACGATCGCGCTGCAGTCCGCGAACAGTGAAACGGGCGTGCTGCAGGAGCGACCTACCGGCTTCTGGATCGCTGATTGCTCGCAGACCGCCGGCAAGCTCCCACTCCCCGAAGCCGAACTCATCATCGTCTCGGCTCACAAGCTCGGCGGCCCCCCAGGCATCGGTGCTCTGCTGGTTCGCGATCTCGGCATGCTCGACCCGACTGGCGGGCAGGAGCGAGGCTATCGCGGAGGCACCGAGAACCTCCCCGGCGCGCTCGGTTTCGCCGCCGCGCTCGAAGCCCCCCGCGACTGGTTCGCCGGCATGGCCGACCTCCGCGCTAAGCTGGACGAAGCGATCCTCGCGGGCGGCGGCGAGATCGTTGCGCAGCACGCCCCGCGCCTCCCCACGATCGCCTCCTACCGCATGCCGGGCGTCAGCTCCGCCGCGCAGTTGATCCGCCTCGACATGGCAGGCTTCGCGGTCTCGGCCGGCAGCGCCTGCTCGTCGGGCAGCATGCGCCCGAGCCACGTCCTCGCTGCAATGGGGTATTCCCCGCAAGCTGCCGCCGAAGTCGTCCGCGTCAGCTTCGGCTGGACCACGACCGCGGACGACGTTGCGAAGTTCGCCGAAGCCTGGACACGCATCGCCACCGACGTCAGACGCGCCGCATGACGTATCTCGACTATCAGGCGACCACCCCGCTGGCGCCCGAAGCGCTCGCCGCGATGCTCCCCTGGCTCGAATCGCAGCACGCCAATCCGCACTCCCCCCACCGCGAAGGCCGCCGCGCCAAAGCCGCCGTCGAAGTCGCCCGCGATCAGGTCGCCGCGCTGCTCCCCGCCGGTGGCCGCGTTGCCTTCACCAGCGGCGCGACCGAGGCGCTCAACTGGGCGATCAAGGGCACGATCGGCCCGATCCTCACGCTCGCCACCGAACACGCCGCCGTCCTCGACACGGTCGCAGCGGAAGCGGCGAGCGGGCGCCAGGTCACGATCCTCCCGGTCAACCCAGACGGCGTGGTCGACCTCGACCAAGCCCGCGCCGTAGTTCAACCCGGCACCGGTCTCGTCGCCGCGATGCTCGTCAACAACGAGATCGGCGTTATCCAGCCGGTCGCCGCGCTTGCAGAGATCGCCCACGCAGCCGGCGCGCTGATGCTCTGCGACGCGGTGCAAGGCTATGGCCGCGTGCCCGTTCCCGACACCGTCGACCTCGTTGCCATCTCCGCGCACAAGATCCACGGCCCCAAAGGGATCGGCGCACTCTGGATCCGCGATGGCATCGACCTCGCGCCGCTGATGCACGGCGGCGGCCAGGAAGCGCCTGGCCGCTCCGGCACGCTGTCGCCGGCCCTCTGCGCAGGCTTCGGAGTCGCCGCGCACCTCATGGCCGATCGCAAGGACCAGGACGCCGCGCACATCGACCGCCTCTGGTCGCTCGCGCTCGACCGCCTCGGCCCCGGCTGGACGATCAACGGCTCGACCGACCACCGCTACCGCGGCAACTTCAACATTCGCCGTGAGGGCCTGGACGTAAACCGCCTGATGTCCGATCTACGCGACATCGCCTTCTCCGCCGGCTCCGCCTGCGCCAGCGGTTCGGGCCGCTCCAGCCACGTCCTTCGCGCGATCGGCCTCACCGAAGCCCAAGCACGCGCCAGCATCCGGCTCGGCTTCGGCCGCTACACCACCGAAACCGAACTCCGCGACGCGATCGATGCGATCGTCGCCGCAGCCGAGGCGCAATGGCCATGATCGTCCGCTTCATCGCCCGCGACGGCACCGTTACGCTGGCCGCGGCAAGCCCCGGCGACCGCCTGCTCGACGCAGCGCAGGCGCATGACCAGCCGCTCGAAGGCACCTGCGAAGGCCAGCTATCCTGCGCGACCTGCCACGTCATCGTCGATCCCGCCGATTTTGCCCGCCTGCCACCGGCAAGCGAGGACGAGGAGGACATGCTCGATCTCGCGCACAACGCGACGCGCACCAGCCGTCTCGCCTGCCAGATTCGGCTGACGGACGCGCTCGATGGCTTGACCGTGCGCATACCCGGTTAGGTCAGCAAAGCTTACAGGAAGACAACGGCCGGTTCAGGGAACGTCCACCGCCCGAAGCGGATTATTCCCTCATCGCCTCAATGTACGAGGTCTTGAAAGGAGTACCGGACATGAAGATCATCGCAATGTTCGCCGCTGGCGCGTTGGCCGCGGGAACGCTGTTCGCTTCGGCCCCCGCCGATGCCCAGCGCCACGGCTGGGACGGCCCGCGTGGCGGCCACGGCTGGCATGGCCCCCGCGGCGATCGCGGCTGGCATGGACGGCGCGGCTGGGACGGCCCCCGCCACGGGTATCGCGGATACCGGGGCGGCTATCGTGGTGGCGGCTACGGCTATCGAGGCCCGCGCGGCTACGGTCGATCGCGCGTCGTCTGCCGGATCGAGCGCGGCTATTATGGCCCGGTTCGTCGCTGTTTCCACCGCTGATACGGAACCGTAACGACCGCGCTTAGTTTGTTAACATAGGTTGTAGGGTTTCGCAGAGCCCGCACTAGCAGGAGAATATCATGAAGTTGTTCACGCTCGCCGCCGCCGGTCTCGTCGCGCTCACCGGCCTTGCTCCCGTCGGCATCGCTGCCGAAGCCTCGGCACAGCGCACTGTCGTCCATGAGCGCACCGTCGTGCGTCACAACGACCGTCGCCCCGGTTATCGTCGCCACGTCGTCCGCACGCGCCAGGTCTGCCGCAATGTCTATCGCAACCATCACCGCCAGCGCGTCTGCCGCACGGTTCGCTATAACCGCTAAGCTCGGTTCGCGCTAAAGCGGCTTGATCATCCCGCCCGACCCCGCCATATGCGCCGCGGGAGTCGGGCGGACGTGGTCGTCGCCAACTTGGTCAGATCCGGAAGGAAGCAGCCACAACGACTAAGCCACGGGTCGTCCCGGCTCCCACCGCGAACTTTTGCAAGCAAACGTGAGCGCGGCCAGCGGTGCAAGGCACCGTCTGACGATGCGGCTTAGCCGCAGCGCACTTCTGATCTTCTGATATAAAAAAAGCAGATAGCATCCCAAACCGCGGACCCTCGCGTCCGCGAGGGAACAGAAAGGGTTCGCTAGCCCTTCGACACCGCCTGTCAAACCGCCTATATCGACCGCAATGTCAGATTCATTCGACCTGGGCGAACCCCCGCAGCCAGCCAAAGCGGCGGACGTCGCCTACCGCGTGCTCGCGCGCAAATACCGGCCGCAGACCTTTTCCGAGCTGATCGGGCAGGACGCGATGGTCCAGACGCTCGGCAACGCGATAAAGCGCGACCGGCTTGCGCACGCCTTCCTGATGACCGGGGTCCGCGGCGTGGGGAAAACCTCGACCGCGCGCCTGATCGCCAAGGCCCTCAACTGCATCGGCCCCGACGGCGAGGGCGGCCCGACGATCGATCCCTGCGGCGTCTGCGAACCCTGCCGCGCGATCGCCGAGGGCCGCCATATCGACGTGATCGAGATGGACGCCGCCAGCCATACCGGTGTCGACGACGTCCGCGAGATTATCGACGCGTCGCGCTATTCGGCGGTCACCGCGCGCTTCAAGATCTACATCATCGACGAAGTCCACATGCTGTCGAAGAACGCGTTCAACGCGCTGCTGAAGACGCTGGAGGAGCCGCCGCCCCATGTGAAATTCCTGTTCGCGACCACGGAAGTGAACAAGGTTCCGGTGACGGTCCTGTCGCGCTGCCAACGGTTCGACCTGCGCCGGATTTCCGCGGAACAGCTCGCCAAGCACTTTGCCTGGGTTTCCGAACAAGAGGGTGTCGTTGCCGATCCCGAGGCACTGATGCTGATCGCGCGCGCTGCGGAAGGCTCCGCGCGCGACGGTCTGTCGATCCTTGACCAGGCGATCGCGCATGCCGGGCTCGAAGGCGGCGGCGTGACCGCGGATGCGGTACGCCAGATGCTCGGCCTGTCCGATCGCGGCGCGGTCCGCGACTTGTTGACGCTGATCCTCGCCGGTGACGGGGCAGGGGCGCTCGCCTCGATGCGCCGGCAATATGACTATGGCGTCGACCCGCTGTCGGTGCTCCGCTCGCTGCTCGAAACCGTCCACGGCATCACGCTGACCAAGGTCGGCACGCCGCCTGACGCCGCGCAACCGATGGAGGAGCGCGCGGCGCGCGAGGAATGGGCGGCCTCGCTCGGCTATCCCGCACTGCATCGCCTGTGGCAGCTTTTCCTAAAGGGACATGACGAGGTCGCCAAGGCCGCGCTGCCAATCGAGGCGGCGGAAATGGCGTTGTTGCGCGCGATCTACGCCTCGACGCTGCCCGACCCCGGCGAACTTGCGCGTCAGATTGCCAGCGGCGGGGCGCCCGCGGCGGCACCGACCTCACCGTCGCCGCCACCTGCGCCCCCATCCGGCGAAGCGCCGCCCTGGAACGCGGGATCCGCTGCGAAGGCGCCCGAACCCGTGGCCACTGGTCCGATCCTGCCGCCGACGTTCGAGGCGCTGGTTGATCTGCTCGACGAATCGGGCGGCCTCGCGATCGCCGCGCGGCTGCGCCACGGCGCGCGCGTGGTCAGTTACGCGCCGCCCGAATTCGCGCTCAGCGGCAGTCGCCCGGTCTCGGCCGATACGCTCGCCGAACTCAACACGCTGTTGAAGAGGGTGACGCGGACCGCCTGGAAAGTGTCGATCGTCGACGCCCCCGGCGAGCCGACGCTGCGCGAGGCGCAGGACGCCGCCGACGCCGCGGTGCGCCAAGCTATTCTCGAATCCCCCATCATGAAGGCCGCGGTGGCAGCGTTTCCCGACGCCCAGCTAGAATCGTGGCCCGGCCAAAGGAGCAACGCATGAAGAATATCGATGAAATCCTCGCCATGGCGCAGAACGTCCAGAACGAGATGGAAAAGGCGCAGGCCAATCTCGACACGATCGAGGTCGAGGGCGCATCCGGCGGCGGCCTGGTCAAGGTGAAGGCCTCCGCCAAGGGCCGCATCATCAACATCGCGATCGACGACTCGCTGATGCAGGTGAGCGAGAAGCAGATGCTTGAGGACCTACTGACCGCCGCATTCAACGACGCACGCGCCAAGGCGGATGCGGTCTCCGGCAGCGAAATGTCGAAAATGACGAGTGGCCTGCAACTGCCGCCAGGCTTTAAGCTGCCGTTCTGAACCAAATCGGGTTCGTTTCGGGGCGGGAACAATCGCTCTTCGGCCGGCGTTGCGCTCTCCAGTAATCAGGGAGAGTCAAAATGGCCGAAGAGCGTATCGTCGAAACCCCGACCACCCACACCACGATCATCGAACGCCGTGGCGGCGGCAGCGGCATGCTGATCGGCATCGTCCTGCTGATCGCGGTCCTGATCGGTGGCTATTACCTGTTCAGCCGCCAAGGCGCGCAGAACAGCAAGGACGCCGCGATCACCTCGGCGGCAAAGAGCGTCGGCAGTGCAGCCGACAAGGCCGGTAACGCGGTCGAGAAGTCGACGCAGTAAAGGCTCCTAGCTGGTTTCCCTGCGAAGGCGGGGACCCGAACTGTTCTCCCGCCTGCGCGGGAGAACAGGGGGTCATCTAGGTCCGTCCGCCCTTCGTCATCCCAGCGAAAGCTGGGATATCCCTCCACGGCGCGCACGATGCGCCATGTGGATACCCCCAGCTTCCGCTGGGGTGCGGGTCTCGGTTTGGGTATTCCTAATTCAGGATTGCAGACAGCTATCCAACCCGTCGTTCCGAACCACCGAAACCCGCCGCGACAGCGTGTTCCCATGCTTGCGCACGAAACCATGAGGATCGATCGCCGCCCGCTTCTTGGGCAACGGCAAGACGGCGGCAATCCGCCCCGCCTCCGTCGGCGACAGTCGCGACGCATCGTGATTGAAATACCGGATCGACCCGGCGTTCGCGCCGTACGTTCCGATCCCGGTCTCGGCGATGTTGAGATACACCTCCATGATCCGCCGCTTCGGCCACAGCGCCTCGATCAGCACGGTGAAATACGCCTCGAACGCCTTCCGCACATAACCGCCGCCCTGGAACAGAAACGCGTTCTTCGCGGTCTGCTGGCTGATCGTCGAGCCGCCGCGGATCCGGCCGCCCTGCGCATTACGCGCCGCCGCCCCCGCCATCGCCTTGAAATCGAAGCCGTGATGCGAACAGAATCGCGAATCCTCGCCCGCGATCGCCGCGCGCGCCATGTCGGGGTCCATCTCGGATAGCGGCATCCAGTCCTTCGTCACGCCGTGGCCATTGAGCACGTCGCCCATCATCGTCCAGGTGAACGGCACCGGCACGAACCGATAGATGCCGACCCAGGCGACGGTAATCAGGACGAACCCGAAGACGATCTTGGCGAAAATGCGGAAGAAGCCCATCGGCGCTCCTTATGCGATCGTAGCAGGCTCGCCAATCACCGCGCGCGCGGCCGCAACGCCGGTTTCATACGCCCCATGTGCGGTGGAGAAGTCGAACGGGTGGCATGCTTCGCCGGCGAAGTGGATCCGGCCGTCGACGGAGGCAGCGAGGACGGCGCGCTGCCCGGCCCTGCCAATTCGCGCATGACTGTAGCTGCCGCCGATATAGGGTTCGTGCCGCCAGCGGGTTGCAGCGAGCGGGGTGAAGCGCTTGCGCCAATCGCTGCCGAGCAGGCCGACAAGTTCGTCGATCGCGAACTGCGCGGCGTCGCGGTCCTCCAGCATTTCCGCGCAGTCGCCGCCGAAGAAGCTCTCGACGATCGGCCAGCCGAACGGCGACAGGCGGTGGCTGGCGGTGCAGGCGCTGTACGGGTTGCCGATCAGGTGCGCGTTGGTCGGCCATTCGGGTCGGTCGACAAGGAGAAATACCTTGTCCGCGAGCCCAAGCGGGAGGTCGGCGGCGGCGGCATGCTTGTCGGGGAGGGGTGGATCGAAGACGATCTGCGACTTGGCGAGGACGGTGGTGGGGACGCAGACGATGACGTGGTCCGCCTCGATCGTGCCGGCGGGGGTGTCGAGTTTGATGCGGTGGCCGCTGTGATCAATGCGCGTTACCGGCGTCGAGAGGCGAACGTTCAGGCCCGTGGCGTGACTGGCGACCAGCGTGCCGTAGCCTTCCTTCACCGTCCAATTATCGTCGGTTGAGGCTTCCTCGTACGCTGCCCAGTCGTCGAGCGAGACCTCGCTGAGGTTCGCACCATTTGCGTAGCCGGAGATCGCGTCGATCTTCGGGCGCCATTTGTCGTTAGGGCCAATGAAGTCGGAGAGAGGGCGGTCGGCGCCTTCTAGGGCAGCAAGAGCGCGCTCGTTCCAAGTTGCGTACGCATCGGCGGATGAGGCTTGGTCTGCGGGCGAGAAGCCGAGATCGCGCCACTGGGTGCGCCAGTTTGCGTCGGAACGATCTACAGTGAAGCCAGAAGTCTCAGCGATATTGGTCCATGGGTTGCGCTGGGCGGAGTGTAGCCAGCCGCAACCGGCGTCGACATGGTCCCCCGCAAAGGCGGGGGCCCAGTCTGGGCCCCCGCCTTCGCGGGGGAACAAGCTTTTCAGGGAGAGGCTATGGGCTCGGCCGCCGAGACGGTCGCTCGCCTCGACCAACAGAACGTCATGCCCGTCATCATGCAGCGTCCTAGCCGCTGCAATACCGGCAGCACCGCCGCCGATGACGACGGTGCGCACCACGTTAAGCCGCCAGCAGGCGCTTTTCGCCGGCAATGCGCATCATCGCCTTCTGCAGCTTCTCGAACGCGCGCACCTCGATCTGCCGCACGCGCTCGCGCGACACGCCGTAGACCTGCGACAATTCCTCGAGCGTCTTGGGATCATCCGTCAGGCGGCGCTCGGTCAGGATATGCTGCTCACGCTCGTTGAGATCGTCCATCGCCGACACCAGCATCGAGTGGCGAACGTCCGCCTCCTGCGCATCGGCGACGATCTTGTCCTGCAACGGCGCGTCGTCCTGCAGCCAATCCTGCCACTGGCCTTCGCCGTCCTCGCGCATCGGCACGTTGAGAGACGTATCCCCGCCCATAGCCATGCGACGGTTCATGCTGACGACATCGGTCTCGGCGACCCCCAGATCGGTGGCGATCTTTGTGACGTGCTCGGGACGCAAATCGCCATCCTCGAATGCGTCAAGACGGCTCTTCATCCGACGCAGGTTGAAGAACAGCTTCTTCTGCGCCGCGGTGGTGCCCATCTTCACGAGGCTCCACGACCGCAGGATATATTCCTGGATCGACGCGCGAATCCACCACATCGCATAGGTCGCAAGACGGAAGCCACGCTCGGGCTCGAACTTCTTCACGCCCTGCATCAGGCCGATATTGCCCTCGGAGATAAGCTCCGACGTCGGCAAACCATAGCCGCGATAGCCCATCGCGATTTTCGCCACGAGGCGCAGATGCGAGGTTACCAACTGCGCCGCAGCCTCGGTGTCGCCATGCTCCTGGAAACGCTTGGCGAGCATATATTCCTGCTCGGGTTTCAGGAGGGGGAATTTCTTGATCTCGGCGAGATAACGATTGAGACCCGCCTCGCTGCCGAGCGCAGGAATCGTCGCTGGAACGTTGGAGCGGGCTGCCATTGTCGTAATCCCTTTCTGCTGACCCCGATTGCCGCACTGCGGCATGGTGTCGATTATCTATACGTCAAGCTGGGTGAACAGTTCCTGCATGTCTGCGGGCATTTCGCTTTCGAACGCCAAAGCGATGCTATTCACCGGATGGATGAACCCCAGATACGCCGCGTGCAAGGCTTGCCGGCGGAAACCGAGCGTTTCGAGCAGCGACTTCTGAGCTTGATTTGTTCTACCATAGACTGGGTCGCCGAGCAACGCGTGACCGATCGACGCCATGTGCACACGGACCTGATGCGTCCGCCCGGTTTCGAGCCGACACTCGATCAGTGCCGCCTTGTGCAACGTCGTGATCGTCGAGAAATGCGTCACCGCGCGCTTGCCGCCTTCGACGATCGCGATCTTCTTTCGGTTCTGCGGACTACGCGCGAGCGGCGCATTGACGGTGCCGCTCGGCGGGCGCGGGATACCACCGACGATCGCCTTGTAGCGGCGGTCGATGCTGTGGTCGTGGAATTGCTTCGCCAGGCCTTCGTGCGCGCGGTCGGTCTTGGCGGCGATCATCAGCCCCGACGTGTCCTTGTCGATCCGGTGGACGATGCCGGGCCGCGCGACGCCGCCGATGCCCGACAGGTTGCCAGCGCAGTGATGGAGCAGCGCGTTGACGAGCGTCCCGTCGAAATTGCCCGCGGCGGGGTGGACGACCAAGCCGGCGGGCTTGTCGATCACAATCAGGTCGTCGTCTTCGTAGGCGACGACGAGCGGGATATCCTGCGCTTCGTTGTGCAGCGGCGTTGGTGGCGGGATCGCGACCGCGAACACTTGACCCGCCGCAGCCTTCTTCGCCGAGTCACGCCATTCGCGGCCGTTGAGCGTGACCTGGCCCGCGGCGATCAACGCCTTCAACCGTTCGCGCGACATGTCGGGAAGCACTTCGGCGAGCGCACGGTCGAGCCTCCAACCATCCGTGGCCGGCGTGATCGATGCTTCGACGATGGAAACCCCCCGGTCCATGTCGTAGCGATGTGGCGATGAGCGTGACGATTTCAAGCGAAGTGCTGACACAAGTTGTTGCCGCGGCGACCGCGTCGCCCGACGCGGAAATTTGTGGGCTGCTGTTCGGGACGGCGAGGCGGATCGAGGGGGCGGAGGCGTGCGCGAATGTCGCGACCGATCCGGCGCGGACGTTCGAGATCGAACCGAAGGCGTTGTTCGCGGCGCATCGACGAGCGCGGGGGGGAGGGCCCAGCGTGGTCGGGCATTATCATTCGCATCCGTCGGGTTTGCCGGTTCCGTCTCCGAGTGATGCGGCGCAGGCTATGGGGGATGGGGCGATCTGGGTGATCCTTGGCGGGGGTGAGGCGCGTGCGTGGCGATCGGTCGAGATGGGCGCGTTTGTCGAAGAGATGATTGAGCGCATCAAAGACACCTCCACCCCGGCGAAGGCCGGGGCCCAATTGGGAAGGTCGGAGTAACGGAGCGCAGCGTTTAGTTAGCGATGTTCCCCAATTGGGCCCCGGCCTGCGCCGGGGTGGGGCATGCTGGGGTGGGAGCATGTTGCAACGCTCTGCAATGCGCTGCCTCTCGCCGATCCAACCACCCTTGCGCGCCGTCCGCACCCCCGCCACAAGACGCTCCAGAATTAGGGGATTTTCATGACGGTCAGCCCGGTCGATTTCGCGAGTCTGCTGTGTTCGCGCCTGTGCCACGACCTGCTGTCGCCGGTGGGGGCGCTCAACAACGGGCTGGAACTGCTCGCCGACGAGACCGATCCGGCGATGCGCGAGCGCGTCATGCAATTGCTGGCCGACAGCGCGCGCGCGTCCGCCAGCAAGCTGAAGTTCTTCCGACTGGCTTTCGGGGCGGCCGGCGGGTTCGGTGAACTGGTCGACACGCACGAGGCGCGCAATGCGATCGAGGGGCTGGTTGCCGAGAACAAGCGGATCACGTTCGTCTGGGCGGTCGAGGCATCGGCGATGCCCAAGTCGGCGGTCAAGGTGCTCCTCAACCTCGTCCTGATCGCGACCGAGTCGCTCGTTCGGGGCGGCACGATGGAGGTCGGTGGCGAGGATAACGAGGGCCAGCTCGAGATCGTGGTGAAGGTCGAGGGGGGACGGATTGTACTCGATCCCGAGATCCGGCGGACACTGGTCGAAGGCGCGGGCGCGCATGCGGTCACGCCGCGCGCGGCAGCGGCGTACATGATCAACACGCTGGTGACCGATGCAGGCGGCACGGTGATCGTGTCCGAACCGGCCGAGGGGATCATGATCTTCGGCGCCGTCTTCAACGCGCGGTAAAGCGCGCGGTCTTCCGCGATCCCTTTGGCGGGGGAGGATTGAGAAGTCGAGCTAACGGCCTCTTAACCTCCGCCATGCATGACAGGCCTCGAACGCGGGGCTCGCATGGACGATTTGCTACAGGAATTCATTGCCGAGACGCGCGAAACGCTGGAGGCGATCTCCGGCGAGATCGTCGCATGGGAAGCCGCGCCCGCCGACCAGGGGCGTCTCGACGCGATCTTCCGCTTCGTCCACACCGTCAAGGGCAGCTGCGGGTTCCTCGATCTGCCACGCCTCGCGCGCCTCAGCCACGCTGCGGAGGATGTTCTCGCCGCGGTCCGCGATGGCAAGCGCACGCCTGATACTGCGCTCGTCAACGCGGTCCTGGGGATCGTCGACCGGATCGGGGCTATCGTCGAGGCGATCGCCGCAGGCGCATCGCTCGACAATTCCGACGAGGACCTGTTGATCGCGGCCCTCGCGCCCGATGCACAGCCCTGCGCGCAGGCCCCTGCCGCCCCGCAAAATCGTGCCGTCAGCCGCAGCGTCCGCCTGAATGTCGACCTGCTCGATCACATGATGAGCGGCATGTCCGAGATGGTGCTGGCGCGCAATGAGCTCGCCCGCCGACTGCGTGACAGCGATGTCGATCCGCAGGTCGAAGCGGCGCTCGAACGGTTGTCGCTGACGGTTGCCGACATGCGCGACACCGTCACGCGGACGCGGATGCAAAAGGTCGATGCGCTGTTCTCGGCACTGCCTCGGCTGGTTCGAGACACCAGTGCGGAGCTCGCCAAAAGCGTCGACCTCGTGATCGAGGGCGCCGATGTCGAGCTCGACCGCGAGATGATCGAGCTGATGCGCGACCCTCTCGGCCACATCATCCGCAACGCGATCGATCATGGGATCGAGACGCCGGCCGAGCGGCGTGCCGCGGGCAAGCCGATGACCGGACGACTAATCGTGTCGGCGCGGCAGTCGGGCAACCAGATCCTCATTGAGATTGCCGATGACGGCAAGGGCATCGACGTCGCGCGGATCGTCGCCAAGGCGGCGGAAAAGCGCTTGTACGGCGTTGCCGAGCTTGCGCTGATGAGCGAGGCGGCAAAGCTCGATCTGATCTTCGCGCCCGGTCTGTCGAGCCGCGACACGGTGACCGCGATCTCGGGTCGTGGCGTCGGCATGGACGTCGTGCGCGCCAATATCGAACAGATCGGTGGACGCGTCGTGCTGACCAACGATCCGGGTCGAGGCTTGCGGATCGTCATCCATGTGCCGCTGACTCTGTCGATCCTGTCGACGATCATCGTCGGCGTCGGCTCGCAGCGGTTCGCGCTGCCGCGCCAGGCGATCGAGGAAATCGTCATGGTTCGCGGCGATCAGGTGCGGATCGACACGATCGGTGATGCTGCCACCGTCACGGTACGCGGCAAGCGGATGCCGCTGGTTTCGCTCGGCCACCTTCTCGATCTGAATAGCGACGCGCCGCCGACGTTGGTGATCGTCTCGACGCGTGAAGGCGATTACGCACTCGGTGTCGATACCGTGCTCGACACCGAAGAGCTCGTCGTCAAGCCTGCCTCTCCCGCCGTGATGGCGACCGGCGTCTATGCGGGCAAGACCTTGCCCGACAACGGCCTGCCGATGCTGTTGCTCGATGCCTCCGGGATCGCGGCGGTCGCGGGCCTGCGTTTCACGCCGGTCGCGTCGGTTTCTGCACAGGTCGAGGAGGTCGTGCCGGGTGTGCCCGCCTTGCTGTTCGACGATCTCGATGGCCAGCGTCGGGCGATCGCGCTGGCGGTTATCGATCGCGTCGAGCCGGTCCCGACCGACGCGATCCGCTGGTCGGGCGGGGCGATGCGCCTGTCGGTCGGCGATACGATCATTCCCCTCCATGCGGTCGCCGAACTTGGCGCGCGCACCGAGGTGGCCGTGTTGCGGCTGACCGACGGCGAGAGCGAAATGGCGTATGCGATTGCCGAGGCGATCGAGATCGTCGCGCTGCCTGCCGAGATGGCACCCGCACGGGGCACCGGGCCGATTGCTGGGGTCGTCTCGATCGCCGGTGAGCAGATCGAGCTGGTCGATCCGCATGCGCTGTTCGCGGGCCAGCCGGTGACGCTGGCGTCGCTGCCTGTATGTCTGTTGCAGGTCGATGGATCGGGCTGGATGGAGACGTTCCTGAAGCCTGCGCTCGAGGCGTCGGGCTATCGCTGCGTCACGGCGCTGGCGGCGGGCGAGACCGCCGCGGTGGCGCTGGCGATGGAGGACGCGCCGGTCCGCGATACGATGGCGCCGGTGGTGACGCTGCGGCGGACGCGGACCGCCGATCACGACGACGATGCGAGCATCTATCGGTACGATCGGCCGGCATTGATCGCCGCACTCGCGGCACGGAGGGCGATGTGAGCGAACTGTTCCTGGTGGCGCATATCGCGGGTCGCGGCGTCGCGATCGCCGCCGCGCAGGTCGACTCGGTGGTGGATATCGGCGAGATCGTCGCGGTACCGCGGGCGGAGGCCTTTGTCCGCGGACTGGCGGCACTGCGCAGCCGGGTGGTGACGGTGATCGATACCGGTACCGCGCTGGGGCTGGAGCCGACCCCGGATGGCGCGAGGCGCGCGGTCATCACCGCCGTCGAGGGCCACCATTACGCGATCCTGGTCGACTCGGTCGAGGACGTCGCGCCGTTCGCTCGATTGCCGCTATCGTCTGGATTGGCGCTGCATCGTGGTTGGGCCTCGGCGGGCATCGGCATCGTCGAGCGCGATGGCGAACCGCTGCTGATCCTCGATCTGGCGGCGGTCATCTCCGACACTGCACTAGCCGCCTGAATTTTCTCTCACTTAACCGGGTGCTTACGCTTTTCTGCGTAGACCGTCCCAACGATTTTCCCCGGAAGGCTTTCCATGAAGACCTGTCTCGTCGTCGATGACTCCAAGGTGATCCGCAAGGTCGCGCGTCACATCCTGGAGACGCTCGACTTCACCGTGACCGAAGCCTGTGACGGCCGCGAGGCCCTGGCATCGTGCTTGGCGTCGATCCCCGACGTGATCCTGCTCGACTGGAACATGCCGGTGATGAGCGGCATGGACTTTCTGCGCGCGCTGCGGGAGGCCGACATCCCGAGCCGTCCGAAAGTCGTGTTCTGCACGACCGAGAACGGCATGGCGTATATTCGCGCGGCGATCGAAGCGGGGGCGGACGAATATGTCATGAAGCCGTTCGATCGCGACACGCTCGAATCTAAGCTCCAGATCGTCGGCATGGCCTGATCCGGCCCGGACGATGGCCAGTCGCTCCCCTCCAGTTCCGCGGCTCGATCGAGACCATGACGGCCAGTCTATCGACGGGTTCGCACGAGTCCTGATCGTCGATGACTCGGTGGTCGCCCGGGCGGTGATCGCGCGACTGATCGACGCCAGCGATCGCTTTTCGGTCGTCGGCGCGGTCGGTACGGCCAAGGCGGCGCTCGAGTTTCTGGCACGCGCGACGGTGGAATTCATCTTGCTGGATATCGAGATGCCGGGCGTCGACGGCCTGACCGCGCTGCCGGATCTTATTGCCGCGGGGCAGGGGGCCAAGGTGCTGATCGTGTCGTCCTCCGCCGACGATGGCGCCGCGGCGTCGGTCCAGGCGCTGGCGCTCGGGGCTGCCGAAACGTTGATCAAGCCATCGGCGGGTGCCCTGTCCGGCCGGTTCGGCCTGGCGCTCGTCGGCAAGCTCGAACGCCTGTGCGAACGTCCGGCGCTGATGCCGCCCGCGATACTGGTCCGCCCGCCGGCTTCGGGCCCGAGGCCAGCGCATCCCGAGCGACGGCCGGCGCAGTCGGTATCGGCCTCGCCCCGGGTCCGGGCAGTGACGAGCGACGAGTACGACATCGTCGCGATCGGCGCCTCGACCGGCGGCATTCATGCGCTCAGCCAGCTTTTTCGCGAACTTCCGACCGGATTTCGTCTGCCGATCGTCATCACGCAGCATTTGCCGGCATCGTTCATGCCCTATTTCGCCGCGCAGATCGCCCTGATCGCCGGCCGCCCGTGCGAGGTAGCGACCGATCGATTGCGGGTGCGTCCGGGCCGCATCATCGTCGCGCCGGGCGATGCGCATCTAAAATGCGTCGCGCTCGGCGCGGATGGTGCGGCGTTTCGCCTCACCCAGGATTTCGCCGCCAGCGGTTGCATGCCGTCGGTCGATCCGATGCTGGCGTCGATCGCCGAGGTCTATGGCTCGCGCATGATCGCGATCGTTCTCAGCGGAATGGGGCGCGACGGGGCAGAGGGCGCGCGTCGCGTTCACGATCTCGGCGGGTGCGTCGTTGCTCAGGATCAGCAAAGCTCGGTTGTCTGGGGTATGCCGGGCGCGGTCGCGGCAACGGGTGTCGCCGATGCAGTCTTGCCACCCGATGCGATCGGTCGCCTCATCGCGACGCGGCGCCGGCCATGACGCTCGCCAAGTCCATGCCGATCGTTGCGTCGCAGACCGCGATCAACGTGCTGACCGCGCTGCTTGAGGCGCGTACCGGCCAGCAGATCGCGGCCTATCGTTCGTGGCGTCTCGATACCGCGCTGAAACCGCTGCTGCGCGATCGGAAGCTCGACACGCTCGACCAGTTGGTGACGCAGTTGCTCGAGGGCAGCGACCGGCTGATCGGCGACCGGATCGTCGACGCGCTGGTCAATCAGGAAACCTCGTTTTTCCGCGATGCGCTGGTTTTCGATCAGTTGGTCGAGGCGGTTGCAGCCGCGCAATCGGACCGTCGCCGCGTCCGGATCTGGTGCGCGGGGTGCTCGACCGGGCAGGAGCCGTTGTCGCTGGCGATGGTGTTTGCCGAACGACATGCCGCGAGCGGCGCGCCGATGCCTGAAATCATTGCCACCGACGTGTCCGAAGCGGCGCTAGCGCGGGCGCGGGCGGGGCGCTTCTCGCAATTCGAGATCCAGCGCGGGCTGCCCGTACGGCGGATGATTCGCTGGTTCGATACGACCGGCAGCGACTGGGTGGCGAAACCCGAACTGGTCAAGCTGATCACCTTCCGACGCATGAACCTGGTGTCCGATCAGCCCCCGCCGGGACGGTTCGACATCATCCTGTGCCGCAACGTGCTGCTGTACCTGTCTACGGAAACCAAGACCGGCGTGTTTCCCAAGTTCGCGGACGCGCTCAACCCGGGCGGCAAGCTCGTGCTCGGCGCCGGTGAGACAGTTATCGGCCAGACCAGCGCGTTCGAACCCAGCCGGGAATTCCGCGGTTTTTATCAGGTGAACACCAAAGACCCCCGCACCCGATCCACGGGCTGAACGTGAGTCACGGCACGGTGTAACTGCAAGAGACCGGACTCCAGCGCGCGGTGCCGCTGATGATACACGCCGCGCCGATCATCCGACCGTTCGCCGGAGCCTATTACTTTGGCAGTCCGTTAACGCTATTGATGTCGGCCGGCGGTGGCCTGACACTGCGCGGTGTGGCACGCGTGGTGATCCGTAGGGCGCGGAGTGGCGTCGGCTTGGCCGAACGGCGTGAAGGGAAGCTGGCTTGAAGTTTATCGAGACACCGTCACCAAATTTCGACGATCGTTCGCTGCCCATCACGATGATCGTGCTCCACTATACCGGCATGCAGGACGGCGCGTCGGCGATCGCCCGGTTGCGCGATCCGGCGGCGAAGGTGTCGTCGCATTACCTGATCGAGGAGGACGGCACGGTCCTGCGGATGGTCGCGGAAGATAAGCGCGCCTGGCATGCCGGCCGCTCGCATTGGCGTGGGATCGAGGACATCAACTCGGCAAGCATCGGCATCGAGATCGTCAATCCTGGTCACGAGTTCGGCTATCGTCCGTTCCCGCCCGAACAGATCGCATCGGTCGTGGCGCTGGTCGCGGAAATCAAGGACCGCCGCGAAATTACCCGCGGCAACATCGTCGGCCATTCGGACATCGCGCCGACCCGCAAACGCGATCCGGGCGAACTGTTTCCGTGGCATGAACTCGCGCGACGGCGGCTGGCGCTGCCCAGGCCTACCAAGAACCTTATGGATCCTGGCTGGACCGAGGGCGGCTTTTGCTTGGCGCTTGAACGCTTCGGCTACGACGTCGAGAACCGGATGGCGGCGACGATGGCGTTCCAGCGCCGCTTCCGTCCGGAATTGGTCGATGGTGAAGTCGACGCGGAATGTCGCTGCATCCTGCTCGCATTGCTGCTTCCCAAACCGATGGGCGACGACTAGGGGTCTGCGCGCCAGAGGGTCGGGCGGCCGCGGGTGTTTTTGGACACGCGAGGAAAGTCCGGGCTCCGCGAAACGACGGTGCCGGGTAACGCCCGGCGAGGGTGACCTCAGGGAAAGTGCCACAGAGAGCAGACGGCCAACCCTCGGCGCAAGCCGGGGCGGTCAGAGTGAAAGGGTGCGGTAAGAGCGCACCGCGCGCCTGGTAACAGGGGCGGCACGGCAAACCCCACCGGGAGCAAGATCGAATAGGGGTGGCACATGGGCTTCGTTTCAGCTCGTCACCCGGGTTGATTGCTTGAGGCGGCGGGCAACCGTCGTCCTAGAGGAATGGTCGCCTAACTTCCGTATCGAAGGATCGGAAATGGACAGAACCCGGCTTACAGATCCTCTGGCATCCTTCCCCGAACCATTGCAGACTGCGGCGAAATTTCGTCGGGGGAAGTGATGCGTATCGACAGGGTTGGCGTATTCGGCGCGGGCATGATGGCGGTCGCCGCCGCAACAGTTCAGGTGGCGGCGCAAACGCCCACCACCACGCTGCAACAGGATTTCGATGCCGCCGCGGCACTCGATACGAAGGGCGACAAGACCGCTGCGCTCGCCGCCTGGCAAAAGCTCGAGGCACGCACCAAGCCAGGCTCGCGCAGCCGCGGCGTCGCGCTGATCCGCAAGAGCGCGGCGCTGTTCAAGCTTGATCGCTCCGACGACGCCGTGGTCGCGGCGCGCGCCGGCCTCGCGCTGTTGCCTGCGACCGACCCGACGCTCGCCGAGGATCGCTGGCGGGCCTATCATAATCTCGGGAGCATCGCGCAGAACGCGCTCGACTATGCCGGCGCTGGTGAAGCCTATGCTAGTGCGGAAACCGCCGCGGATACTCCGGCGATGAAAGCGGGCGCGATGCTGGCGCTGGCGGAAACTAGGACGTTTACCGATCCTGCTTCGGCAGATGCGACGCTCGCGCGAGTCGATGCGTTGGTCAAGTCGGTCCAGACGGATGCCAGGTTGAAGGCGATGGTTGCCCGTCGCCACGCGATCCTCCTGCTCAACCGCGGGGCCTACGAGCCGGCGCGGCTCTACGCGGTCGAGGCGGTCAAGCAGCTTGGCGGACTGACGTCGCAGACGGATTCGAACGACGTCTCTGCGCGCTCGGACGCGGCGATCGCCTCGCTGCTGGCGGGCAAGCCGGACAAGGCGCGCGAGTATATGGCAATGACCGGCGCGGGGCGGTTGACCAAGGGCGAGTTCGATCCTGCAGTGCAGATGGACGTGCCGCCGTGTGGGGGCGAAGCAGACTTGCGACCGGCGGACATGGCAGTCGTCGAGTTCACGATCGGTGACGACGGTGTCGTCCGCAACGTGTCGCCGATCTACGCGGCAGGTGGCGGCGCGGTCGCGCTGGAGTTCGCGCGCGCGGTTCGCGACTGGTCTTGGACGCCCGAACAGGCGAAGGCTCTGCCGGCGTTCTTCCGGTACAATGTGCGCGTCGAGATGCGCTGCTCCACCGAATTCGAACGTCCGTCGATCACTAAGTTCCTCGACGCGGACATGGCAACGTGGCTCCAGACCAAAGGCCTCGCGCTGCCGACCAAGGAGCGGGGGGCGGATGCGATCGCGGTCGTCCGCCAGCGCGCTGCGCTTGCCGAGGCCGAGGCGAAGTCCGGGCCGAATGGGCTGGCCACGCTGCCGCCGCTCTATCAGCTGGTTAACAATGCGGTGGTAGGGCGTGAGGAGACGAACGTGTTTGCGCGGCGTGCGCTCGCGATCGCGGAAGCACAGGGCGCACCGCCGTCTGCGAGGCTGCCGCTTGAAATCAGCGTTCGTGAGACGGCAAGTGCCGATACGTGGAGAGCGGGTTCCTATACGCGCGCGATGACGCCGCTTTTGACGATGCCGGCCTATGCAAACGACCCCAAGGCACATGCCGCGATCCTGCTGCTGATCGCGGAGGCGACACGTTCGCGTACGCGCAGGCTGCCGCTGTTGCAGGAGGTCGCGGACGACAAACGTCTCGTCGCGAACGATCCATTGCGGGTCGGTGCGCTGATCCGGCTCGCGTCGCTCCAGCAGCAGGCGGGGGATACCGCCGCAGCGCGCACGACGTTCGACCGATCAGGCCTCGCGGCCAACCAATGCGCGATCCTGGATGCGCCGCCGCGGTTCCTCTCGGCGGGCGGTGTCTTCCCGAACGAGGCGATGGCCTGGGGGTTCGAAGGCTGGACCAAGACGCAGTTCGACGTCGACGCCGACGGTCGGGTGCTGAACCAGCGTGCGGTGCTGAGCTATCCGCCATTCGTGTTCACCAAGGCGGGCGTGCAAACGGTGGCGGGCGCACGATGGAGTAAGACCTTCCGCCCGGATGGCGGCGTCGGCTGCGGTGGCCTGTCGCAGAACGTGCGTTTCAAGCTGCCGGGATGAGGCATCACGATCCTCCCCGCAAGGGGGAGGTGGCGTCGAAGGCGACGGAGGGGGTGGACAAGGAACAGAGGTTTTCCTTTCCTCCCCCCTCCGTCTAGCAAGCGCAACTCCCCCTTGCGGGCGGGGGGATCAGCGAGCAGCAAACCCGCACCAGCTTACATCAGCACTCGGTCCGGCCGCCCGACCTCCTCCAGCACGGTCGTCGAATCGATCTCCATCATCGGTTTGATCAGCCCGTCGCGGATGTCGTAGACCCAGCCGTGGAGCAGCACTTCCTGCCCGCGCGCGAACGCGCCCTGGATCGTCGCGGTGCGTGCAAGCCGCACGAGCTGGTCGCGGACGTTGACCTCGACCAGCCGGTTGACCTTCTGCTCGCGGTCGGGCTGCGCGTCGATCTCGTCGGCATGGTCGTGCAGCACGCAGCGCGCGGTACTGAGCCAGTCGTCAACCGGACCGGTCGTACCGCCGTCGAGCGTCGCGCGGATTCCGCCGCACGCATAATGGCCGCAGATGATGATGTGCCGCACACCCAGCACGTCGACCGCATATTGCAGCACGGACATCAGGTTCGTGTCGTCATCCTTGACGAGGTTGGCGATATTGCGGTGGATGAACATGTTGCCCGGCGGCGTCATCGTCATTTGCTCGGGTCCGACGCGGCTGTCCGAACAACCGATCCACAGGAACTCCGGGTTCTGGCCGACCAGCTGGCGCTGGAAGAAGTCGGCGCTCTCCTCGATGATCTCGGCCGCCCACGCCTTGTTGGCGAGCAGGAGCTGCTTGTACTGCCTCATGCGAAACGGACCTCGGTCTGGGGGGCGTTGATCAGCTTCACCGTGCGCATCGCGAGGTCGCCGCGGATAAGCACCGTGATGCCGCGATACTGCGCGCCCTTGATGAACGCGTTGATGATGTCGACGTTATCGAGATCGACATAGCTGGTCGACGACAAGTCGATCAGCAGATTGGCGTTGTCAGGCACCTTGGCGAGTGCCTTCTGCAGTTCGTATTTGTGGATGAAATACAGGTTGCGGCGTGCGCGGACGAGGCAATCCTCGTCGTCGCAGGCAAAGGTGATCGCGGTACGGAAGTTGCGCGCGACGACGAACACGAAGCCGACCGCAAGGCCGATGACGATGCCTTCGAGCAAGTCGGTGAACAGGATCGCGCCGACCGTGACGACGAACGGGATGAACTGCGTCCAGCCCTGCTGAAAGCGTTCCTTGAACAGCTTGGGCTTGGTCAGCTTGTAGCCGGTCGCGATCAGCACCGCGGCGAGCGCCGACAGCGGGATCAGGTTCAACACCGCGGGGATCAGCGCGACGCTGACCAGCAACCAGAAGCCGTGGAGGATCGTCGACAGCTTGCTCTCCGCCTTCGAATCGACGTTCGCCGACGACCGCACGATCACCGAGGTGACGGGTAGGCCGCCGATCAAACCCGACAGGATATTGCCGCCGCCCTGCGCCATCAGCTCCCAGTTCTTATCGGTCGAGCGGCGGCGCGGATCGATCTCGTCGACTGCCTTGACGCTCAGCAATGACTCAAGGCTGGCGACGATCGCGAGCGTGACTGCGCTGCTCCAGACGATGCCCATCGTGATCCCGGAGAAGTCGGGAAAGGTGAACAGCGACGGGAATTGCGACAGCGTCTGCGTGATAGGGACCTGAACGAGGTGCGTCGCCTGGAGCTGCCAGTCGGGCTTCACGACGCCCAACAGCATGTTGCCGAAGATGCCGATCAGCACGACGACCAGCGGGCCGGGGACGAAGCGCAACGGGCCGTCCTTCGGCTTGGCGCCGTCCCACCAGAACAGGAACGCGAGGCTGATTGATGCGATCAGGATCGCCCCCGGCGTCACGGCCGCGCTCAGGCTGTCGAAGATCCGTGTGAAGGTATTGATGCCGTTCGCGGTCGTGAATTCGAAGATACCCTCGGCTTCGCGATCGAACCCGACGGCGTGCGGGATCTGCTTGAGGATCAGGATCAGGCCGATCGCCGCGAGCATGCCGGTGATGACGGAGGACGGCACGAATTCGCTGAGGATGCCGGCGCGGGTCAGCGAGAAGCAAATCTGGAGCACGCCGGCGAGCACGACCGCCATTAGGAACATCTGGTAGCTTGGCATGCTCTCGATCGCGGTGAGCACGATCACCGTGAGGCCGGCGGCGGGGCCGCTGACCGACAGTGGCGACTTCGAGAACAGGCCGACGGCGATGCCGCCGACGATGCCGGAAATGATGCCGGCGAATAGCGGCGCACCCGATGCCAGCGCGACGCCGAGACAGAGTGGCAGCGCGACGAGCGCGACGACGATGGAGGCGGGAAGATCCGCGCGCCACGTGGTAAGCTTTGGAATGAGAGTCGGCACCAGGGCTCCTGTCGCTAAGGTGTCGGCTGGGAATACGTCCGCACCGGACGCGTCTATCCATGCCACATGACAAATAGTTCATGTTCAGTAAGCGATGAACGGTGGCTGACTCAAGTTGGAATGTTGCGACGCGGAAGATTGTTCGGTCGCACGCGTTTGGGTTGGCTTTGCCGCGCACGGTTGCGTTGTCCGCGCGGACGCCTATCTCGGGCCGCTATGGCGAGAAGCACGACACGATCTTCCGACTGGGGTTTTCCACGCTGGCGCGAGTATGGCGCGAGCAGCGAGGCGGTGACCGTGCGGCTGTGCGACCGGCACGGCTGCAACGAGCCGGGCAATTGTCCTGCGCCGAAATCGCCGAACAGCCCCGACCGCTGGTATTTCTGCATGAACCACGCAGGCGAATATAATCGCGGGTGGAATTACTTCGAAGGGTTGAGTGCGGAGGAGGCCGCGGAACGGGAGGCTGCGGAGACGCGGACGGCCGACGGCTATACTGACCCGAAGCATTACGCCTGGGCAGGGTCGGGTGATGGCAGCCGCTCACGCGACGAGATGCACGCGCTGGAGGTGCTGGACCTGGAGCCGGACGCGACGTTCGAGGACGTGCGCGCGGCATGGCGGCGCATGGCGAAGGCGAACCATCCCGACGTGCGACCGAATGACAAAGATGCTGCGAAGCGGTTCCAGGGCGTGCAGGCGGCGTATGAGGTGCTGAAGGCGGCCGAAGATCAGCGGACGTGGAAACCGGCGTGATCCGCGTTCTTGCCAGCCGCTGGCAGGGCAGCGTGCTGGTCTGTGGAAAGTGTTCGAAGAAGTTGGACGGCGGTTTTGGTGAGAAGGGGCGTACGCCTCTGGTCAAACTGCTGCGTCAGGCGCTTGGGGTGAAGAAGGGCCGCAAGGCGGACCGCGGCGTGGTCGAGGTCAAGTGCCTCGGGGTTTGCCCGAAGAACGCGGTCGTGATGGTTAATGGAGTTCGGCCGGATCGGTGGATGCTGGTGCCGGCTGGGGCTGACGTGAGCGAGGTCGTCGCGTCACTGACCGCCAGCGTGCCCTCACCCTCGCCGCCTTCGGCGTCTCTCCCCCTCCCCTGAGGGGAGAGGGAAGGGGCCCGCGCGGCGCTTGCCGGGTGGGAAGGGTGAGGGCACGTTATTCGGCGTACCGCTCCGCCGTCTCGCGGATCAGCGCGATCATGTTCGGGATTCCCTGCGTACGGTTCGAACTCAGCTGTTTGCTCAGATCGAAAGGCGCCAGTTCCGCCTTGATATCGGTCGCGACGATCTCGGTCGGCGCCTGATCCTGCACGGTCAGCAACACCAGCGCGATAATCCCCTTGGTGATCGCCGCATTCGAATCTGCCAGGAAATGCAGCCGGCCATCGTCGATCGTGGTCGGATACACCCATACCGACGCCGAACACCCGCGTACTAGCGTCGCATCGGTCTTGAGCGCATCCGGCATCGGTTCGAGTTCTTTGCCGAGATCGATCAGCAGGCGGTAGCGATCGTCGGGTTCGAGGAAGTCATATTCCTCGCGGATGTCGGTGAGAGTGGCCATGGAAGCGGCGGTTACTCCCGAGACGGCTTGCTCGCAACAGTCCGGCTAGCCATATGCTCGAACCTGAGCCAATTGCATTGTGCCGAACTGAAATATCTACCCCAAGCCTCTTTCCGTCACCCCAGCGAAAGCTGGGGTCTCCCCGTTATGATGAGACCCCAGCTTTCGCTGGGGTGACGGTAGGGGAGGAGATGCCTGACAGAGGACGTTAGGGCGGGGCGTCCTAAAGATCCACCCCGGCGGCGATCGCTTCGAGCTTCTTGATACGCTCCTTCAGATCAGCAATTTCGATCCGCGATCCGGTCGACACCGCGACCGGCATCCGGCCGTCCTGCGCGTGATCCAGTTCCAGTCGCCGCAGCGAGAGCCATCCGCGCCATCCGGCCAATCCGCCGGCGACCACCATCGCCAGCCCCGCAAGGCTCGCCAGCGCCAAGGTGATGTAAAGGTTCGGGTCGATCATGTCCGCCTCCTAGCGGTCGCGGAGCCGCTCGATCTCTCGGTCGAGATCGACGCTCTTGTGGTTGTCGGTGATCACGCGCTCCAGCACCTGGATGCGTTCCTTCATCTGCTGCACTTCGTCGCGCAGCCGCGCCGCCTCGGGGTCGTTCATCAGCGAGACGCCTTCGCCGCGGCGCGCGCTCTTGTGGCGCGATTTGAAGATGCCGGTAATCATCACGATCAGGACGATCATCACGACCATCACCTGTCCACCATTCATGATCTTATCTCCTGTGTATTGGCTTCATTGAGCGGGGTTCGGCCAAGCGGGTGGTCGTCGCGCAATTGCTCGATGGCGTCCGACAACTCGATTTTGCGATCGGTGACGATCCGTTCGAGCACCCGGACCCGCTGTTCCAGGCGTTCGGTATGGGCGGCATATTGCGCGGACTTCTCGGCGGTCTGCGCATTGAGCGCGGTTGCCATGCGCTCCTTGTGCTTGATCCAGTCCTTGAAGACGCTGCTGCCGATCCCGAGGATGACCGGAAGGCCGATCACGATGAAGACGAGCAGGAAGATCGTGAAGTTGTTCATGATCCCTGTCCTCAGCGATCGCGGAGAGCGTCGATCTCGCGAGCGGTGCGCTCGGCGGGATCGGTGGCGATGCGTTCAAGAACCGCGATCCGCTCTTCGAGGCGCGAGACCTGGCCGGTCAGGCGTTCATTCTCGCTGCTAAGCAGTTCGACCTTGCGATCACCCGCCGGGTCCTGCTTGTGCCCGCCGCCCCAGCTCATCGTGTTGCCCCAGTCGTCGCTCGGCGGATAGCCGTGCTTGGTACGGATCCAGTTGTTCGCGATCCAGCCGATGGTCGTGATCGCGATGATCGCAAGCACAAATCCAGGTCCACCCCAATGCATTGTCTGTCTCCCTGTTGACGCCGCGTCTCAGCGCAGGCTGTCGATCTCTGCCGCGAGGCTATTGCTGTTGCGGCTGGTATAGTGTGTCTCGATGTCGGCAAGGCGGCGGTCGATGTCGCGGAACTTGCTGCGGACCTCAGCGGTCGAGCGCTTCGGGTTCGAGCGGACGCCTTGCCAGAACTTCGCGTCGTCGGGTGTCTCGTACAGGCCGATCGGCTTCTTGGGCGCCAACCATGCGGTGGCGAAGTAGCCGAGGATGACCCAGCCGCTGGTGGCGACGGCCAGCACAACCATGGCGACCCGGATGAGTGTGATGTCGACGCCCGTGTAATCGGCGATCCCCGAGCAGACGCCCTTGAACTTGGCATTCTGCTTGTCGAGGTAAAACTGTGTGCGGCTACCGGACATGTCAGTTTCTCCGTTCGAAGGGGCGGTCGGTCTGGCGGTCGCTGTCGCGATCGAGGCGGTAAGGTGAGTCAGACTGGGCGGTGCCGAGGCCCGGCTTCCAGTCGGGATTGTCGGCAGCGATGATCCGTTCGACGGTCATCACCCTGTCTTCGAGGCGACGCGCGAGCATCTGCATCTCATCGAGCAGCCGCTCGTCCTCGTCGGTGATCTTTGGCGCGGTCTTCCACTTAGTGACATAGTGGAGGATCACCCAGGGCAGCCCGACGAAGAGGGTGGCGCATACGAGTACGGTGTCCATCTCAATCGTCCTTCTTCAAGCGCGCTTTGAGCGCGGCAAGCTGGGCGTTGACCTTGTCGTCGCTGCGTAGCTCGGCGATTTCCTCTTCGAGCGTCTTGACGACCCCGAGACCCATCGCATCCGCGCGGCCCTCGGCCTCGTCGACGCGGCGATCGAGGATGTCGAAGCGGCTGAACGCCTCGTGCGTCTTCGGGCCGTTGTACATCTCGCGCAGACGGGTGCGGTTGTTCGCGCTTTCCAGCCGGGTCTGCACTGCGTTCTGCTTGGTGCGCGCCTCGCGGAGCTTGGTCTGGAGCTTGGCAATGTCTTCTTCCGATGCACGAAGTGCGTCGTCGAGCACGCCGACCTCGGCCTTCAGCTGCTCGGCCATGTCGAACGCCTTCTGGCGTTCCACGAGAGCGGCCTTGGCGAGGTCCTCGCGGTCCTTGCTCAGCGCCAGCTCGGCCTTCTCGGTCCAATTGTCCTGGAGCTGCTCCAGCTTCGAGATATGGCGGCGCATCTCCTTCTGGTCGGCGATGGTGCGCGCGGCGGAGGCGCGAACCTCGACCAGCGTTTCCTCCATCTCGAGGATGATCATGCGGATCATCTTCGACGGATCTTCGGCCTTCTCGATGAGATCGGCGAAGTTGGCGGCGACGATGTCGCGGGTGCGGGAAAAGATGCCCATGTAAATCCTACTCCAGGGGTCGGCCCGAGGCTCTAAGCCGTCGGGGTCTTATGCCACGATCGAGGTGTGAACCGCGATAGGCGTTGTGTTGGTTGCGATCGCTGGGCCAACTGCGCCGAGGACGCAGGTTGCGCTGACGACGATGGTGCAGAGGGTGGCGGCGACGGTGCGGGCGATGGTGGTGTTGAACATGGTGGGTCCCCTTTAAGACTGGTTGGTTCCGCTATTCGGCGGGTTGCCTGAAGCATTGCATCTGTCGTGCCAGTTTCGAAAATGGCGGAATTGCAGTGGTTTGCGCGATTTCGACCGTCGACCGGGTCCCGCAAGCTTGCCAAGAGTTGGGAATTCGCGCCACATCTTCGCCATGGAACGAACAACCCAGGTCATCGGCGAGTCCGGTACGTTCATGGCAGCGCTGGAACGCGCGTCGCGTGCGGCGGCTTTGGACCGCCCGGTGCTGGTGATCGGTGAGCGCGGTACGGGGAAGGAACTGGTCGCCGAGCGGCTCCACCGCCTGTCGCCGCGGTGGGATCAGCCGCTGGTGATCATGAACTGCGCGGCGTTGCCCGAGACGCTGATCGAGGCGGAATTGTTCGGGCATGAGGCCGGCGCGTTCACCGGCGCGACCAAGGCGCGGGTAGGGCGGTTCGAGGAGGCCGATGGGGGGACTTTGTTCCTCGACGAACTCGGCACGCTGTCGATGGCGGCGCAGGACCGGCTGCTGCGCGCGGTCGAATATGGCGAGATTACCCGGATCGGCTCGTCGCGGCCGATGCGCGTCGACGTCCGGATCGTGGCCGCGACCAACGAGCATCTGCCCGACAAGGTCGACCGGCACGAGTTCCGCGCGGATCTGCTCGATCGGCTGTCGTTCGAGGTGGTGACGTTACCGCCGTTGCGCGCGCGCACCGGCGACGTGGTCGTCCTCGCGGAGCATTTCGGGCGGCGGATGGCGTCCGAGTTGGGCCGCGAGCGGTGGGAGGGGTTCGGCCCGGCGGCGATGGACGCGCTGATCGCGTATCGCTGGCCGGGGAACGTTCGTGAGTTGCGGAATGTCGTCGAGCGCGCGGTGTATCGCTGGGAACAGGCCGGGCCGATCGACGCGATCGAGATCGACCCGTTCCAGTCACCGCACCGTCCGGGGGCCTCGACCGCGCCCAAACCTATGGTTATGGCTCCGCGCCCGGCCGAAGCGGATGAAGGCGAAGACCCGGTCGTCGCGTGCGAAGAAGGCCCCTCGGACTTCAAGTCCCGCGTATCCCGCTTCGAACGCGACCTGCTCTCGCGCGCGCTGTCCGAACACCGCTTCAACCAGCGCGCCACCGCGGAGGCGCTGGGCCTGAGCTACGACCAACTCCGCCACGCCCTGAAACGCCACGACCTGCTCAACGCAGGCGCTTGAGCCACAACCACCCGTCATCCTGACGAAAGTCAGGATCCAGAGCCAAGCAGGACGGCGTTCGTAACTCTGGGTCCTGACTTTCGTCAGGATGACGATCTGGCGTCGTTACGCGCTCTTCCCGACCAGCCCCACCAGCTTCTTCAACTTCGGCGCGACCATCGGCACGGTCAGCATCGTGCTCGCCAGCGCCATCAGCAGCAGTGCGGTGAACGTCTCGTTCGTGATGATCTTCTTATCGAGCAGGATGTTGACGAAGATGATCATGATCAACGCCTTGGTCTGGAGCAGCCAGCCGATCGCCGAAGCCTCGCCCGGCCGCCATTTCAGGATCCGCCCAGCAGCGTGAACACCGATCAGCTTGCCGCCGACCGAGGCCACCAGCAGCAGCGCCGCCGCGGCGAACACCGCGTAACCACCGACCGCCCACTGCGTCTTCAAGCCGGTCGACAGGAAGAACACCGGCATCACCGCGAGGAGCACGAAGTGGCGGAACTGGTCCATCTTCGCGGTCGTGAACCATTTCGAATCGAGCACCGCGCCCGACAGGAACGCGCCGACCATGAAGTGCAGCCCCGCCCAGTCCGCCGCGAACCCGCAGCCGGCCAGCCAGATCAGGCTGACATACCAGCGATCGCGCTCCTCGATCCGCGCCATCAGCTTGCGCACCAGCAGCGTCGCCACGGCGAACCCGAGCAGGAAACCACCCTGTCGCCCGACGCGCTCCCAATCGAGCAGGATCAGCGCGAGCACGCCCCAGATCGCTATGTCGTCCAGACTGGCATAGCGCAGGATCCGCTGGCCGATCGGCTCGCGCAGGATCTCGAGCTTTTCGAGGAAGAGGACGAGGATCGGCAGCGCAGTGACCGCACAGGCCATGCCGATGCCGAGCACCACTTGCCACGTCGCGCCGTCCGGCCCGCGCCAGCCAGGATACCGCAGCATCAGCACCGCGGCGATGCTGCCGGTGATCAGCGGTACCGCGAGCGCGAGCCCTGCGGTGACGCCGGTTTCGCCGCGCCGCTTCCATGCCTCGCCGAGGTCGAGTTCGATGCCGGCGACCCACACGAACATCATCACCGCCCACCACGCGATGCCGTTCAGAGAGCCCAAGGTCGCGGGCGTAAAGACCGTCGCGTAATAGTCGGGATACGCCGCCCCCAGCACCCCCGGCCCGAGCAGGATGCCGCCGAAGATCTGCACCACCACCAGCGGCGCCCAGTAATCGGTCCGCCCGAGCCGCCACACCAGATACGGCACGGTGAAGATGATAAGTATCGCGAGGAGGAAGACCTCCGTCGGCGTCATGGCGTGCATGTGGATCCCCGGGCGCCGATCGGTTCCCCCCGCCGGCTTCGTTTCGGTCGCGATAGTATTCGGTGAAACCGGGCGCGGCAATATGCGGACATGACGATACGCTCAGCGCGAACCGATCTCTCAGCTGCGTCATTTCGGGACAGGGGGCGGTAGGGCGCATGGATAGGTTCGCCGAACGTCTGCGTTCCGTGCGATTGCATGCCGTGCGCCGCAGATGCCGGTGGAGGAGGATTTTCGGATGAAACGATCGTTGCTGGCGCTTGCGCTGCTCGCCGCTCCCGCGTTTGCGCAAGGCGCCGCGCCGTTCACGGTCAACGGGCAGGGGTTCGCAACGTTGCAGGAAGCAGTGTCGTCGGTCCGCATGGGAACCGCGACGATCCTGATCGCGCCCGGCACGTATCGGCAATGCGCGGTCCAGGCGGGCGGCCACATCACCTTCAAGGCGGTTCAGCCCGGCACCGCGATCTTCGAGAGAGTGGCCTGCGAGGACAAGGCGGCCTTGGTGCTGCGCGGGCAGGGCTCGGTGGTCGATGGCCTCGTTTTCCGCGGCTACCGCGTGTCGGACGGCAATGGTGCCGGCATCCGGACCGAAATGGGCGACCTGACCGTCACCAACGCCATGTTCCTCGACAGCCAGGAAGGTATTCTCGGAGGGCAGCCGACCGGACAGAAGATCACGATCGATCACTCGACGTTTGCCGGGCTCGGCCAGTGCGATGAGGCGCCGAACTGCGCGCACGGGATCTATCTCGCCAACCAGGGCCGCGTGACCGTCACCAACTCGCGGTTCGAGCGCGGCACCGGCGGGCATTACGTCAAGGTGCGCGCGCCCAATGTGACGATCACCGACAACAGCTTCGACGACACCGGCGGGCGCAAGACCAACTACATGATCGACCTGCCCGACGGCGCCACCGGCCTGATCGCGCGCAATACCTTCGTGCAGGGCAAGCAGAAGGAGAACGGCTCGGCGCTGATCGTCGTCGCTGCGGAGGCGAAGACTTACCCGTCGACCGGGTTGCGGGTGGAGGACAACGACGCGCGACTGACGGCGGGGGATACGCATACGCCAGCGTTTGTCGTGGATTTTAGCCATGACCGGCTGGCGCTTGGCGCGAACCGGCTCGGGACTGGGTTGAAGCCGTTCGAGACGCGGTGACATCGGGCGGGGGATTGGCAAATTCCCGCCGTTGCCCCCCAACTGCCGTCACCCCAGCGAAAGCTGGGGTATCCCCGTTGGGATAGGACGCGCGCGCCACGGGGAGATCCGAGCTTTCGCTGGGATGACGGGTTCAGGGGCGGGGGGCAGTGCACGCCGCTGATGCCGCAACTTGCGAAGCGAAGCACTTAGTCAACCCAGAAGCGTGTTCTCCCGCGAAGGCGGGAGCCCAGACTGGACTCCCGCCTTCGCGGGAGAACAATTCTTTGTGCTAGTGTTAGCCGACGTTAGTTAGCGCAGGTGCTCGCAGCCCCCGGATCGAGATCGAGGCACCGCCCGTCCAGCCCGCTCACCGGCAGCCCGATCGTCGCCGCCAGCGTAGGTACGATATCCACCGTCTCGACCGACAGCGGCTGCTCGAACCCGGTCATCCCCTTGCGCCAGAACAGGATCGGCACGCGGCGGTCGTAATCCCAGGGCGACCCGTGCGTCTCGACATAGCCGCCCGCCGGCGACACGATCGTGGTCACACGCGGTTTGAGCAGGACCACCATCTGGCCCGAGCGCTCCGGATAGAAGGACGCGCGCGCACGCTCGATCAGCGTCCAGGTCTCGGGCGGGCTCTTCGCCATCGGCGTTGCCATGATCTCGGCGGCGGAATACGCCCCCGCGACCTGCGGCAGTGCGCGATACCGGCGCAGCGCCTCCGCCAGCACTTTCGCGCGTGTCTTTTCCGGGAGCGAGTCGTCGATATAGACGTCGCCCTCGGTCCCGAGCAGCACGCTTCCCAGCAGCCCCATGTCCTTGGCGATCGCGGTGCCGACCTGTTTGGCCAGCACGTTCTCGTCCATGTGCGCCTCCATCGGCATCGCGCGCTGTTGCTGGCGTTCGGTCGCGTCGTGCGCGCCGTGATCCGCGGTCAGCACGACTTCGTAATCGACCCCGGTTTCGTCCATCACGTTGAAGAAATCGCCCAGCGTCTTATCGAGCTGCGCCATCTGGATGCACATCTCCGAGCCCTGCGTACCGTAGGTATGCCCGATATAATCGGTCGCCGACGCGCCGATATCGATGATGTCGGTCTGCGGCCCCTTGCCGAGCTTCATGTCCTGCACCAGCGCTGCCGCCATCGCGAACACCGCGGCGTCGGAAGCTGGCGAAACCCGGAAGCCCTTCGCATCGCCTGCCTCGCGCTCGAAGCGTCCCTGGCCGTAGGTCTTGCCCGCGATCACGATCGGATGGTTCACGCCCGCGCAATAGCCCGGCAACGGCAGCGCCGCCTGCGGCTTGGCGATCAGCGCGGCGACCGCATCGCGCGTGCGCTGCACCGCCGGGGGTACGGCACGGCCGGCATAGGAGACATACGTCTTACCGTCCCACCACCAGAGTTCGTCGACCTTGTGGCCGCCCATCATCACCGCCGCGCGATCCTTCCCCGCGACCGACACCGACCGCGTCCGCGGATCGCGCGCCTTCATCATCTCGCCCAGCGTCGGCACCTTCAGGTGCATGTCGGACACCGTGTAGCCCTCGTGCGTGCTGCCGGTGACGCGCTCGTCCTCGGAGCAGTAGACGACCTTGTCGGGCCGCCCGGCGCGCTGGTCGACCCAGTTGTTGGCGATGATGCCGGTATGCGCGGGCCGCATGCCCGTCAGGATCGTCGAATGGCCGGGGCAGGTCTCGGTCGCCGCGTGGCTCTGATACCCGCTCGGGAACACCGCGCCGTTCAGCAGCCGGGTGAACCCGCCGGTATAATGGTTGCGATATTGCTGGAACAGGTCGGCGGCGAACTGATCGACCGAGATCGCGACGATCAGTTTCGGCGGGGTCGTCGGAGTCGCCGCCGGGGGCGGTGCCGTCTGGGCAGAGACCGATGTGGCCGAGGTCAGCAGGAGCGCGGCGATAAGTGCTTTCACGAACAGTCCTTTAGCCAGCGACGACCATCGAGCGAGGTCGTCGCTTTGAAGTGCAATACGACAAGGTCACCGCTATGGCTTTGCGCGATGAACGAAACAAGGATGGCCATGCGCGGATTACGTTGCGTCCTGATGACGGTCTTGCTGGCCGTCTGCGGGCTGGCGAGTGCGCCCGCGTTTGCGGAATCGCTGAACGGCTCCAGCCAGCATCTGATGATGAAGCTGGTCTCCGAAAGCGATCACCCCAAGGCCGGCGCGCCGCTGACGATTGCGCTGGCAACAACGCCCGAAACCGGCTGGCACGGCTATTGGCGCAACCCCGGCGATGCGGGCTTCCCGGCGACGTTCGACTGGACGCTGCCGGCGGGTGCGAAGGCCGGCGAGCCCGAATGGCCGGTGCCGACCACGCTGCTGATCGCGGGCCTGATGAACTATGTCTACGAGGCGCCCTATGCGCCGCTCGTGACGATCCAGGTTCCGGCGGGGCTGGCGGCGGGGACGAAATTCCCGATCCGGTTGAAGACGAGCTATCTGGTGTGCTCGGCGACGATCTGCGTGCCCGAGGAAAAGGCGCTGTCGCTCGACCTCACGATCGGTGACGGCGCGCCATCGCAGGCGGCGGCGTTCGCCGCCTGGCGACAGGCGATCCCGAAGCCACTCGATGCCGGCGCGACCTATGCCGCAAACAACGGCACCATGCGGATCGCCATCCCGTTCCCCGCAGGCGCGAAGGCCGACAAGGCGTATTTCTTCCCCGTCACCACCGGCGCGATCGAGAATGGCGCGGCGCAGACCGTGACGCGTGACGGAGACCGGCTGACGATCAGCACCAAGATCGCGGCCAATGCCAAGACCGGCGGGCCGATCGAGGGCGTGCTGCGGATCGGCGAAGGGCAGGGGCTCGGCGTTAAGGCTACGCCCGGTGCGGTCGGCGACGCGGCCGGCAGTGGCTCAACCAGCGCGAGCGGCGAGAGCCTCTGGCTGACCGCGCTGATCGCGTTCGCGGGCGCAGTGTTGGGCGGCCTGATCCTCAACATCATGCCGTGCGTATTCCCGATCCTCAGCCTCAAGGCGCTCAGCCTCGCGCGCGGCGGCGCCAGCGAGAAGGACGCGCGGGGCGAGGCGCTGGCCTATACCGCAGGCGTCGTTTTGGTCTGCCTCGGGCTAGGTGCCGCGATCCTGGCACTCCGTGCAGGCGGCTCGGCGGTCGGCTGGGCGTTCCAGTTGCAGCATCCCGGCGCGATCGTCGCGTTGCTGCTGTTGAGTGCGGCGATCGCATTCAATCTCGCCGGACTGTTCGAGGTGCCGACGCCGCGCTTTGCCGGCGAGAGCGGCGCGAGCGGGGCGTTCGCGACGGGCGCGCTGGCGGCGTTCATCGCGACGCCGTGCACCGGGCCGTTCATGGGCGCGGCGCTTGGCGCAGCGCTGGTGTTACCGTGGCCGGCGGCGCTCGCCGTGTTCGGCGGCCTCGGGATCGGCTTGTCGCTCCCGTTCCTCGCGATCGGGTTCATCCCGTCCTGGCGGCGGTGGTTGCCGAAGCCCGGCGTCTGGATGGAGACGTTCCGCCATATCCTGTCGGTGCCGATGTTCCTGACCGCAATCGCGCTCGGCTGGGTGCTCGGGCGCCAGACCGGCGTCGATACGCTGACGCTGGCCTTGGTCGCGGTGCTGGCGGTCGGCGCGGTGCTCTGGGTCGGTGGCACCCGCCAGCGCAAGGGCAAGGCGTTCGGCGTGGCGGCACAGGTTGCGCTGGCGGTGGTGTTCGTCGGCAGCGCGGTTCTGATCGCGCGCGCGCCACCGGCGGCGAAGGTCGCCACAGCAGGGGACGAGCCGTTCACCGAGGCCCGGCTTGCATCGCTGCGGGCCGAAAAGCGCCCGGTGTTCGTGTATTTCACCGCCGACTGGTGCCTGACGTGCAAGGTCAACGAGAAGGCTGCGATCGACACGACCGGCGTCCGCGATGCATTCGCACAGCACAAGGTGGCGGCGTTGATCGGCGACTGGACCGATGGCGACCCGGTGATGGGCCGCTTCATTCAGGCGCACAACCGCGCCGGGGTGCCACTGTATCTGTACTATGCGCCGGGTGCGGCCGAGCCGACTGTCCTGCCGCAAGTCCTGACGCCGGGCCTGCTCGAAGGGCTGGGTGCCTAAGCGTATTGCAATCTTCCCCGCCAGGGGGAGGTGGCGACGGAGGGGGAGGGGGCGACAAACACCGTTGCGTGTCCTCCCCCTCCGACTGGCAAGCGCCAGCCACCTTCCCCTGGCGAGGGAGGATCAACGACCACACCTCGTCAGTCATATTCTTGACTTGTGCAGCGCAGCGAAGCGTTGCAGCATGGAACCGTAACGCTTGATGGGGAATTGACCGTTCCGATGGGGAAACAGGCGTTCGACGAAATCATGGGGACGCCGGGCGATACGACCGCTCGTCCCGAACTTGCGGCTCTCGGGCATTGGATCGAGGAGACGCCTGACGCCGAGCTCCGTCGTCGGCAGGAAGCCGCCGAGACCACCTTCCGGCAGCTCGGCATCACCTTCGCGGTCTACGGCGAGAACGAAGCGGCCGAGCGGATCATTCCGTTCGATATCGTCCCCCGCGTTTTCCTGCACGACGAGTGGACCCGCTTGTCGGAAGGCCTCGTCCAGCGCGTCGATGCGATCAACGCATTCCTCAACGACATCTATGGCGAACGTCGCATCCTGAAAGAGGGCATCCTCCCCGAAGATCTGGTGCTCGGCAACGCACAATTCCGGCCCGAGATCGCCGGCATCCGGCCGCCGCACGGCGTATGGGCACATATTTGCGGCATCGACCTCGTCCGCACCGGCCCCGACGACTTCTTCGTGCTGGAGGACAATGCGCGCACGCCGTCCGGTGTCAGCTACATGCTCGAAAACCGCGAGGCGATGCTCCGGCTGTGCCCCGAACTCTTCCGCGAGTTCCGCGTCGCGGCGGTCGACAGCTATCCCGATCTGCTGCTCGAGACGATGAAGTCGGTCGCGCCGCACGGCACGGGCTCGAACCCGACCTGCGTGCTGCTGACGCCGGGCCATTACAATTCCGCCTATTACGAGCACAGCTTCCTCGCGGATTCGATGGGGATCGAGCTTGTCGAAGCGGCCGATCTGGTGGTCGACGACGACGTCGTCTGGATGCGCACGATCGCCGGGCGGGTGAAGGTCGACGTGATCTATCGCCGGATCGACGACGATTATCTCGACCCTCTCGTGTTTCGCCCGGACTCCGCGCTCGGCGTCCCCGGGCTGATCGCAGCCTATGCCGCCGGCAACGTCGCGATCATGAATGCGCCGGGCAACGGCATCGCCGACGACAAGGCGATCTACAGCTACATGCCCGATATCGTGAAGTTTTATTCGGGCGGCGAGTGCAAGCTGCGCAACGTCGAGACGTGGCGCTGCCGCGAACCGCAGGCGCTGCAATACGTCTTGGACAACCTCGAAGACGTCGTCGTCAAGCTGGTCGACGGCTCGGGCGGCTACGGCATGCTGGTCGGCCCGACCGCGTCGAAACAGGAGATCGAGGATTTCCGCGCTGCGCTGATCGCCGAGCCGCACCGCTATATCGCGCAGCCGACGCTGGCGCTGTCGACCGTCCCAACGATGGCCGATGGCGGCCTCTCCCCACGCCACGTCGATTTCCGTCCGTTCGTGCTGAGCGGATCGAAGGGCGTGCAGGTCGTGCCTGGCGGCCTTACCCGGGTCGCGCTCAAGGAGGGCTCGCTGGTGGTCAATTCCAGTCAGGGCGGCGGGACCAAGGATAGCTTCGTCCTGATGAAGGATCAGTCGCAGCGGATAGGAGCGGGTGGGATGACGCAGACGATGGGCGGCATGTCGCAGACGCTCGGCACGATGCTGCCGTCGGCGGGAGCGGACACCTGATGCTCTCGCGTACCGCATCGTCGCTCTACTGGCTCGGCCGCTATTTCGAGCGCGCCGATTTCATCGCCCGGCTGGTCGAGGCTACCGTGCGTCTCGACGTCCTTTCGTCACAGCCTGCGGGCGAGGCGGCCTGGGCCTCCGCGCTCGCCGTGACCGAGACCGAGGAACCGTTCGCGACGCTCGGCGGCAATCTTAGCCAGACCGAAGTCGTCCGCTTCCTGACGCTCGATTCGAGCCATCCCGGCTCGATCGTGCGCTGCGTCGACATGGCGCGCAACAACGCCAAGGCGGTGCGCACCGCGCTGACCCGTGAGGCGTGGACCGCAATCAATCGTGCGTGGCTGTTGTTCGAGAACCGGACGATCCCACGCAGCACGACCGACCAGATGAACCTGGTCGAGGCGGTAAAGACCGAGACACGCGGGTTCGAAGGCGCGATCCACCGGATGCTGCGCAACCAGACGACGTGGTTTATCCGGCTCGGGCAAGCGGTCGAGCGCGCCGACAACACGGCGCGGTTGCTGGACGTCAAATACCATATTTTGCTGCCCGAGGGGCAGAAGATCGGTGGCGCGATCGATCGCGACCAGTGGACCACGATCCTTCAGACCGTCTCCGCGGTAACCGCGTATCGCTGGTTGTATAGCGACGGTCTGAGGCCGGCCGACGTCATCGACTTGCTGATTGCCCGCGCAGAACTGCCGCGGAGCCTGGCGGCATCGGTCGAGGAGACGGTCGACGTGCTCAACCTGCTGGCAAAACGCACGGGCAATCACGGGGAGGCGGACAGGATGGCACGAATGCGGGCATCGCGAATGGCCAAGACGCGGTCGGGGGAAGTGATCGCCTCCGGGCTGCACCAGTATCTGCAGGCCTTCATCGCCGAGAACGCGCTGCTCCACGGCGCGATCGGCCGCCAGTTCAAGTTCCATTGATGCGGCTGTCGATCGATCATCATACGATCTACCGCTTCACCCAGCCACAGGGCCGGCTGGTCCAGATGCTCCGGCTTACGCCTGAGAATACGCACGACCAGACCGTGGCATCGTGGCGGATCGACGTCGATTGTGACGCGCGGTTGCGGCCGGGGCGTGACGGCTTCGGCAACGCGGTGACGATGCTGTACGCCGAGGGGCCGGTCGACGGGATCGAGATCACCGTTAAGGGTGAGGTGCTGACGAGTCACTCCGACGGCGTGCTGCACGGTGTCCACGAGACGTTGCCGCCCGCGCTGTTCCTGCGCGCGACCGAGGCGACGGCTTTCGACCCTGCGATCGCCGAGTTCGCGGCGGATGCGGTGGTCGGTGCACGCGATCGCGTCGGGGCGCTGCACCGGCTTAACCGGGCGCTGCATGGGCAGTTCGTCTTCGATGCCGGACGCCCCGAGCCCGGGCTCACCGCGGGTGCTGCATTCCGAAAGGATAGCGCTACGCCGCGCGACATGGCGCAGATCTTCGCGGTCGCGGCGCGGTCCTTGGGTGCACCTGCGCGGTACGTGTCGGGCTATCATCACAACGACCATGAGGTGGTGCATTTCCCGACCCCGCATGGCTGGGCTGAGGCGTATGTCGACGGGCTCGGCTGGGTCGGGTTCGATCCGTGCACGGGGATGTCGCCCGAGGAGCATTACGTGCGGGTCGCGATGGCGCTCGATGCCGCTGGGGCGGCGCCGGTCGCTGGATCGCGGTTGGGCGAGGGGGGTGAGGAACTCGACGTCGACGTTGTGGTGCAGCGGGAAGACTAAGACTGTTTCCCCGCGAAGGCGGGGACCCAGACTGGGCTCCCGCCTTCGCGGGAGAACAAGGCTTAGCCGGTTTTGCGGTATGACCACCCCGGCGAAGGCCGGGGCCCAATTGGCAAGGTGGTCGTAACTAAGGGCTATCTTGTGTTAGCAGCGTTTCCCAATTGGGCCCCGGCCTTCGCCGGGGTGATGGCTCATGAAGTGCCGCCGGGCCACCCAACTACCCTAGCTGCAACTCAGGCCGTCGCCGCGACCCGCGCAGGCGACGTCACCAGATCCGCATCCTCGAGCCGTCGCCATCCCGCCGGGCCCAGCACCTCGAGCGGCCGATACCGCGTCTTGTATCCCATCCGCGGCGAGCCCTTCACCCAATAGCCCAGGTACACGTACGGCAACCCGGCCTCGCGCGCGCGGATCAGATGGTCCATGATGATGAAATTGCCGAACCCCGGCCGGCTGTCCTCGTCCGCCGCAAAGAAGCTGTAGACCATCGACAGCCCGTCCGCCTGGCGATCGGTCAGGCAGGCGCCGATCAGCCGCCCGCGCGCGCCGTCGACCGAGGGCTCGCGGTACTCGACGATCACCGAATTGACCGGCGAATGCTCGATCATGTCGGCGTAATCGTCCTCGTCCATTCCGGCCATGCCGCCGCCCGGATGGCGCGTCCCGAGATAGCGGCGAAGCAACTGGAACTGCTCGTCGGTCGCCCACGCCTTGCACGCGGTCACTTCGACATCGCCGTTGCGCCTGAGCAACTTACGCTGCGTCGCGTTGGGCATGAATTCGTTCGTTACCACGCGGACCGACACGCACGCGGTACACCCGGCGCATGACGGTCGATACGCGACGCCCTGGCTGCGACGAAACCCGATCCGGCCGAGCGCATCGTTTAGCTCACTCGCATGCGGCCCGGTTAGCTCGGTGAACACTTTCCGCTCCTGCCGACCCGGCAGATACGGGCACGGCGACGGGCTGGTGACGAAGAAGCGCGGGAAACGAAAAGGCGCAGTCACCGAACCGGATGTCCTTCAGGGAAGCGCGAAAGGTCGCGTTCCACAGCATATGGTCGCGTCATGCAATACTGAAAAGCGCGTTTACCACGATAATGGGTTAATGCGCTAAATCCCCGCAGCACCGTGCTATTTATGCGAGCTCCACGGTCGAGGTCTCGTACCCGCCAGCGCGCAATGCGCCGACCAGCCGATCGAGATGCGCGCGGTCGCGGAGCTCGCATTCGATGTCGGTGATGAGACCCTTTGCCGGCAGCGTCGTGAAGACGCGCTGGTGATAGATCTCGATGATGTTGACGCGTTCCTGATCGAAGATCCGCGCGACGTGGAACAGCGCACCCGGCTTGTCCTGCAACCGGATACGCAGCCGTGCGAGCCGCCCCGACCGCGCCAGATCGCGCAGCAGCACGTTGGCGAGCAGCCGCGTATCGATATTGCCGCCGCATAAGACGATGCCGACGGTCCTTCCCGCGAACCGCTCGGGGTGCGACAGCAGCGCGGCGAGCCCGGCGGCCCCCGCGCCCTCGACCACCGTCTTCTCGATCTGGAGCAGCAGGCTGACCGATTCCTCGAGGCTCCGCTCACTGACCAATACGATATCATCGACCAGTTCGGCGACGATCTTCGACGTGATCGCACCGGGCTCCTTGACCGCGATGCCCTCGGCCAGCGTGTCGCCCGCGCACGGCATGTCGGTGCCGTTGATGCGGTTGTACATCGATGGAAACAGCTCGGCCTGCACGCCGACGATCTCGATCGGATGACCGCCGGCCTGCTGGCTCGCAGCACGCGCGACCGTCGACATGCCGGAGATCAGCCCGCCGCCGCCGATCGGGATGACCAGCGTATCGATCTGCGGCACGTCCTCGAGCATCTCGACCGCGACGGTCCCCTGGCCGGCGATGACGCGGGGGTCGTCGAACGGGTGGACGAAGGTGAAGCCGCACTCGCCCTCCAGGATGCGCGCGTGCGCGTAGGCCGCGTCGAACGTCTCGCCGTGCAGCACGACGTTGGCGCCGTGGCCTTCGGTCTGCATGACCTTCACGGTCGGCGTGTTGGTCGGCATCACGATCGTCGTCGGGATGCCGAGCCGGTTGGCGTGATAGGCGAGGCCCTGTGCGTGATTGCCGGCGGACGCCGCGATGACGCCCTTCGCGCGCGCCTCGGCCGACAGCTGCAACAGCGTGTTGAGCGCGCCACGCTCCTTGTACGCCGCGGTGAACTGGAGGTTCTCGAACTTCAGATACACCGTCGCCCCGGTCATCTGGCTCAGCGTCTTGCTGATCAGCGTCGGCGTGCGGACGATCGAGGCGCGGATCCGGTCGTGTGCGAGCCGGACGTCGTCGATCGAGACGGGGAGGGTGGGTGCCGCTACGGCAGCGTGGGTAGCCATGTCCGACCCGCTAGACCATCTGGCGCGCGCGGGAAACACCGCTTATGCGCGAAGGCTATGGCAATACCGGCATTTATCGGCACCGGAACGAGGGGCACAGCGATCGCGCCGTATCTCGTGGTGAGCAACCTGTTCATAACGGCTGATAAATCATGTGGCGTGGGTCAACATCCCGGCGTGCAAATGTGGAGAGTATCGAAGTGATGCGTTTTCTAATCTCCGCGGCTGCGATCGCGCTGCTGTCCACGCCCGCGCTTGCCGACGGGATCGTCGACAACGTCAACGGCATCACCGTAGCCGACGGCGGTCGCGTGATCCACTTCAAGGCGATCCTGATCGACAAGGATGGCAAGGTCACGCGGCTCGTGCCACCCGGCGAGGAAGCGCCCAAGCTCAGTCGTAAGGAATTGAAGAAGAACGCCGGCAAGCCGCTTTACGACTGGCGGATCGACATGGGTGGCAAGACCGTGCTGCCGGGCTTCATCGATGCGCACGGCCATGTGATCGAGATGGGCTTCGGCGCGCTGTCGCTCGACCTGTCGATGACCAAGTCGCTCGACGAGGCGAAGTCGCGGATCGCGGCGTACATCGCGGGCAATCCGGACCGGAAGTGGGTAATCGGGCGCGGGTGGAACCAGGAGGCCTGGGGGCTGGGGCGCTTCCCGACCGCGGCCGATCTCGAGTCCGTTTCCGGTGGCCACCCGATCTGGCTGTCGCGTGCCGATGGCCATGCGAGCTGGGCGAACCGCGAGGCGATGCGCGAGGCCGGCGTCACCGGCTCGACCGTCTCGCCTGCGAGCGGGCGGATCGAGAAGGTGGGCGGCGCGCCCGCGGGCGTGTTCGTCGATGGCGCGCAGGCGTTGATCGAGAAGGTCGTCCCGCAGCCGTTGCCCAAGGAGCGTGATGCCGCGTTCCTCACTGCGCAGAGCATCCTGCTGCGCTACGGCGTCACCGCGGTCGCCGACATGGGGACGACGCTCGACGACTGGCTGACCTATCGGCGGATGGCGGACATCGGCGGGCTTCGCGTCCGGATCATGAGCTATGCGATGGGCGTCGAGACCGCGAGCCGGATCGGCGGCAAGGGGCCGACGCCGTGGCTGTACAATGATCGCCTGCGGATGGGCGGCGTGAAGCTCTATGCCGATGGTGCGCTCGGCTCGCGCGGGGCGTGGCTGCTGAAGCCGTATTCGGACGCGCCGGGCCAGTCTGGGCTTGGTTTCCTCACCGACGACCAGCTCCAGAACCAGATGAGCCGGGCGGCGATGGACGGCTATCAGGTCGCGGTGCATGCGATCGGCGACAGGGCCAACGAGATGGTGCTCGATGCGATCCAGGTCGAGAGCGAGACCTATACCGGTGATCGCCGCTGGCGGATCGAGCATGCGCAGGTTGTCGATCCGATCGACCTGCCGCGGTTCGGCAAATTCGGCACGATCGCCTCGATGCAGCCGACGCACGCAACCAGCGACCGGACGATGGCGGAGGCACGGCTGGGGCCGAACCGGCTGGCCGGCGCCTATGCGTGGAAGTCGATGCTGACCAACGGCGCCAAGCTTGCCTTCGGCACCGACTTCCCGGTCGAGAAGCCCGATCCGTTCGCGACCTGGGCGGCGGCGTTTACGCGTCAGGATGCCGATGGTCAGCCGCAGGGCGGTTGGCAGCCGCAAGAATTGGTGACGCGCGAACAGGCGTGGTGGGCGATGACCGGCGCGGCGGCCTATGCCGGCTTTGCCGAGACGAAGTTCGGGGCGCTCGCGCCGGGCCAGCGCGCGGACTTCATCATCGTCGACCGCGATCCGACGATGGCCTCGCCGACCGACTTGCGCGCTACTATCGTGCAGGAGACTTGGATCGGCGGCGAGAAGGTATGGGTGCGCAAGTAACGTCCGTTACTGGCGCATCCGGATCAGCCCTTCCTGCGCGACGCTCGCCACGAGGCGGCCGTCCCGTGCGAAGATCTTGCCGCGATTGAAGCCGCGCGCGTGCCCCGACCATGGGCTGTCGCAGGCGAAGAGCAGCCAGTCATCCGCGCGGAAATCCTCATGCAGCCAGAGCGAATGGTCGAGGCTGGCGGTCTGCAGCCCCGGCGTGATCCAGTTCTTGCCATGCGGCAGAAGGGCCGTGCCGAGCAACGCCATGTCGGACGCATAGGCGAGGATCGCACGGTGCATCGCGGGATCGTCGCCGATCGGCGCGACCAGGCGGAACCAGTTGGCGTAGTTGGGCTCCTGCGGGACAGGGTCGATCCAACTGCGCGGGTTGACCGGACGCACCTCGATCGGCCGCCAGCGCAGCATGTGCGCGCGAAATTTCTCGGGGATGCCGTCGATGTTCTCGAGCCGCAGATCGCGGTCCGAGCGTAGCGTTTCCGGCGCAGGCACGTCGGGCATCGCGTCCTGATGGTGCAGGCCTTCCTCCGGCATCTGGAACGACGCCGCCATGTTGAGGATCGGCTGGCCCTTCTGCATCGCGATCACGCGACGGGTGGCGAAGCTACGACCCTCGAAATCGCGGACCACACGGTAGACGATCGGATAGTCCTCGTTGCCCGGGCGCATGAAATACGCGTGCAGCGAGTGCGCCGCCTTGGGGCTGTCGGTCGAGCGTTGTGCGGCCTGGAGCGCCTGCGCGATCACCTGTCCGCCAAACACGCGCCCGACCCCGCCGGGCTGGCGCTTGCCGACATAAAGATCGGTGTCGACCTCCTCGATCTCAAGCAGGTCGACGAGACCCTGGGCGAGTGCTTCGGGTGTTACTTCGGCAGTATCGGCAGGCATCTGACCTCCTTGTTCATCCGCGAAGGCGGGTGCCCAGTCTGGGCCCCCGCCTTCGCGGGGGTACAACCTACGGTCAATACCCGGCGGCTACCGCCAGCCGGTCCGCGTGGAAGTTCGCGTCGCCGAACATCTCGGCGAGCACTCGCGCACGCTTCATGTAGAAGCCGATGTCGTATTCGTCGGTCATGCCGATCCCGCCATGCATCTGGATGCCTTCCTGCACGCTAAGCGTGGTCGCCAGCGCGGTCATTGCCTTGGCCACCGACACCGCTTCGTCCGCCCGCTCGCTGCCCTGGTCGAGCAGCTGCTGTGCCTTGAGCACGGCGGCCCGCGCCACCTCCATCTCCGAATACAGATGCGCGGCACGATGCTGGAGCGCCTGGAAGCTGCCGATCAGCGTCCCGAACTGCTTGCGCTCCTTCATGTAGCCGATCGTCATGTCCATCGCCCCGCCGCCGACGCCGAGCAATTCCGCGGACGCACCGGTCCGCCCCGCGCGCAAAAGGCGATCGAGCGGGGTTCGGCCTGCGTCGACCTCGCCGATCACCGCATCCGCATCGACCTCGACGCCCTCGAACTCCAACCGCGCGGCCAAGCTCGAATCCGCGAGGCGTTCGGCGTTTGCCGTCAGCCCTGCGGCATCCTTCGGCACCGCGAACAGCGTGATACCGTCCGTGTCGTTATCCGACCCTCCGGTCCGCGCGGCGACGATGATCAGATCGGCGGTGTGGCCATGCGTGACGAACCGCTTGGCGCCGGTCAGCTTGAACCCGTTACCCGAGCGTTCGGCTTTCATCGCGACGGTGTCGCGGTGCTTAGCGCCCTCGTCGATCGCCAGCGCCGCGACGGTCTCGCCCGCGATGATACCGGGAAACCAGCGTTCGGCCTGCGCCGTGCCCTTGAGCGCCTCGACCGCCGCGACCGCGGTGGAGAGGAACGGGGAGGGCGACAGGTTGCGCCCGATCTCCTCCAGCACCACGCCCGCCTCAACATGGCCGAGCCCGAGCCCGCCCTGGTCCTCGCCGATCAGGATACCGGTAAAGCCCATCTCCGCGAACTGCTTCCACAGGTCACGCGAAAAACCGGTCTTGTCGTCGGCATCGCGCAACGCCCGCATGTGGCTCACGGGCGCGTGCTCCGCGACGAAATCGCGAATGGTGTCCTGAAGGACGGTCTGGTCGTCGTCTAGATACAGTGGCATTCTGGTTCCCCCGCGGAGGCGGGGGCCCAGGAGCCCCACGCGCAGCATTCGTGATTCTGGGCTCCCGCTTTCACGGGAGAACGGTCAAAGCTCAGGCAGGCAATTCCAAGATGCGCTTGGCGATGATGTTGAGCTGGATCTCGCTCGTCCCGCCCTCGATCGAGTTCGCCTTGGTCCGCAGCCACGACCGCGGGATCGCCCCGCCGCGCGACCGCTCGCTGTCCCATTCGAGCGCATCCGACCCGCCCGCCGCCATCATCAATTCATACCGACCCTTGTTCAGCTCGGTCCCGTAATATTTCATCATGCTCGGCTGAGCGGGATGCGCCTTGCCCGCCTTCAGCTCGTCGATGAACCGCTCCGACATCGCCCCGAACGCCTTCGCCCGAACCTCGAACAACGCGATCGACGCGCGCAGCAGCGGATCGGCCAGCCGCCCGTCATGCCCAAGCCCGACAGTCGCGATCGCCCCATCGATCAACGGATTGCCGCCGCTTGACGCCAGTCCCATCCCCGAGATCATCTCGCGCTCATGCCCGAGCAGGTATTTCGCGACGTCCCAGCCCTTGTTCTCCTCGTAGACGCGGTTGACCTTGGGCACCTCGACATTGTCGAAGAACGTCTCGCAGAACGGCGAATTACCGCTGATCAGCAGGATCGGCTTGGTCGACACGCCCGGCGAGGCCATGTCGAACAGCACGAAGCTGATCCCGCCCTGCTTCGACGTCTTGTCCGTGCGGACGAGGCAGAAGATCCAGTCCGCCTTGTCGGCATAGGACGTCCACACCTTTTGCCCGTTGACGAGATAATGGTCGCCCTTGTCCTCCGCCGAGGTGGCAAGTCCGGCAAGGTCGGAGCCTGCATTCGGCTCCGAATACCCCTGGCACCAGCGGATTTCGCCGCGTGCGATCTTGGTCAGGTGATCGAGCTTCTGCTCCTCGGTCCCGTATTTGAGCAATGCCGGCCCGAGCATAGAGATCCCGAACGAATTGAGCGGGTTACGCGCCTTTATTGCTGCCATCTCTTCGCGCAGAATCTTCGTCTCCGCAGGCGACAACCCACCGCCGCCATAGGCCTTGGGCCAGTCCGGCACGGTCCAGCCCTTGGCGGCCATCTTGTCGAGCCACTCCTTCTGCGCAGGGCTCGACGGCTTGAACTGGCGCCCGCCCCAGCAGACGTCGTCCTCCGAGCGCACCGGCTTGCGCATCTCGGGCGGGCAATTCTCCGCGAGCCACGCACGCGTTTCGGACCGGAAAGTATCGAGGTCGGACATCGGATCAGCTCCTGCTTAGTCGATTGCACAACGCGGCGACGGCGATCGCGTCGTGGTCGCGGTAACGGTTGGTGATGACCTGCACGCCGATCGGCAGGCCGCGCGGGTCGATCCCGACGGGCACGCTGGTCGCGGGCAGATTGGGGAAGGTGGCGAGACCGGCCCAGGCGAACTGGACGCCGAACGGGGTATCCTCGCCGTCTATCGACAGCGTGCGCCGCGCGACATTGCGATCGGCGATGTGCGGGAAGGCGTTCACGCCGCTGGCGGGCGCGATCACCGCGTCGAACTCTTCGAACAGTGCACCCCAGGCGCGTTGCAACCGCGCCTGGGAATCGAGCAGGTCGAACCAGTGCGACAGCGTCGCGACCTTGCCGTCGCGCGCCGGGCCGCCGCGGGTCATCGCGATACCGAGCATCCGCATATAGTCGGCATGCTGCGCGGCGAGGTCGATCGGTGGCTCGGCATGCGAAACGGTTGCGCCAGAGAAGCCCAGCGCCTCACCGACATGCTCGATCGCCGACACGATCGACGCATCGACGCGCGCCGCGGGATGTGCGGTCAGCAGCAGGATGCGCGGTCGGCCAAGATCGACGCGCGGGCGAGGCAGTGGAAGATCGGCTAGGACGTCGAGCGCAACGGCCAGATCCTCCGGATTGCGCGCGAGCGGTCCGATCACGCCGAGAGCCGCGCTCGCCCCATCGGTGCCGGGCACGCGGTGGCCGATATCGGACAAGGCGCCATAGGTCGGCTTGTGCCCCCAGACGCCACAGAACGCGGCCGGCACGCGGATCGAGCCGCCGATGTCGGAACCCAGTTCCAGCGGTACCATGCCCGACGCGAGCGCCGCCGCGGCACCGCCCGACGATCCGCCGGGGGTGAGGGTCGGATCGAGCGGATGATTGGTGCGACCGTAGATCGGGTTGTCCGCCTGCCAGTCGCTCAGCCGCACGGGCACGTTGGTCTTGCCGAGGATGACCGCGCCCGCCGCCTTGAGCCGGGTCACGGCCACCGCATCGCGGTCGACAATATTGTCGCGGTGAACGCCGACGCCCCAGCTGGTCGGCAGGCCGGCGACGTCGAACGATTCCTTCACCGTCATCGGCACGCCGAACAGCGGCCGATCGTCCGGACCTTCCGCATCAAGAGCGCGCGCCGCTTCCCGCGCACGCGCGAAATCGCGGACGACGACGGCATTGATCGCACCGTCGCGCGCCTCGATCCGCGCGATCGCCGCGTCGCATTCGGCGAGCGCGGTGGTCTCGCCCGCACGGATCGCCGCCGCGGTCTGGAGCGCGGACCGCTCCATCAGCGTGCGGTCGCCCGGGAGGTGCCGCGGCGTGCGGTCACTTCAACCGGCCGCCCGATGCGGCTGCGTCCTTCAGCGACTTGGCGACCGGGAAGCCGTATTTCTCGAGCCCCGTGACGACCTTCGCCAGGCCTTCCGACTGCGCCCAGAACATCGGGCCGCCGCGATAGACCGGCCAGCCATAGCCGTAGATCCAGACCACATCGACGTCGGATGCACGCTGTGCCTTGCCCTCTTCGAGGATCAGCGCGCCTTCGTTGACCATCGTGTAGAGCGTCCGCACGACGATCTCCTCGTCGCTGATCTCGCGCGGCGTTACGCCCGACTTCTTGCGGAAATCGTCGATGATCTCGGCGACGCGCGGGCTGTTCGAGGGCGTGCGCTTTTCGTCGTAATCATAGAAGCCCGCCTTGGTTTTCTGGCCCCAGCGGTTTTCGGCGGCCAGCGCATCGCGGATGTTCTCGATCCGGCTCGGGTCGCGGTGCCAGCCGATGTCGACGCCGGCAAGGTCGCTCATCTGGAACGGCCCCATCGGCATGCCGAACGCGACATGGACCTTGTCGATCTGCTCGGGGCTTGCGCCTTCGAGCAACAGTTTGGTCGCCTCGACCTGGCGCGGCATCAGCATGCGGTTGCCGATGAAGCCGTAGGTGACGCCCGCCACCACAGCCACTTTTTTGATCTTCTTGGCGAGCGCCATGACGGTCGCCAGCACGTCGTCCGCGGTCTTGTCACCGCGCACGACCTCGAGCAATTTCATGACGTTGGCCGGCGAGAAGAAGTGCATCCCGACCACGTCCTCGGGCCGCTTGGTGCACGCCGCGATTGCGTCGATATCCAGATACGACGTGTTCGACGCCAGGATCGCGCCCGGCTTGGCGATCGCGTCGAGCTTGGTGAAGATCTCCTTCTTCACCTCCATCGTCTCGTACACCGCTTCAATGATCAGGTCGCACTCCGCGAGGTCGGCAAAGTCGAGCGTCGGCTTCAGCGCGCCCATCGCCTGCTCGACCTGCTCGGGCTTCATCCGGCCCTTGGCGGCGGTCGCCTCGTAGTTCTTGCGCACGACGCCGGTGCCGCGGTCGAGCGCGTCCTGCTGCATCTCGACGATCGTCACGGGGATGCCCGCGGACAGGAAGTTCATCGAGATGCCGCCCCCCATCGTGCCCGCGCCGATCACGCCGACGCGCTTGATCTCGCGCAGCTTGGTGTCGGCCGGAACGTCGTCGATCTTGGCGGCCTGGCGCTCTGCGAAGAAGATGTGGCGTTGTGCGGCGGACTGTACGCCCATCATGAGCTTCATGAACTCCTGGCGTTCGAAGGCGATACCTTCCTCGAAGCTGGAGCCGTCCGCAGCCTTCTCGACGCAGGCGATGTTCGCGGCCGGTGCGTCGAAGTTACGGAAACGACGGGCGTTCTCCTTCTTGAACGCAGCCACGGCATCCGGATCGGCCTGCGCGGTCTTCTCGGACGCACGGGGCAGGGGACGCTTCGTCGCGATCTCTCGCGCAAAGGCGACGGCATCGGCCTCAAGGCTGTCTTCACCGACGATCTTGTCGATCAGGCCGGCGTCGAGCGCCTTCTTCGCCGAGATCGGATCGCCCTTCGCAGTCATTTCCAGCGCGAGCTTCACGCCGGCGATCCGCGGAATACGCTGCGTGCCGCCTGCGCCGGGGAGCAGGCCGAGCTTCACTTCGGGCGTGCCGATCTTCGCCGAGGGGACGGCGACGCGGTAATGGCAGCCGAGCGTGACTTCGCAGCCGCCGCCGAGCGCAGTACCGTGGATCGCCGCGACGACGGGCTTCGACGACGCCTCGATCATGTCGACGACGGTCGGCAGGCCGGGCTCGACCATTTCCTTGCCGAACTCGGTGATGTCGGCGCCCGCGAAGAACGTGCGCCCATCGCAGCGTATCACCATCGCGGTGATGCTGTCGTCCTTGACGCCTTCCTTGATCGCCGCTTCGAGGCCTTGGCGGACCGCGGCGCCGAGCGCGTTGACGGGCGGATTGTTCGAGATGATGACGAGCACGTCGTCATGGCGTTCTGTGCGGATCGGGCTGGTCATTGCAAACTTCTCCTGGTGCCGGCCCCGTCATCCCGGCGAACGCCGGGACCCAGAGCCAAAATGATTGTACGTGCGGCCCTGGGTCCCGGCGTCCGCCGGGATGACGGCCGTTAAAGGGATCAGGTCATCGCGGCGTAGATCATCGTCTTCAGTTCGCGACGGATGGGATAAACACTGCTCGGCGAAAGCTGCGTCATGAAGACCATCGAGACGCGCTCGACCGGGTCGACGAAGAACGCGGTCGAGAACATCCCGCCCCAGTAGAATTCGCCCTTCGACCCCGGCACCATCGTCTTGGCGATGTCGTCGGTGATCGCGAACCCCAGCCCGAAGCCGGTGCCGGCGTTCGACGCCTCGCTGAACAGCGACTTCGACATCGTCGCGAGATCGGATTTTCCGGGCAGGTGGTTCTGCGTCATCAGGTCGAGCGTCTTCCGCCCGAGGATGCGCGCGCCGTCGAGTTCGCCGCCGTTCAGCAGCATGGTGTTGAACCGGTGGTAATCGAGCGCGGTCGAGACGAGCCCGCCGCCGCCGGACACGAGCTTGGGCTGCCGGCTCCACGCGCTCTCGGCGCCGCGATCGTACATCACGCGGCCTTTACCCGCGACGAGCGTGTAGCAGTCGGTCAGGCGGTCGAGCTTGTCGGCGGGGACCTGGAAGAAGGTGTTGTCCATCTTCAGCGGCGCGAAGATGCGCTCGTTGAAGAACTGGTCGAGCGGCAGGCCCGACACGCGCTGCACGACCGCGCCGAGCACGTCGGTCGCGACCGAATAATTCCACGCGGTGCCGGGCGAGAATTCGAGCGGGATCTTCGCCAGTGCGCCGATGAAGCCGTCGAGGTCATACCCGCCATGCCAGCCCTCGATCTTGCCGTCCCGGTACGCGGCATCGACGTTCGAGCGGTTCTGGAAGCTATACGTCAGCCCCGAAGTATGCCGGAGCAGGTCGACCATCCGCATCGGCTCGGCGGTCGGCCTGGTCACGAAGGGCACGCCGCCACCGCCGCCATTATAGACGCCGATATCCTTGAACTCGGGCAGCACGTGGTGGACCGGCGTATCGACCGCAACGAGGCCCTGTTCGACCAGCATCATGAACGCGACCGAGGTGATCGGCTTGGTCATCGACGCGATCCGGAACAGCGATCCTTCGTCGACGCTCTTGCCGCCCTCACGCGCCGCGCCCGCGTTCGAGAAATGGACGATCTCGCCGTCGCGCGCGATCAACAGTTGCGCGTTCGGCAGCTTGCCCGAATCGATGTAGCGCGTCTGCAGCAGCGTATCGATCGCCGCCAACCGGCACGCGTCGAAGCCATGCGCGGCAGGTTCAGCGATTTTCACGATTCGACCGTCCGTGTCATAACTCGCTCCATACCCCTAGTTCGAACTTGGTGCCTCTATTGCCTTGAGTGCAGCAGGAATCAACTATAACCTGTCTTCGAACAGGCGATAAGCCAAACCCGAAATTCAACTCTGGAGTCAACCGGTCTTGGCAAGCGAACCGATCATCGCACTCGATCCCTCCTGGCCGGCGATGTCGCTCGCCGATGCCGAGCGAATGCTGACCGCGCCCGGCGCGAAGTTCGAGATGGAGACGATCACGATCGGCGGCATCGAGACGCGCATCTGGAAGAACGCGCCACCATCGTTGCGCTGGCTGGCCGAGGCCGCGCGCGCGCATGGCGACCGGGTCTTCACCGCGTACGAGGACGAGCGCGTCACCTACGAGGCGAATTTTGGTGCGATCGCGGTGCTGGCCCACCGGTTGCGCGAGATGGGGATAGGCCCCGGCGACCGCGTCGCGCTGGCGATGCGCAACCTCCCCGAATGGCCGGTCGCTTTCTTTGCGGGTGCGAGCATCGGCGCGATCATGGTGCCGCTCAATGCGTGGTGGACCGGCGCGGAGATGGAATACGGGCTCGCCGATTCGGGCGCCCGCGTGCTGATCACCGACGACGAACGGCATCATCGGCTGGAGGCGGCCTATGCGACGCTGCCGGCGCTGGAGCACGTGTTCGTCGCGCGCGCCGCGGAACCGCTGACGGGGATCGTGACGCGGCTGGAGGACGTGATCGGCACCCCGCACGACTGGGCGGCGCTACCCGATGTAGGCCTCCCCGAAGCGACTATCGCACCCGACGACGATGCGACGATCTTCTACACGAGCGGCACCACCGGCGCACCGAAGGGAGCGCTCGGCACGCATCGCAACATGATGTCGAACATCCTGTCGGGCGGGTATTCCTCGGCGCGCTCGTTCCTGCGACGCGGCGAGGCACCGCCCGAGCCGACGCCGCGCGTGACCTTGACCGTGATCCCGCTGTTCCACGTCACCGCCTGCTCGGCGGGGATGATGGGGGTGATCGCGACCGGCAGTACGATGATCTTCATGCGCAAATGGGACACGATCCGCGCGATGGAGATCATCGAGCGCGAGAAGGTCAACATCACCGGCGGCGTGCCGACCATCGCGTGGCAGTTGCTCGAGCATCCCGACCGCGAGAAATACGACCTCTCGTCGCTCGAATCGATCGCTTATGGCGGAGCGCCTGCGGCACCGGAACTGGTGAAGCGCATCCACGCCGAGTTCGGCGCGATGCCCGGCAATGGCTGGGGCATGACCGAGACGATGGCGACCGTCACGCATCATGGCGGCGAGGATTACCTCAACCGCCCGACCAGTGCGGGACCACCAGTCGCGGCGGCCGACCTGAAGATCGTGGCGGATGACGGCGTGACGGAGATGCCTCTGGGCGAGGTCGGCGAACTCTGGGCGCGCGGACCGATGATCGTGAAGGGGTACTGGAACAAGCCCGACGCGACCGCCTCGACCTTCGTCGACGGCTGGGTGCGAACCGGCGATCTCGCGCGCCTCGACGACGAAGGATTTTGCTACATCGTCGACCGGGCCAAGGACATGATCATCCGCGGCGGCGAGAACATCTACTCCAGCGAGGTCGAGAACGTCCTCTACGCGCACCCCGCGGTGACCGACGCGGCGCTGATCGGCATCCCGCACCGGATCCTCGGCGAGGAACCGGCGGCGGTGGTGCATCTCGCACCGGGGGCGGTAACGACCGAGGCGGAGTTGCAGGGCTGGGTCCGGCAGCATCTGGCAGCGTTCAAGACGCCGGTCGCGGTGCGGTTCGTGCATGAGACTTTGCCGCGGAATGCGAACGGGAAGATCTTGAAGAAGGATCTGCAGGTGCTGTTCGAGGACCGGGTGGGGGTGTCGGCTTAGGAGGCCATAACTGATACTGCGCCGTCATCCTGACGAACGTCAGGACTCTGGGTAATGGAGGGCAGCGCTTTTGGGCTCTGGGTCCTGACTTTCGTCAGGATGACGGAGAGCGGGGGGCTTGGGATCAAGACATGATCGGACATGCCGCGGTCTTTTCGAGAATTCCATCGCGCTGGCACCGCGCACCGCTTGAATGCCGACCGCGTTTACGGGATGGGAGTGGCAAAGGAATTGCCATGACGGACGAGGGTCTTCGCCAGGAAACGCATCAACCGCAGAGCGGGGACGGCGTCGTTGCAGAAGGTCCGCCGGCCGAGAGTGCGTTTGGGTTGCCGATCGCGGTCGGGGTCGAGGATGCGATGCGGATCGCGCAGCGTCGAGATCGGTTGCTCGCGGCGCTGACTCTGACCGCTGGCGTCGGCCTGATCCTCGCGACGCCGTTCGCGCTCAAGTCGGGCGCGGAGTTCTTCCTGCCGCTGACGATCGCGCTCGTGATTTCGGTCGCGCTCGTGCCTGTGCTGGAATGGCTCGAGCGGCGTCATGTGCCGTCGCCGCTCGCCGCGATCCTGTGCATTCTCGTTTTCCTGATCGCCGCGAACATCGCGATCGCCGCGATCCTCGTGCCTGCGACCGACTTCTTCCGGTTACTGCCGACCCGACTGGATCGGATTCAAAGCAACCTCGCACCGCTGCTCGACCTGTATTCGAGCCTTGAGAAATACGTGAACAAGACGCTGCGGCAGGTCGCTTCGACACCGATCAAGCAGCCGGCGACCGCAGGGGTTGCCGCGCCGGGGTCGATCCTCGAACTTGCGGCGACGTCGGCTCCGGCGGTTATCGTACAGTTCCTGTTCGGTGTCCTGATCGTGTTCTTCTTTTTGTCGGGCTGGACGCGGATGCGGCGGCAGACGATCACCGGGCGGACCAGCTTCGACGGGGCGATGGCGACCGCTCGGGTGATCCAGGATATCGTCGATGACGTGTCGGCGTATCTCGGCACGATCACGCTGATCAACATCGTGCTCGGGATCGTCACGGGCACCGCGCTGTGGTTCATCGGCATGCCGTATCCGGCGATGTGGGGCGGGATCGTCGCGCTGCTCAATTATATCCCGTATTTCGGGCCGGTGATCGGCGCGTTCCTGCTCGCGCTGGGCGGGCTGATGACGTTCTCGGACATCTGGATGGCGATGCTGCCGCCGGCGCTGATGTACGGGCTGCACCTGGTCGAGGCGAACGCGATCACGCCGTTCGTGGTCGGGCACCGGCTGACGATCAGTCCGTTGCTGATCCTGATCTCGCTGAGCTTCTGGGGATGGGTGTGGGGCACGTCGGGCGCGTTGCTCGCGGTGCCGCTGCTGATCATAATCCAGACAATCGTGAAGGCCGCCGGCAAGCCCGACATCGCCGGGTTCCTGTTCGAGCACGGGACGTTGGTGCAGCCCAAGACCGGGCGAAATCGCCGTCGTGGCGACCCGCCTGAGGCACAACGTGAAACTGGCGGATAATTTGGGTTGACGGTATCCGAACCCTCGCCTAGTTGCCGCCTCCACGCTGTTTCAGCGGGTGTAGCTCAGTTGGTTAGAGCGCCGGCCTGTCACGCCGGAGGTCGCGGGTTCGAGTCCCGTCACTCGCGCCATCGTTTAGGTGGTTCGAGATTGTGTTGAGGTTTTGACGAGCCTTCCCGCGTGTCCCTTGGGGCGCTAGGGTTCGTCATTGGGAATGCGGGTGTAGCTCAGTTGGTTAGAGCGCCGGCCTGTCACGCCGGAGGTCGCGGGTTCGAGTCCCGTCACTCGCGCCACCCTAATGGGGTGGCCGAAATTCTTTTAGATTTTGGATGCCGAGAGCAGTCCATCCTGCCGCCGAGGTCAGGATCATCCCCCTTTCCGTTCGTGCTGAGTAGAGACCGAGTAGCTTAGAAGAAGCGTATCGAGGGCTCTGATCGAAGCATGGGTTCCGTGCGCTAACCTGTCCTTCGATACGCCGCTGCGCGACTACTCGGTGGCTACTCGGGACGAACGGCAGGGGGGCGAACGGAGCGCGTCGGTTCGTGGGAAACGCCGGCCGGGGCTGCTCTACCGCCCGAGCTCCATCCAGCGCAGGACCGGCTTCAACGGTGCGATCCAGATCAGGCCGGTGAACAGGTAGAACACCAGTTGCGCCAGCCAGTGCCAGCTGCCGACGATGTTCGACAAGCTGACGATGGCTACGCACCACACCAAGATCAGTAGCAAGATGCCGAGCATGCCGACGGGTTTGCGCCAGGTTGGCGTCATGGCGTGATCCAGTCTGATTCGGTGGCGATGGCGTGGAGCGGGACGTCCCACGGGTCTGGGGTCAGGCTATCGACCTGCTGCACCGATAGCGCAATGCCAACGCGCCAGGCATTCGGGTGGGCGAGGAATGCGCGGTCGTAATAGCCGGCGCCCTGGCCGATCCGGTTGCCGCTGCGGTCGAAGCCGACGAGCGGGGTTAGGATGATGTCGGGTTCGAGTTCGGCGGCGTCTGCGGCGGGCTGGTGCAGCCCGAACGGCCCAGCGATCAGCGCCGCCTCGGTCGCCCAGGACAGGAAGCGCATCGGCAACGAGCGGCGGACGACATGGGGCAGGGCGATGACGCATCCGGCATCGACCGCGGCGCGCGCGAAGGGCGAGGGGTCTGCTTCGCCGCCGAACGGGACGTAGGAGGCGACCGTCAGTCCGGGTTTCAGGCGTGCCAAAAACGCTGACGGCACAGGAAGCTCGACCGGCGGGCGGGCTTCCCGCGCGGCGCGGAGCGAGGCTCTCAGCGCGCTTTTGTCGGTCATGCAGCGACCTTGGAAAATGGTGGTGTGGCGGGCCCACCATGGCCGTGTGCCGGGTTATCCACTGACGCACGGTACGTCAGGTGGGGACCATATGCTTCGGACCAGGATCCTAACAGGGACAGCCCCCTATGGATGATGAATAGCCTCAGGGATAATAAAGGCTCGTACCGGGCAGAACCCGCCACGACCAATCTAGGCGTTCGGCGGGCTTAGCTCAAGGGCTTGTGCGAGCCCTTCGAGACGATCTGCGATCCGGGTGAGCGCGATCTCGCTGACGGCCGAGCCTTCGGGCGGGCGGTGCGCGGCTTCGTCGAGATCATCGGCGAGCATCAGGGCGACGAACAGCATCGCGCGTTCGGCGCTGAGACCGCCCGCCGCGCGGTCCGCGGTAGCCCAGCGCTCGGCGACCATCGCACCCAGCAGCCTCACGCGCGACTCTTCGCCATCACGGCAGGCGACGGCATGCGGCCGGCCACCGATATCGAGCATGACTTGTGCCATCAGTTGGGGCTCCCGCGCGTGATGACGTCGTCGAGCGCGGCGACGGCTTCGGCCATGCGCGCTTTCAATGCGGCGTGACGTTTAGCTAGCGCATCGCCTGCTTCGGCGCGCGCGGCAATGGCGGATTCGATCCGGGCGATCGCGGCATCGATCCGTTCGACGGCCGTCGGCGCGTCGGGAAGTGTATCTGACATACCCTGCGAGATAGCATGGCCGGGGGGCGCGACAAGCGGGTTTTGGGCAAAGTCGACACCATCCACGGTGTTGACAGGGCGCCCCACCGCCCCGCAAAGGCTGCGCGCCCGGAACGGACTCGCGGGCGTTAGCGGAGATACGGCAATGACGGTCAAGGTTGCGATCAACGGTTTCGGGCGCATCGGCCGTCTCGTCGCCCGTGCGGTACTCGAACAGTCGAACGGCGCACTCGAACTCGTCGCGATCAACGATCTCGGCGATGCCAAGTCGAACGCCTGGCTGTTCAAGCGCGACAGCGTCCACGGCAAGTATCCGGGCGAGGTTTCGGCCGAGGGCAACGAGCTGGTCGTCGACGGCAAGCGCATCCGCGTCACTGCCGAGCGTGACCCGGCGAACCTGCCGCACGCCGAGCTGGGCGTCGACATCGTCCTCGAATGCACCGGCTTCTTCACCGACAAGGCGAGCTGCCAGAAGCATCTCGATGCGGGTGCCAAGAAGGTGCTGATCTCGGCGCCGGGCAAGAACGTCGACCTCACCGTCGTGTACGGCGTCAACCACGACAAGCTGACCGCGGAGCACACGATCGTCTCGAACGCGTCGTGCACCACCAACTGCCTCGCGCCCGTCGCCAAGGTGCTGAACGATGCGATCGGCATCGAGCGCGGCCTGATGACGACGGTGCATGCGTACACCAACGACCAGAAGATCCTCGACCAGATCCACCCGGACCTGCGTCGCGCACGTGCTGCGGCGATGTCGATGATCCCGACGACGACGGGTGCCGCTCGTGCGGTTGCCGAAGTGCTGCCGGAGCTGAAGGGCAAGCTCGACGGCTCGGCGATCCGCGTGCCGGTGCCGGACGTTTCGCTGATCGACCTGACCTTCACGCCGTCGCGCGATACGACGCGTGAAGAGGTGAATGCGGTGCTTAAGGCGGCGTCCGAGAGCGGCCCGCTGGTCGGCGTGCTCGACTGGTCGGACGAGCCGCTCGTCTCGATCGATCTCCAGCATACCCCGGCGTCGTCGACGATCGACAGCCTGGAGACCGCGGTGATCGACGGCAAGCTGGTTCGCGTCGTCAGCTGGTACGATAACGAGTGGGGCTTCTCGAACCGCATGGTCGATACGGCGACCGCGATGGCGAAGTTCATCTAAGGTAGACGGACGCTGCGTTCTCCTAACCGCTGTCCCACCCAAGTCCGTCATCCCAGCGAAAGCTGGGATCTCCCCATGAAGGTCACGACGCCCGCCAACAGGGAGACCCCAGCTTTCGCTGGGGTGACGGTGATTGGGATGGGTGCGGGAATGGGGATGGGTGACGGGTATATCGTTTGCATTGCGGCAGTTGGTATGGATGACGCGGGGCTGGTGACATGACTGCAGGCGGTAAGATCGCCGGCATCGCGCGCCACGCCCGCGCCAAGGGCCCGATGGAGGTCATCGACCATGTCGAGATCACCATCGAGGCGGGGCTGCACGGCGACTTTCGCGGCTATGTGAAGCCGGGCGGCAAGGGGCGGCGCCAGGTCACGTTGCTGGAACACGGCGACTGGGCCGCGGCGATGGCCGAGGTGGGCCAGGATATCCCATGGTATGAACGCCGCGCGAACCTGCTCGTTGACGGCTTCGACCTACCGCAGATACCCGGCACCCGTCTGCGCATCGGCGCGGACGTCGTGCTGGAGGTGACGCGCCACACCGATCCGTGCGAACGCATGGAAGCCTTGGCGCCAGGATTGTTCGCCGCGCTGACGCCCGACTGGCGCGGCGGGGCCTGTACCCGAGTTTTGATGGGCGGCAGAATCGCCGTCGGTGATGAGATCAGGATCGAAGAACCATGACCAAGCCATTCAAGACGCTCGATGATATGGGCGACATCCAGGGCAAGCGCGTGCTCGTCCGCGAAGACCTCAACGTGCCGATGGCAGAGGGGCATGTGACCGACGACACCCGCCTGCGGGCGACCGTCGCGACCGTAGGCGAGCTTGCCGACAAGGGCGCGATCGTCCTCGTCCTCGCGCATTTCGGTCGTCCCAAGGGGGTGCCGAGCCCGGAGTTCTCGCTGTCGCAGGTCGTTAAGCCGTACAGTGAAGTGCTCGGGCGCGAAGTCCGCTACATCGACTGGGAAGGGGCGGATGACGCCGTCGCGACGCTGGAGGCCGGTGACATCGCGGTGCTTGAGAACACGCGCTTCTTCGGTGGTGAAGAGACCAACGACGAAGCGGTGGTCAAGCGTTTCGCGAGCCTTGGCGACCTGTATGTCAACGATGCCTTCTCCGCCGCGCACCGCGCGCACGCCTCGACCGAGGGGCTCGCGCACGTCCTACCCGCCTTTGCCGGCCGCGCGATGGAAGCCGAACTCGACGCGCTCCAGAAGGCGCTCGGCGCGCCCGAGCACCCGGTTGCGGCCGTCGTCGGCGGCGCGAAGGTGTCGTCGAAGCTCGACGTGCTGCGGCATCTCGTCACCAAGGTCGATCATCTGATCATCGGCGGCGGCATGGCGAATACCTTCCTCGCGGCACGCGGTGTCGATGTAGGCAAAAGCCTTTGCGAGCATGAGCTTGCGAGCGTTTGCGAACAGATCATGGAAGCTGCGGACAAGGCGAACTGCACGGTTCACCTGCCGTATGACGTCGTGGTCGCTAAAGAGTTCAAGCCGAACCCCGCCACCCGCACTGTCAACGTCCACGAAGTCGCGGCTGACGAGATGATCCTCGACGTTGGTCCTGCGGCGGTCGAGTCGCTTGGCGACGTGCTGAAGAACTGCCGCACGCTGGTTTGGAACGGTCCGCTCGGCGCGTTCGAGACGCCGCCGTTCGACAAGGCGACCGTTGCGCTCGCCAAGACCGCTGCGGCCCTCACCGAAGGCGGCTCGCTCGTCTCGGTCGCAGGCGGCGGCGATACGGTCGCGGCGCTCAACCATGCCGGCGTCGCGGACGCCTTCACGTTCGTCTCGACCGCTGGCGGCGCGTTCCTCGAATGGATGGAAGGCAAGGACCTTCCCGGCGTCGCCGCGCTGACCCGCTAGGATGCGGGCTCCCGAAGCATCGGGACCAGCAGGCCGTTCAAGTCGTCCAGGTCGAACGCGCCGGTTTTCGCATAGCGAACGATACCGGCGCGATCGATGATGTAGTTGGTCGGCAGCGCGCCCAGAACCGCAAACGGGCCCTTGATCCGGCGTGCGGACGGGATCGTCATCGCGGCGAATAGCGGCTTGAGCTTGTACGCGGGCAGCGAATCTTCCGTCGCCACCGCAAATACCCGCAGGCCATTGTCCTTGCGAAGCCGGTAGTAGTTATCGAGCAGCGGCAGTTCCGCCTTGCACGGCCCGCACCACGTCGCTCAGAAATTCAGGACTACGACTTGGCCGCGAAGGTCGGCGCTGCGGACCTTGCTGCCGTCGATCAGCGTCAGTTCGAAGTCGGGTGAGCGCTCGCCGATCTTTACCGCAGCGGTCGTTGCCGTTGCTGGTCCCGGTGCCGCGGATGCCGCCAGCAGCGCCGCACACGTCATGATCCCGCGCAAAATCGTCATTGCCCTCGTCCCCCTATGGACAGTTTCCGCGTCCGACGACCTTCCGTCAATTACGCGGCAAACCGGGCGGGCAGGGGATTGATCCCGGCTATCCGCGCGCCTATGTTTAACATGTTAAACGGAGACACGGATGCTCGGCGTCAGGCTCGACAGCGAACTCGAAGAGCGACTCGCGGCGGTTGCGCGCACCCAAGGGCGCAGCAAGAGCGATATCGCACGCGAAGCCGTGCGACGCTATGTCGAACGCCACGACGAGGCGTTCCTGGCGGAGGCACGACGTCAGTCGCTCGCGGCGGCTGATCACGATAGGCAGGCAGGTGAAGAGGATTGGGACGCACTAATCGGGGCGCCCCCTGCATGAAATTCGTCCGCGGTATGATCGTCGTCGGGGCGGGCAAGGGCGACTTCTCTAGCAAGCCGCGCCCCTTTCTTGTCGTCCAATCAGACCTTTTTGCCGATCACGCGACGATTTCTCTATGTCCGCTGACCAGCGTCATTAGCGGGACGAGCCTGTTTCGCGTGTCGCTCGAGGCATCGGCGGAAACCGGCCTATTTCGCGATAGCGAGATCCAGATCGACAAGGTTGATACGCTCGACCGCAACAAAATCGTCGAGATTATCGGTACGATACCCATCACCACCATGACCCGAGTCGACGACGCGCTGCGCCGCTGGCTCGAACTCTAAGACAGGATTTACCATGACATCCACGATCACCTCGCAAGTCAAAACCATTCTCGACAAATACGAGGCCACCAGTTCGGCGGTGAAGGCAAACCTCGCGCGCATCCTGATGCAGGGCAAGCTCGGCGGCACCGGCAAGCTGGTGATCCTCCCGGTCGACCAGGGCTTCGAGCATGGTCCGGCGCGCAGCTTCTCGGTCAATCCGGCGGCGTACGACCCGCATTACCATTACCAGCTCGCGATCGATGCCGGGCTCAGCGCCTATGCCGCGCCGCTCGGCATGCTCGAAGCGGGGGCGGATACGTTTGCGGGGCAGATCCCGACGATCCTGAAGTGCAACAGCTCGAACAGCTGGGCGACGACGATCGACCAGGCAGTGACCGCTACGGTGTCCGACGCGGTGCGGCTCGGGTCGGCGGCGATCGGCTTCACGATCTATCCGGGTGCGGATCAGTTCTTCGACCTCGTCGAGGAAATCCGCGAGCTGAGCGAAGAGGCGAAGTCGGTCGGTATCGCGACGGTGATCTGGTCGTACCCGCGCGGTGGCGAGCTGACCAAGGACGGCGAACTCGCCTTGGACGTCGGCGCCTATGCCGCGCACATGGCGGCGCTGCTCGGCGCGCATATCATCAAGACCAAGCTGCCGACCGCGCATATCGAGCAGAAGGAGGCCAAACCGCTTTACGCGAACACCGACTGGTCGAAGCAGTCGGACCGCGTGAAGCACGTCGTCCAGTCGAGCTTTGCCGGGCGTCGCATCAACGTGTTCTCGGGCGGCGCGTCGAAGGGCGAGGATGCGGTGTTCCAGGATGCGCGCGACATTCGCGACGGCGGCGGCAACGGCTCGATCATCGGCCGCAACACCTTCCAGCGCCCGCGCGAGGAAGCGCTGGCTATGCTCGACCGCATCATCCGGATCTACAAGAACGAGGAATAAGCGCCGTTCTGCGCGCTCGTCACCCCGCCACGCGCCGGGGTGACGAGCGCGGCATGAGGGGCTAGGGGGCGGACATGACCGAATTCGAAGATCCGCTGGGCCCGCTCGATCCCAATTTCGCCGAGAATTTCCGTCGCGACATGCGTCGGCCGGCTTGCCAGCTTTACCTGGTGTCGCCGCTGGATGTCGGGGGCGACTTTCCCGAACGCCTGGCGCGCGCCCTGGATGCTGGCCCCGTGGCCGCGTTCCAGTTCCGTGTGAAGGATATCGACCAGCATGCGGCTGCCGCACTCGGCGAGCCGTTGCGCGCGATCTGCGCCGAGCGTGATGTCGCGTTCATCGTCAACGACGACATCGGGCTCGCCAAGCGGCTCGATGCGGACGGCGTGCATCTCGGGCAGGATGACGGCGATCCGCGTGAGGCGCGCGCGCAGCTCGGCCCCAATGCGCAGATCGGCTTGAGCTGTCACGGCAGTCGCCATCTGGCGATGGAAGCGGGCGAGGCCGGGGCCGACTATGTCGCGTTCGGCGCCTTCTATCCGACCACGACGAAGGTCGCGACGCATACCGCCGAGCCGGTGATCCTGTCCTGGTGGTCGACGCTGTTCGAGATGCCCTGCGTTGCTATCGGTGGGATTACGCCGGAAAATGCCGCGCCTCTGGTTGCTGCCGGCGCGGATTTCATCGCTGTTTCGGGCGCCGTCTGGGGTGGTGACGAGGTTGCGGCGATCAAGGCGTTCGCTGAGGTTCTTGCGAAGCGCTGAGCCGTTGGAAACAACCGTCGTCCCGACCGTTTGATGCAGAAGCGTAACGGTTTGGGATGACAGGCATGACGGCATTTGTGACGAAAGCTTCGGTTCTTGCGGCGTGCCTGTTCGGGGTCGCGTCGCCAGCGGTAGCGCAGACCGCGCCCGCCAAACCCGTACCGATCGATCGCAATATCCTGCACGTGCAGGTAATCCTCGACCATCTCGGTTTCGGGCCGGGCGTGCTTGACGGGCGCGGTGGGCAGTCGCTGGTCGCGGCGTTGAAGGGATTCCAGGAGGCCAAAGGGCTGCCGATTACCGGCAAGCCCGATGCGCGGACTTTGCAGGCATTGTATCCATACCGCGCCGCGCGGCCGACCGTGACGGTCGCGCTGACCCCCGAGATGCTGGCGGGGCCGTTCGTCAATCCGTTCCCGACGGACCCGGCAAAGCAGGCCGAACTCCCATCGCTCGGCTACAAGAATGTCATGGAGAAGCTCGGCGAGATGTTCCACACGACGCCGGCGGTGATCCTCGCGCTGAACTCGCCGACGACGAAGCTGGCCCCGGGCACCAAGGTCGTGTTCCCGAACGCTCTGCCGACCTCGCGCGCGTATGATCCGAAGCTGAAGCCGGACTGGATCGCGACGCTCACGATGCTGAACGTCGATGCGAAGCAGCCGCAGGCGGATCATGTCGTCGTCGACAAGTCGGACGGCGTGCTCCGCGTGCTCGATGCGAACGACAAGCTGATCGCGCAATTCTCTGCGACGATGGGGTCGAGCCATGACCCGCTGCCGCTCGGCACGTGGACGATCAAGGGCTCCGACTACAATCCGAAGTTCCACTTCAATCCCGCGCTGTTCTGGGATGCCAAGAAGGGCCAGCAGAAGGAGATGCTGCCGCCGGGGCCGAACGGTCCGGTCGGGGTGGTCTGGATGGATCTGTCGAAGGAGCACTACGGCATTCATGGTACGCCAAACCCCGAGACGATCGGACGTGCGGAGAGCCATGGCTGTATCCGCCTGACCAACTGGGACGCGGCGCGGCTGTCGATGATGATCAAGCCGGGGACCAAGGCCGTATTCCAGGCCTGAAGCGATGACGCGGACGTTCTGGATCATTCTCGGGCTGATCGTCGTCGTGGTCGGCGGGTTTGCGTCGATGGTGTCGTTCGGCAGCGGCGGTGGCGGGATCGCGCGGCGGGTGCCCTGGCGGAAGCCGGCGCCGCCCGTCGAGGTCGCGGCGGTTCCCGCGACGCCGGGAGCGCTGGCCGTGCCGGTGGCCGGCGTGTCGCGGAAAGCGATCGCGGATAGCTGGAACGATGCGCGGGGCGGCGGTCTGCGCGGGCATCACGGTACGGACATCATGGCACCGGGCGGCACACCCGTCGTCGCGGCCGCACCGGGCCGGATCGAGAAGCTGTTTCAGAGCGGGCTCGGCGGGATCACACTCTACGTTCGCTCCCCCGATCGACGCTGGACATATTATTACGCGCATCTCGCAGGCTATGCTGCGGGTATCCGTGAGGGCATGGCGGTCAAGGCCGGCGATACGCTCGGTTATGTCGGCGATACCGGCGATGCGGGGGCGGGCAATTACCACCTGCATTTCGGGCTGACTAAGATGCAGCCGGGTGAGCGCTGGTATCAGGGCGAGAACGTGAACCCGTACCCGCTGCTTGCCGGAACCCGGTCGTCCCGCTAAAGCCCGCCGCTTCGGGTTTCCGCAGAGCCACGCCTTAGGGCCATGCTTCGCGGACGGCCCCTAGCTCTTTCCAGCAGGAATCGGTCATGAAGATCAACGCGGTCGAGATTCGTCCCGGCAACATTCTTGAATATGAGGGCGGCATCTGGCGCGCCGTCAAGATTCAGCACACCCAGCCCGGCAAGGGCGGTGCCTATATGCAGGTCGAGATGAAGAACCTCATCGACGGCCGCAAGAACAACACCCGCTTCCGCTCCGCCGAGAGCGTCGAGAAGGTGCGGCTCGAGACCGTCGACTTCCAGTTCCTGTTCCGCGAAGGCGACATGCTCACCTTCATGGACAAGATCAATTACGAGCAGATCTCGCTCGATGCCGACATCCTGGGCGACGCCGCGGCGTTCCTGCAGGACGGCATGGATGTGGTGATGGAGCTCTGGGAAGAGCGGCCGATCTCGGTCCAGTTGCCCGATACGATCGAGGCGTTGATCGTCGAGGCGGATGCCGTTGTGAAGGGGCAGACCGCTTCGTCGAGCTATAAGCCCGCCGTGCTCGAGAACGGCGTGCGCGTGATGGTGCCGCCGCATATCGGTGCGGGCACGCGGATCGTCGTCGATGTTTACGAGCAGACCTACGTAAGGCGCGCGGACTAAAATCTGCTCCCCCTCCCGCAAGCGGGAGGGGGCTGGGGGGGTGGGCGCCCGCCCTCCACGTCGCGCAACGATAGTGGCGTGACTATTTCTACGCTGCGCGACGCTGATAGCGCGAGCCCACCCCCGGCCCCTCCCGCATGCGGGAGGGGGGAGTTAGAATAAAATGCCCAGCCATTCCGGCATCATGACCGTCATCGAGCGCGCCGCCCGCAAGGCCGCGCCGCGCCTGCGCCGCGACTTCAACGAGGTCCAGCAGCTCCAGGTGAGCCGCAAGGGTCCGGCCGACTTCGTCAGCCAGGCCGACCAGCGCGCCGAGCAGACGATCTTCGAAGAACTTTCGCACGCGCGTCCCGACTGGGGCATGCTGATGGAGGAGCGCGGCGAGGTCGAGGGTGACCCGAACAAGCCGCGGTTCATCGTCGATCCGCTCGATGGCACGTCGAACTTCCTCCACGGCATCCCGCATTTCTGCATCTCGATCGCGGTCGAGGAGCCGATGCCGAACGGCAAGCGCGAGGTCACGACGGCGTTGGTGTATCAACCGCTGACCGACGAGAGCTTCTGGGCGGAGAAGGGCCGGGGGGCATGGCTCACCGACCAGCGTCTCCGCGTGTCGTCGCGGCGTGATCTGTCCGAATCGCTGATCGCTACGGGGATTCCGTTCCTAGGGCATGGCGACTTCGCGCAGTGGAGCCGGATTTTTGGCGCGGTTGCACCTGAGGTTGCGGGGATCCGTCGTTTGGGCGCCGCGGCGCTTGATCTGGCTTGGCTTGCTGCGGGCCGGTTTGACGGGTTCTGGGAATCGAACCTGAAGCCTTGGGATGTTGCTGCGGGCATGTTGTTGGTGAAGGAAGCCGGCGGTTTCGTCACCGACTTCCGCGGTGGCGATCGCGCGATGGAGCGTAATGAGTTCCTCGCTGCGAACGACGCGCTGCACTCGCGACTGCACAAGCTGGTAGCTGGCGCGCTGCGTTAAGGTGGATTGTGAAAAGGGCAACTGGGACCGAATTCGGTTGCCCCCGCTCCCAATCCGACTGCCATCCCCATCCGTCACCCCAGCGAAAGCTGGGGTATCCCCGTGATGGTCGCCGCGCCCGCCAACCACGATACCCCAGCTTTCGCTGGGGTGACGGATGGGGGAGCGTAAGGGCCAGAGTGGGGTCAACAGCGCAACGGCGTCGACCCCGGCTCGGTCCGTCATGCCGGGCTTGTTCCGGCATCCACCGTTCCACATTCTCGCCGCGGCTGGTGTGCAACACCGTGGACCCCGGAACCATTCCGGGGTGACGGGTACGTTTCGGTGGCGTCCCCGACATTCAGTGGAAGTCGCGGCCGCAGTCGTCGACGCGCCAAGTAACGCATGTTTCCCATCACCCCGGCCCCTCCACTTGCGAGTGATTCTCACACCCTCCACGCCTTGCCCATCACCCCCCATCGGCCTAAAGCGGCCCCGTTCCGTTCGCACTTGCGAGAAGCAATTTGGTCGACCTGTCGCACTATCTTCCGATCCTCCTGTTCCTCGGGATCGCTATCGCATTGTCGAGCACGTTCGTGTTCCTGCCGATGGCCGTCTCGCGCCTCACGGGATCGCACAAGCCTACGCCTGAGAAGCTCAGCGAATACGAGTGCGGCTTTCCCGCATTCGAGGATCCGCGGAGCCAGTTCGACGTGCGCTTCTACCTGATCGCCATCCTCTTCATCATCTTCGATCTTGAGGCCGCGTTCCTGTATCCCTGGGCCGTCTCGGTCTTCACGCTCGGCTGGACCGCGTGGATTTCGATGATGATCTTTATCGGCGAATTGGCCCTTGGCCTCGTCTACGCATGGAAGAAGGGAGCACTCGATTGGGAGTAGAGCTTCAGCCCGCACCCGGTTCGCCCAGTTCGCTGGTGCCACCCGACCAGGGCTTTTTCGACGGATTGAACGGTGAGCTGACGGATAAGGGTTTCCTCGTCACGTCGACCGAAGAGCTGTTCCAATGGGCCCGCACCGGCTCGCTGTGGTGGATGACGTTCGGGCTCGCATGCTGCGCGGTCGAGATGATCCACGTCAACATGCCGCGCTACGATCTGGAGCGCTTCGGCGCCGCACCGCGCGCGTCCCCGCGCCAGTCGGACGTGATGATCGTTGCCGGCACGCTGTGCAACAAGATGGCCCCGGCACTCCGCAAGGTTTACGACCAGATGTCGGAGCCGAAGTACGTGATCTCGATGGGGTCGTGTGCGAACGGCGGCGGCTATTATCATTACAGCTACAGCGTCGTGCGCGGCTGCGATCGGATCGTGCCGGTGGATATCTACGTTCCCGGGTGCCCGCCGACGGCTGAGGCTTTGCTGTACGGCATCATGCAGTTGCAGCGGAAGATCCGGCGGTCCGGGAGCATCGAGCGTTGAGGGCTCCCGCACCAGCATACACGTCGAATGACGGCGTGATCGACAGCGCCCGCGCGGTGCTCGGTGGCATGCTGCTCGACGCGGTCGACCATGTCGGCGAAGTCGCGCTGCACGTTCGTCGCGAAGACCTGTACGACGCGATGATCGCGCTGCGCGATACCCCGGGGCTTGCCTATCAGCAGCTCATGGAGATCGCCGGCGTCGACTATCCGGATCGCGCGGAGCGGTTCGAAGTCGTCTATTGCATGCTGTCGCTGACGCGGAACCATCGCCTGCGCGTGCATGTCGCGACCGACGAGGAAAAGCCGGTGCCGTCGGTGACGGATATCTGGCCGGTCGCCGGTTGGCTCGAGCGCGAAGTGTACGACATGTACGGCGTGCTGTTCAGCGGTAACCCGGACCTGCGCCGCATCCTGACCGATTACGGTTTCCGTGGTCATCCGCAGCGGAAAGACTTCCCGCTGACCGGGTATGTCGAGCTGCGCTATTCGGAAGAGTCGAAGCGCGTCGTGTACGAGCCCGTGCAGCTTGCGCAGGATTTCCGTACGTTCGATTTCATGAGCCCTTGGGAGGGCGCGAACTACGTCCTTCCGGGTGACGAGAAGGGCGCGTTGCCCCAGGCCAAGGGCGCGCAGACGCCGTTGTCGGCGGACACGATCGTCAAAGCCAACGCGGCGCAATCGCCGACCCAGGCGCCGACCGAACCCAAGAGCACCGAGTCGACCGCGCAGACGGGCGCCGGTAAGTCGGAGTCCGATGCGACGCCGAAGCCTGCGAACCCCGACGTGGTCCCGACCAAGGGTGGAGGACAGAACCAGTGAGTCTGTATGTCGAAGAGCTTCTGGGTGAAGCCGACGCAGCCGATCCCACGACCGGCGACGTCACGATCCAGAACTACACGATCAACTTCGGTCCGCAGCATCCGGCCGCGCACGGCGTGCTCCGTCTTGTCATGGAACTCGACGGCGAGATCGTCGAGCGCGTCGATCCGCATGTCGGCCTGCTTCACCGCGGCACCGAGAAGCTGATCGAGTACAAGACCTACACGCAGGCGCTGCCGTATTTCGATCGTCTCGATTACTGCTCGCCGCTGTGCATGGAGCATAGCTGGGTATTGGCGGTCGAGAAGCTGCTCGACCTCGAAGTGCCTGAGCGCGCGCAGTATCTGCGGGTGTTCTTCGCCGAGCTGACGCGTATCTCGAACCACATGTTGAACCTCGGTAGCCACGTCATGGACGTCGGCGCGATGACGCCCAACTTGTGGCTGTTCGAGATCCGCGAAGACTGCATGAACTTTTTCGAGCGTGTTTCGGGCGCGCGCATGCACTCGAACTATTTCCGCCCGGGTGGGGTGCATCAGGATGCGCCGTTGAAGCTGCTCGCCGATATCGGCGACTGGCTCGACACGCGCCTGCCGCGGCTGTTCGAGGATGCGATTTCGCTCGTTGCGGACAACCGCATCTTCAAGCAGCGCAACGTCGATATCGCCGTGGTCAGCCGCGACGATGCGATAAAGTGGGGCTTTTCCGGCCCGATGATCCGTGGCTCGGGGATCGCCTGGGATTTGCGCAAGTCGCAGCCCTATGACGCTTATGCGAAAATGGACTTCGAGGTGCCGGTCGGCACGCGCGGCGATTGCTATGACCGGTTCATGGTGCGCGTCGAGGAAGTGCGTCAGTCTGCGCGGATCATGAAGCAGTGCCTGCGCGACATGCCCGAGGGGCCGATCGCGTCGCTCGATCGCAAGGTCGTACCGCCCAAGCGTGGCGAGATGAAGCAGTCGATGGAAGCGCTGATCCATCACTTCAAGCTCTATACCGAGGGCTTCCACGTGCCCGCCGGCGACGTCTATGTCGCGACCGAAAGTCCCAAGGGCGAGTTCGGCGTGTATCTGGTCGCCGATGGCTCGAACAAGCCGTACCGCTGCAAGATCCGCCCGACCGCGTTCTCGCATCTGCAAGCCATGGACTTCATGGCGAAGGGCCACATGCTGGCGGATACGACTGCGATCCTCGGCGCGATGGATATCGTTTTTGGTGAATGTGACCGCTGATGGCTGAAGCTCCAAAAATTCCCGACGAGGCCGAGACCCGCGCACGCTGGGGTTCGTTCGCGTGGACGGACGAGAACCAGGTAAAGGCGAACGAGATCCTCGGGCGCTATCCCAAGGGGCGCGAGCAGTCCGCGTCGATCCCGTTGCTCGACTTGGCACAGCGCCAGGTTGGCGCCGAAACGCAGACGCAGGGCTGGTTGCCGGTGCCGGTGATCGAGTTCGTCGCGCGCCAGATCAGCGTGCCGTACATGCGCGTGTACGAGGTCGTGACCTTCTACACGATGTTCAATCTCGCACCGGTCGGCCGCTTTCATGTTCAGGTTTGCGGCACGACGCCGTGCATGCTTCGTGGGTCGGACGATGTTTTGGCTGCGTGCAAGAACCGCGGTCTGGTCAAGGGTGGCACGACGCCGGACGGCATGTTCACGCTGACCGAAGTCGAGTGCCTGGGCACGTGCGCGAATGCGCCGATGGTGCAGATCAACGACGATAACTTCGAAGACCTCGATTACGACAAGACGACCGAGATCCTCGAGGCGCTGGCCAATGGCGGGCACCCGATGCCGGGTCCGCAATTCGGTCGCCGCGCAAGCTGCCCCGAAGGCGGCCCGACCTCGCTGAAGGCGATGGTCGACGCGAACCACGATTACCGGGGGGAGTGGGCCTGATGCTCGCCGACAAGGACCGCATCTTCACCAACGTCTACGGTTTCCAGCCGTGGAACATCGACGCAGCGATCATGCGCGGCGATTGGGACAATACCAAGGACCTGATGGCGCTCGGCCAGGACGCGATCATCGACGTGATGAAGGCGTCTGGTCTGCGCGGTCGTGGCGGCGCGGGCTTCCCGACCGGCACCAAATGGTCGTTCATGCCGAAGGAGCCGAAGCCCGATCGGCCGAACTTCCTCGTCATCAACGCCGATGAATCCGAGCCGGGCAGCTGCAAGGATCGCGAGATCATCCGCCACGATCCGCACAAGCTGATCGAAGGCGCGCTGATCGCCGGGTTCGCGATGCGCGCGCGCGCCGCGTACATCTACATCCGCGGCGAATATATCCGCGAGGCCGAGACGCTGTTCGCAGCCGTCGCCGAGGCGTACGACCGCGGCTTCATCGGCAAGAACGCATGCGGGTCGGGGTACGACTTCGACGTGTTCGTGCACCGGGGTGCAGGCGCCTACATCTGCGGCGAAGAGACCGCGATGTTGGAGAGCCTCGAGGGCAAGAAGGGCCAGCCGCGGCTGAAGCCACCTTTCCCGGCAGGTGCTGGACTCTATGGCTGCCCGACGACGGTCAACAATGTCGAATCGATCGCGGTTGCGCCGACGATCCTGCGGCGTGGCGCGGCGTGGTTCTCCAGCTTCGGCGCGGAGAACAACCGCGGCACCAAGCTGTTCCAGATCAGCGGCCATGTGAACAAGCCGTGCGTGGTCGAGGAGGAGATGAGCATCTCGTTCCGCGACCTAATCGAGACGCATTGCGGCGGTATCCGTGGCGGCTGGGACAATTTGCTCGCCGTAATCCCGGGTGGCTCGTCGGTGCCGCTGGTGCCCGCCGCGCAGATCATGGACTGCGCGATGGACTTCGATGGCCTGAAAGCGGTCGGGTCGGGCCTCGGCACCGCGGCGATCATCGTCATGGACAAGTCGACCGACATCGTCCGCGCGATCAGCCGTATCTCGTACTTTTACAAGCACGAGAGCTGCGGTCAGTGCACGCCGTGCCGCGAGGGCACCGGCTGGATGTGGCGCGTGATGGAACGGATGCGCACCGGCGACGCCGAACTGTCCGAGATCGACATGCTCCAGCAGGTCACGAAGCAGGTCGAGGGTCACTCGATCTGCGCGCTCGGCGACGCAGCCGCATGGCCGATCCAGGGCCTGATCAAGCATTTCCGCCCCGAGATGGAGCGCCGTATCCGCGAACGTGGTGGTGACACCGCGCCGATGATGGAAGCCGCAGAGTAATGCCTTTAGTCAAAGTCGATGGCGTAGAGATCGAGGTGCCTGCCGGTGCCACCGTGCTGCAGGCGTGCGAGCTTGCCGGCAAGGAGATCCCGCGTTTCTGTTATCATGAGCGGCTGAGCATCGCCGGCAATTGCCGGATGTGCCTGGTCGAGGTGAAGCCTGGTCCGCCCAAGCCGCAGGCGTCGTGCGCTTTGCCGGCGGCGGACAAGCAGGAGATCTTTACCAACTCGCCGATGGTGAAGAATGCCCGCGAGGGCATCATGGAATTCCTGCTGATCAACCATCCGCTCGATTGCCCGATCTGCGATCAGGGCGGCGAGTGCGATCTGCAGGACCAGTCGGTCGCGTATGGTCGCGGCCATTCGCGCTATGACGAGAACAAGCGCGCGGTCACCGAGAAATATATGGGTCCGATCGTCAAGACGGTCATGACCCGCTGCATCCAGTGTACGCGCTGCATCCGGTTTGCCGAGGAAGTCTCCGGCGTCGAGGAGATCGGTGCGATCTTCCGCGGCGAGGACATGCAGATCACCTCGTATCTCGAGAACGCGGTCAAGAGCGAGCTATCCGGCAACGTCGTCGATCTGTGCCCGGTCGGCGCGCTGACGTCGAAGCCCTATGCGTTCGAGGCGCGTCCTTGGGAATTGCGCAAGACGCTGACGATCGACGTGATGGACGCGGTCGGCACCAACATCCGGCTCGACAGCCGTGGTCGCCAGGTGCTGCGCTGCGTCCCGCGGATCAACGAGGACGTGAACGAGGAGTGGGCGACCGACAAGACGCGCCACGCGATCGACGGTCTCGTGCGCCGTCGTCTCGACAAGCCTTATGTCCGGGTGAACGGCAAGCTGGTTCCCGCGACGTGGGATGAGGCTTTCGCGGCGATCAAGGCTGTGAACGCCGGGTCGAGCATTGCGGCCGTCGCGGGCGATCTGGTCGATTGCGAGACGATGTACGCCGCCAAGGCGCTGCTGGCGAAGATGGGGTCGAGCCTGCTCGAAGGTCGTCAGACCGGCATGGATTACGATGCGACGAGCATCGCCGCGGTCAATTTCAACACGACGATCGCCGGCACCGAGCGTGCCGACGCGATCCTGCTGGTGGGCACCAACCTGCGCTGGGAAGCGCCGCTGGTGAACACGCGGGTGCGGAAAGCGATCAAGAAGGGCGCGAAGGTCTTCGCGATCGGGCCGGAGACGGACCTGACGTACAAGGTCGAGTGGCTTGGCGACGATCTCGCGCTGCTCGGCAATCTGCCCGAGGCGGTGACCGAGGCTTTCGGCAAGGCCGAGCGTCCAATGGTGATCGTTGGTGGGGGCGCGCTGAAGGGTGGCCACGCGGCTGCGCTGAAGCTCGTCGATACGCTGGGTCTAGTAAAGGCGGACTGGAACGGCTTCAACGTCGTCCACATGGCGGCCTCGCGGATGGGTGGGCTGATGCTCGGCTATGCGCAGAAGGGCGGCATCGCCGACGTGATGGGGGCGAAGCTCGGCTTCTTCCTCGGCGCGGACGAGGTCGATTATTCGAAGTTCGCAGGCTTCAAGGTGTTCGTGGGCCATCACGGCGACAAGGGTGCGGCGGCTGCCGATGTTATCCTGCCGGGTGTCACCTATGCCGAGAAGTCGGGCACGTGGGTCAATCTCGAGGGCCGTGTCCAGCGCGGCGAGCGTGCGGTGTTCGCACCCGGCGACGCACGTGATGACTGGTCGATCTTCCGCGCGCTGTCCGACACGCTCGGCCACACGCTACCGTTCGACAGCTTCGAGGGTCTCCGCGAGGAAATGTACGCGGACGTGCCTGCGCTGCGTCATCAGGCGCTCGCGACGTTCGAGTGGAACCCGCCTTCGCTTAACGGGGCAGGTGAGGGCGTTCTTTCCGGCTATCCGATCAAGGACTTCTACCTGACCAACGCGATCTGCCGTGCGTCGCCGACGATGCAGCGCTGCTCGGCCGAACTTCTCCACGGGGAAGATTACGCGGAGGCAGCCGAATGATCTCCTGGTTCGAATCCTCGCTCGGTTACGACTGGGCGTTCTTCCTCGCGACGATCATCGACATCCTCGTGATCGCCCTGCCGCTGATGCTCGCGGTGGCGATGATCATCTATGCCGACCGCAAGATCTGGGCGGCGATGGCGCTACGCCGTGGTCCTAACGTCGTCGGTCCGTTCGGCCTGCTGCAAAGCTTCGCTGACGGCCTGAAGGTGTTCCTGCAGGAGACGATCGTCCCCGCGGCCGCCAACCGGACTCTGTTCCTGCTGGCACCGATCATCACCTTCACGGTCGCGCTGATCGTCTGGGCGGTGGTGCCGTTCGGTGTCGGCGTCGTGCTCGCCGACATCAACGTCGGGTTGCTTTACGTGCTCGCGGCCTCGTCGCTCGGCGTGTACGGCATCATCCTGTCGGGCTGGGCGTCGAACTCGAAATACCCGTTCTATTCGGCGCTTCGTGCGGCCGCGCAGATGGTGTCGTATGAAGTCGCGATCGGCTTTATCCTGATCTCGGTCGTGCTGTGGACCGGCAGCTTCAACCTGTCGGCGATCGTGATGGCGCAGAAGTCGCACGTCTGGTTCTTCAACGGGTACATCCTGAACCCGCTGATGTTCCCGATGGCGGTGATGTTCTTCATCTCGTCGCTGGCCGAGACGCAGCGCGCACCGTTCGATCTGACCGAGGCGGAGAGCGAGCTCGTCGCCGGGTACCAGACCGAATATTCGTCGATGTCGTTCGCGCTGTTCTGGCTCGGCGAGTACGCCAACGTGCTGCTGATGTGCGCACTCAACGCGACGTTGTTCTGGGGCGGGTGGCTGCCACCGGTCGACTGGGCGCCGCTCTATTACGTGCCGGGGATCATCTGGCTGTTCGCCAAGATCCTCTTCTTCTTCTTCCTCTTCAGCTGGGTGAAGGCGACCGTGCCGCGCTATCGCTACGATCAGCTGATGCGGCTCGGCTGGAAGGTCTTCCTCCCCGTCTCGCTGTTCTGGGTTTTCCTCGTGTCGGGCTATCTCATGCTGACGCGCGTTGGAGTGGGTTCATGAGCGTCGCTCAGATCATCAAGTCGTTCACCCTGTGGGAATTCGTGAAGGCGCACGCTTTGACGCTTCGCTATTTCTTCAAGGAAAAGGCGACTATCAACTATCCGTACGAGCGCAATCCGGTGTCGCCGCGGTTCCGGGGCGAGCATGCGCTGCGTCGTTATCCGAACGGCGAAGAGCGGTGCATCGCGTGCAAGCTGTGCGAGGCCGTTTGCCCCGCGCAGGCGATCACGATCGAAGCCGAGCCGCGTGACGACGGTTCGCGCCGCACGACGCGCTATGACATCGACATGACCAAGTGCATTTACTGCGGCCTGTGTGCTGAGGCGTGCCCGGTCGATGCGATCGTCGAGGGGCCGAACTACGAGTTCGCCACCGAGACGCGCGAAGAGCTGATCTACGACAAGTCGAAGCTGCTCGATAATGGCGACCGTTGGGAAAGCGCGATCGCGGCGAACCTTGCCGCCGATGCGCCGTACCGTTAAGCGAGCGCCGCGATGACACAGATTAACTCCGTCATCCCAGCGCAGGCTGGGATCTCGTGCCGCACGGGCGCGCCCACCAACCAGAAGACCCCAGCGTTCGCTGGGGCGACGGGGAGGGTGATCGCGTGATCCAGGCCTTAGCCTTCTACCTTTTCGCCTTCGTCGTCGTCCTGTCGGGCGCGCTGACGATCGCGTCGCGCAACCCGGTCCATTCGGTGATGTGGCTGATCCTCGCGTTCTTCAATGCGGCGGGTCTCATGATCCTGGTCGGTGCCGAGTTCATCGCGATGCTGCTCGTCATCGTCTATGTCGGTGCTGTCGCGGTGCTGTTCCTGTTCGTCGTCATGATGCTCGACATCGACTTCACCGAGCTGCGCGCAGGCGTCGCCCGGTATTTCGGGATCGGTCTCGCACTCGCGGTTGCACTCGCCGCCGAAGTGATGATCGCGATCGGCGCCTGGAGCACCGGTCCGATCCAGCTCGCGCGGCGTGCTGCTCCGATCAACGAAACAGTGCCCAACATCCAGGCGATCGGTAACCTGCTCTATACGCGCTATCTGTTCGTGTTCGAAGGTGCCGGTCTGGTGCTGCTGGTCGCGATGATCGGTGCGATCGTGCTGACCCACCGCCAGCGTGGCGGCGTCAAGGCGCAGAACATCAGCCGCCAGAACGCGCGTCGTCCGCAGGACGCCACGCGCAACACGAGCCCGGTCGTCGGGCAGGGAGTCGAACTGTGACGATCGGTCTCGTCCATTATCTGGTCGTCGCGGCGATCCTGTTCACGATGGGGGTGCTCGGCATCTTCCTGAACCGCAAGAACCTCATCGTCATTCTGATGGCGATCGAGTTGATCCTGCTGGCGGTGAACATCAATCTCGTCGCGTTCTCGGCGTTCCTCCACGATCTCGTCGGACAGGTCTTCGCGATGTTCGTGCTGACGGTCGCCGCGGGTGAAGCCGCGATCGGCCTCGCCATTCTCGTGATCTATTTCCGCGGTCGCGGCACCATCGCGGTCGACGACGTCAACCGGATGAAGGGGTAATACGGTTGATCCAGCTTATCGTCTTCCTGCCGTTACTGGCCGCGATCGTTGCCGGGTTCGGCAATCGCGCGATCGGCAACGTGCCGGCGAAACTCGTCACCACGGCTGCGCTGTTCGCGTCGTGCCTGTTGTCCTGGCCGATCTTCATCGGCTTCCTTTCGGGCACCAGCACGGCGACCGTCGCGCCGCTGCTCGACTTCATCCACTCGGGCGACATGAACGTCGCGTGGTCGCTGCGCGTCGATGCGCTGACCGCTGTGATGCTCGTGGTCGTCACGTCGGTCTCGGCGCTCGTTCACCTGTATAGCTGGGGCTATATGGATGAGGATCCCGATCAGCCGCGCTTCTTCGCGTATCTGTCGCTGTTTACCTTCGCGATGCTGATGCTCGTGACCGCGAACAACCTCGTCCAGATGTTCTTCGGCTGGGAAGGCGTGGGTCTCGCATCCTACCTCCTGATCGGGTTCTGGTTCCGCAAACCTTCTGCAAGTGCGGCCGCGATCAAGGCATTCGTCGTCAACCGCGTCGGCGATCTCGGCTTCATGCTCGGCATCTTCGGCACGTTCCTGGTGTTCGGCACGGTCTCGATCCCCGAGATCCTCGCCGCGGCCCCCGGTATGGCGGGCTCGACGCTTGGCTTCCTCGGCTACCGCTTCGACACGATGACGGTGCTCTGCCTGCTGCTGTTCGTCGGCGCGATGGGCAAGTCGGCACAGCTCGGCCTGCACACCTGGTTGCCGGACGCGATGGAAGGCCCGACCCCGGTGTCGGCGCTGATCCACGCGGCGACGATGGTCACAGCAGGCGTGTTCATGGTCTGCCGCCTGTCGCCGATGTTCGAGATGAGCCCGGTCGCGCTGACCGTGGTGACCTCGGTCGGTGCCGCGACCTGCCTGTTCGCCGCCACGTGCGGCCTCGTGCAGACCGACATCAAGCGCGTGATCGCATATTCGACCTGCTCGCAGCTCGGCTACATGTTCTTCGCAGCTGGTGTCGGCGCGTACGGCGCGGCGATGTTCCACCTCTTCACGCACGCGTTCTTCAAGGCGCTGCTGTTTCTCGGCGCGGGCTCGGTCATCCATGCGATGCACCACGAGCAGGACATGCGCTATTATGGCGGTCTGCGTAAGAAGATCCCGGTGACGTTCTGGGCAATGATGGCGGGCACGCTCGCGATCACCGGCGTCGGCATCCCCGGCATCTTCGGCAACACCGCGATTGGCTTTGCAGGCTTCCATTCGAAGGATGCGATCATCGAAGCGAGCTGGGCTGCGGGCCAGCCGGGCGTATGGTTCGTCGGCGTGCTCGTCGCGTTGCTGACCAGCTTCTATTCGTGGCGCGTGATGTTCCTGACCTTCTGGGGCAAGCCGCGTTGGGCCGCGTCGGAGCACATCCAACATGCGCTCCATGACGCGCACGGTCATGACGACCACGCGCATGACGCGCATCATGTTGACGATCACCATGCGAATCCGGCTCAGGCCGAGGATGCAGGTCACGCGCCGCACGATCATCATGACGCGGCTCACGCGCCGGCCGATGGCGATGGTGGGTATCACCCGCACGAGAGCCCGCTGCCGATGCTGATCCCGCTGATCGTCCTGTCGATCGGTGCGGTTCTTGCCGGCTTCGTGTTCCACGGCTTCTTCATCGAACCGACCGCAGGCGAAGAGTTCTGGAAGGGCGCACTCGCGTTCCGCGAACATCTGATGCACGAGATGCACGGCGTGCCGTTGCTGATCAAACTGTCGGCGACGATCGCGATGCTGCTCGGCCTGCTGACCGCCTGGTACGCCTATATCAAGGCACCGACGTTCCCGGCCAAGGTCGTCGAACAGTTCGGCGTGCTCTACGACTTCCTGCTGCATAAGTGGTATTTCGACGAGCTGTACGACCTGATCTTCGTCCGCCCGGCGTTCGCGATCGGCCGCTTCCTGTGGCACCGCGGCGACGAGAAGACGATCAACCGGTTCGGGCCAGACGGCGCGACCTGGGTTGTCCAGATCGGCAGCCGCGTGGCCAACCGCTTTCAGACGGGATACCTCTACACCTATGCCTTCGTCATGCTGATCGGGCTGACCGCAGCCGTAACCTGGGCGATCGGACTGTAATGACCGGCTTTCCTATCCTCTCCGTTCTGATCGCGGTCCCGATGATCGCGGCCATCGCGTGCCTGTTCGTCTCGGCGAACACGGCCCGGATGCTGGCGCTGGCGGCGACGCTGATCGACTTCGTTCTCGGCATCATGCTGTGGATGAACTACGATATCGGCGGTGCGCAGTGGCAGTTCGTCGAGCATGCCCCCGGGATCTTCGGGCCGTTCGGCTGGTCGCTCGGCATCGACGGCTTCGCGCTGATGCTGATCATGCTCAGCGTGTTCCTGATGCCGATCTGCATCGGCGCCAGCTGGCGCTCGATCACGACCCGCGTGCCGGAATACATGGCGGCGTTTCTGTTCACCGAAGTGCTGATGATCGGCACGTTCGCGGCGCAGGATCTGTTCCTGTTCTACGTGTTCTTCGAAGCCGGCCTGATCCCGATGTACCTGATCATCGGCATCTGGGGCGGCGCGAACCGGATCTACGCGTCGTACAAGTTCTTCCTGTACACGCTGCTCGGCTCGGTCCTGATGTTCATCGCGATGCTGTACATGGCAAAGACCGCGGGCACGACCAGCATCCCGGCGCTGATGAACTACGACTTCCCGGCGTATGTGCAGACGTGGCTGTGGCTGGCGTTCTTCGCATCGTTCGCGGTCAAGATGCCGATGTGGCCGGTCCACACTTGGTTGCCCGACGCGCACGTCCAGGCGCCGACCGCAGGCTCGGTGATCCTGGCGGGCGTGCTGCTGAAGCTCGGTGGATACGGCTTCCTGCGATTCCTGCTGCCGATGTTCCCCGAAGCCTCGGGTCAGCTGACCTGGCTGATCTTCGGTCTGTCGGCCGTCGCGGTGATCTACACGTCGCTCGTCGCGCTCGTGCAGTCGGACATGAAGAAGCTGATCGCCTATTCGTCGGTCGCGCACATGGCGATCGTCACGATCGGCCTGTTCGCGTTCAACCGGCAGGGCATCGAAGGCGCGATGATCATGATGCTGAGCCACGGCCTGGTATCGGGTGCGTTGTTCCTGTGCGTCGGCGTGATCTACGACCAGCTCCATACCCGCGAGATCTCGCGCTATGGCGGCCTCGCGATCAACATGCCGAAATACGCGATCTTCTTCCTGTTCTTCACGATGGCCTCGATCGGCCTGCCGGGCACCAGCGGCTTCGTCGCCGAGTTCCTGTCGCTCATGGGCACGTATCAGGTCTCGACCTGGACTGCCCTGCTCTGCACGACGAGCATCATCCTCGGCGCTGCTTACATGCTGTTCCTGTACCGCCGCGTCGTGTTCGGCGAGATCAAGTCGGATGACGTTCGCGCGATGGTCGACCTGTCAGGCCGCGAGATGTGGCTGCTCGCACCGATCGCAGCTGTCGTGCTGTGGATGGGCGTGTATCCCGAGAGCTTCCTGGCACCGATGCGCAAGGACGTGGGCGTGCTTCTCGCCCGTGTCGACCGCGCCAAGCCGGCCAGCGATTCAAACCCAACTGCGGGGAAGCCCGCTACCGTCCACGCGGGGAACCCCGCCACTGTCGATAGTGCCGCGCACGGGGAGGCACACTGATGGATTACGCCGCTAACATCGCAATGACGCTGCCCGAACTGGTGCTGGCGTTGGGTGCGATCGCCCTGATGCTCGTCTCGGCCTGGGGCGGGGACAAGTCCACGCGCGCCGTCTCGATCGCTGCGGTGTTCGTCCTCGTCGGGGCAGGGATCGCATTGGTCGGTCCGGCCTCGTCGGGTGGGTATGCGTTTGACGGCCTGTACCGCGCAGACGCGTTCGGTGCGTTCGCCAAGGTGCTGATCTACATCGCTTCGGCGGTTGCGATCGTCATGGCGCCGAGCTTCTTCTCGCGCACCCACGGCGACGATCTGCGTCCGGAATATCCGGTGCTGATCCTGCTGTCGGCCTGCGGCATGGGGATCATGGTTTCGGCGACCGACATGCTGACGCTGTATGTCGGTCTCGAACTGCAGAGCCTTGCCGCCTACGTCCTCGCCAGCTTCATGCGGCGCGACGGGCGTTCGGCGGAAGCCGGCCTGAAGTATTTCGTGCTCGGCGCGCTGGCCAGCGGTATCCTGCTGTACGGCATCTCGCTGGTCTACGGGTTCAGCGGTACGACGTTGTTCTCGGGTATCTCGGAAGCATACGCCGGCACCAAGTCGCTCGGCCTGCTGTTCGGTCTGGTGTTCGTGTTCGCCGGCCTTGCGTTCAAGATCAGCGCCGTGCCGTTCCACATGTGGACGCCCGACGTGTATGAGGGCGCACCGACCCCGGTCACCGCGTTCTTCGCGTCTGCCCCGAAGGTCGCGGCGCTTGCGCTCAGCGTCCGCGTGGCGGTCGATGCGATGGGCCCGGCGACGGACCAGTGGCGCCAGATCGTGATCTTCGCCGCGCTCGCCTCGATCATCCTAGGTGCGGTGGCGGCGATCGGCCAGACCAACATCAAGCGGCTGCTCGCCTATTCGTCGATCAACAATGTCGGCTTCGCGCTGATCGGTCTCGCGGCCGGGACGCCGGAAGGCGTGTCGGGCGTGCTGATGTACCTGACGATCTACGTCGCTATGACGCTGGGTTCGTTCCTGGTCGTGTTGCAGATGCGTGGTGACGATGGCCAGCCGGTCGAGACGATCGACAGCCTCGCCGGCATGTCGCGGACCCGGCCTGCGCTGGCCGCGGCACTCGCGATCTTCATGTTCAGCCTCGCCGGCATCCCGCCGCTGTTCGGCTTTTACGCGAAGTTCGCGGTGTTCAGCGCAGCGGTCGACGCCGGGCTGTTCCCGCTGGCAGTCGTCGGCATCGCCGCTTCAGTGATCGGTGCGTATTACTATCTGCGCGTCGTCAAGACGATGTACTTCGACGATCCGGCACCCGCGTTCGCGCCGATGGAGAGCAAGGTCGAGGGTGGCCTGATTGCCATCGCCGCCGTGTTCGTGTCGCCAGCCGGCTACCTCCTCATCCCCGTGCTTGGTACGTGGACGATGGCGGCCGCACGGGCGTTGTTCTGAGCATCATCCGCACCGTCGCGGAGACAGGATCGACCAACGCCGACCTGCTGGAGCTTGCACGCGGCGGTGCCGAGGACGGTCTCTGGTTGCGTGCGATCCGGCAGACGGCGGGGCGGGGGCGGCTTGGGCGCGAATGGTCGTCGCTCGAGGGTAACCTCTACGCCAGCACGCTGGTTCGGTTGCGGCCGAACGATCCGCCGGCTGCCAGCCTTGCGCTGGTCGCTGCGGTCGCCTTGCAGGAAACGGTGTCGACGTTTCTCGTCGCTGGGATCTGCCAGGGCACGACCGACGCGAGCGAGACGCTGGTCCTGAAATGGCCCAACGACCTGCTGCTCGCGGACGCCAAGCTGTCGGGCATCCTGCTCGAACGCGCGGATGACGCGGTGATCGTCGGCTACGGCGTCAACATCGCGCACCATCCAGACCTGCCCGATCGTGCGACGACCGATCTCGCGTCGCACGGCGTGGTGGTCGAGCCGGCGATGTTCCTCGATATACTCGCCGACAGTTTCGCGCGTTGGGTTGGCCGTTGGCGCACTGAAGGCATTGCCCCCGTCCGCGAGCGCTGGGTCGATTGCGCGCACCCCGCCGGGACCGCGCTGACCGCTCGGCTTCCCGATGGCAGCGGGATCGACGGTCTGTTCGTCGGGCTCGACACCGACGGCGCGCTGATCCTCCGCTTGGCGTCTGGCGAGCGGCGTGTCATTCACGCTGCCGACGTCTTCCTGCTTTGAGGCCCCGCTGATGCTGCTCGCGATCGATGCCGGCAATACCAATGTCGTGTTCGCGCTCGTCGAGAGCGGTGAGGTCGTCGCGCGTTGGCGGATCGCGACCGATCCGCGGCGCACGGCGGACGAATATGCGGTGTGGCTGAGCCAGTTGATGCAGCTCGGCGGGCATGATCGTAATGCGGTCGAGGGCGTGATCGTCGCCACCGTCGTGCCGCGCGCGCTCCACAATCTCCAGGTGCTCGCGTCGAAATACTTCAACACCGACGCGTTGATCGCCGGTCATGCGCCGGTCGAATGGGGTATCGCGATCGATGTCGATGAGCCTGCCTCGCTCGGCGCCGACAGGGCGGTCAACACGATCGCCGCACATGCGCTGCACCCCGGCGACCTGATCGTGATCGATTTCGGCACTGCGACCACATTCGACGTCGTCGACTATAGCGGCGCGTACAAGGGCGGGATCATCGCACCGGGGATCAACCTCTCGCTCGACGCGCTGGTCACCGCGGCGGCGAAACTCCCGCGGATCGCGATCGAGGCACCGACCGACACGAGCGTCATCGGACTCAACACCGTCTCGCAGATGCACATCGGCATCTATTGGGGCTATGTCGCAATGATCGAGGGGCTGGTCGCGCGGATGAAGCGCGAGATCGGCCGTCCCGTGAAGGTCGTCGCCACCGGCGGGCTTGCCACATTATTCGAAAAACAGACCGACGTGTTCGATGTCATCGAAGCCGACCTGACGATCCAGGGGCTGGCGATGATGTGGGATCGTCACCATATCTAGGGCCATTGGGCTCGCGCCGATCGGCCTGCGGGCCATATTCCTATATAATCCTGAAAGTAATCAATGACTCCGAAGAACGAACTCCTTTTCTGTGGTCTTGGCGGCTCCGGCGAAATCGGCATGAACGTCAACCTGTACGGCTGCCAGGGCAAGTGGGTGATGGTCGATCTCGGCATCACCTTCGCCGATCCGCAATATCCCGGCGTCGACGTGATCCTGCCCGACCTGTCCTTTATCGAGGACCGGATCGACGACCTGCTCGGCATCGTCATCACGCATGGCCATGAGGATCACATCGGCTCGCTGCCGTATCTCGCCGAAGATCTCGGCGTGCCGATCTACGCGACGCCGTTCACGATGGGCCTGATCCGCGGCAAGCTCGAGGAAGAGGGCATCGCCAACCGCGTGAAGCTCAAGATGATCCCGATGGGCGGCAATTTCCAGCTCGGGCCGTTCGGCTTCACCTTCGTCGAGATGTCGCATTCGATTCCCGAAGCGAACGCGCTGTTGATCGACACGCCTTACGGCCGCGTGTTCCACACCGGCGACTGGAAGCTCGACAAGAACCCGGTCATCGGCAATCCGACCACGCCCGAGGGCTTCATGGCGATCGGCGACAAGGGCGTCGACGTGCTGGTCTGCGATTCGACCAACATCTTCAACACCACCGCATCGGGCAGCGAGAGCACCGTGCGGAAGGGTCTGTTCGAGGAGGTCACCAAGGCCAAGGGCCGCGTGATGATCACCAGCTTCGCGTCGAACGCCGCGCGGCTCCACACGTTCGGCGAAGTCGCGAAGGAAACCGGGCGCAGGCTGTGCGTGACCGGGCGTTCGCTTGACCGGATCATCAAGGTCGCGCGCGCGACGGGGTATCTGAAGGATTTCCCCGACACGATCAGTCCCGACGAGGCGATGCGCCTGCCCAAGAACAAGGTGCTGATCATCGCTACCGGCGGTCAGGGTGAAGAGCGCGCGGCGCTGGCGCGTGTCGCCAATGGCCAGCACACGATCACGCTTGAGGCCGACGACACGGTGATCTTCTCGTCGAAGCAGATCCCGGGCAACGAGGTCCAGATCGGTCGCATCCAGAACACGCTGGCGGCCAGGGGCATCCGCATGATCACCGAACGCCAGGCGCACGTCCATGTCTCGGGCCACCCGGGTCAGCCGGAACTTGCGCAAATGTACGACTGGCTGCGGCCTGAAGTACTCGTGCCGACACATGGCGAGATGCGCCATATGATGGAGCATGCGCGCTTTGGCCTCGAGCAGGGCATTCCGCGCGCGATCGTGCAGAGCAATGGTGACATCATCCGTCTCGCGCCCAAGGGACCGGCGAAGATCGGCAACGCGACCGTCGGGCGCCTGGTGCTCGACGGTGACGTGATCCTCCCGGCGGACGGCGCGACGCTGAGCGAGCGGCGCAAGCTGGCGATCAACGGTCAGATTTCGGTCGGTGTCGCGCTCGGCAAGGACGGCCGGATGGTCGGCCAGCCGCAGGTCCGCGTGCAGGGCGTGCCGGTCGAGGAAGATCGTGCGGCGTTCATCGCCGATGCGGTCCAGGCCGCCGCGGACACGGTACGCGGCGGCAAGCGCGAGAGCGAGAAGATGCGCGAGCAGATCCGTCTCGCGGTGCGTAAGGTCGCCAAGCGCTGGACCGGCAAGCAGCCGATCGTCGATGTCCTGCTGATCGAGGGCTGATCGGGTGCGCTGGACCTCGGCACTCGCGATATACGTCCTGTTCTGGTCGTTCTCGGTGTTCCTGGTCCTGCCATTCGGCGTGAAGACGACGCGTGAGGTCGGGGGCGAACACGTCCCCGGCCAGGCCGAAAGCGCGCCGCACGAGTTTCGCTCGGGGCGGACGGCGTGGCGGGTGACCGTGGTGGCGACGGTGCTGTTCGTGCTGTTCCAGCTGAATTATTCTTACGGGTGGATCACGCCGCAGACGGTCGACCTGTTCGACCGGGGCAACATGGTTACGCGCTGAACGACCAGCGATCCTCCCCCGCAAGGGGGAGGTGGCTGGCCCTTGCCAGACGGGGGGGAGGAAAGCGCAAACCCATGTTGCGTGTTCCTCCCCCCCGTCGCTTCGCGCCACCTCCCCCTTGCGGGGGAGGATCGTTACCCCGGCGATGCCGCCGACCCGGCCAGCAAACCCCCATCGATATTGATCTCCGTACCCGTGATATACGTCGTCTCGTCCGACGCGAGCATCACCGCCACCGCGGCCACCTCGTTCGGCATTCCGAACCGTTTCAACGGCGTGTCTGCCACTAGCGCCGCCATCCGCGCCTCCCGGTCCGCCCCATCCCCGAGCATAGGCTCCCAGATCGGTGTCAGGATCGCCGCGGGATGCACCGAGTTGCAGCGGATTTTCCACCCCTGTTGCGCGCAGTACAGCGCCACCGTCTTGCTGTGATTGCGGATCGCCGCCTTGGACGACGCATAGGCTGCGGCGAGGGGAATGCCGACGAGGCCTGAGCGCGACGAAATGTTGATGATCGAGCCGGTTCCGGCCGCCTTCATCGCACCGATAGCATAGCGGCAGCCGAGGAACGTCCCGTCGAGATTGACCGCATGAACCGCGCGCCAGTCTGACAAGCTCGCATGTTCGGGATCATGCGCAACCATGCCGTCCTCGAAGCCGGTCACGCCGGCATTGTTGACGAGCACCTCGACCACCGGAACGATAGTCGCCACACGCTGCCAGTCCGCTTCTTCGCGGACGTCGAGCTTTTCGAACCGGCAGCCTATCGCCGCCGCAGTCTCGGCGCCGGCGGTTTCGTCGATGTCGGTGAGGATGACGATGGCGCCTTCGTTCTGGAAGCGCTCGGCGATCGCGCGGCCGATGCCACGTGCTGCGCCGGTGACGACGCAGATCTTAGTGTTCAGTCTTGGCATGCAAGCCTCGAAATATGAGTCCGGTCGGCGGATTGCTCCGCTGGCGAAGGCCGCGTTAGCGGGTGCGCTGGATCATTTCGGGAGCTCCTTTTCAGCGCAGGCGTTCGATCGCTTGCGCCAGTGCCACGTACAACTTGCCCATGTCTGACGACAGCAACGTCACGCCGAGCGGCGAGCCGTCGCGTTGCGTCAGGATCGTGCGGAGCATCGCTTCGAAGTCGTGGATGTAGCGGTTGACCATCTCGCGGAACGTTTCGTCCTCATCGTAGAGGCCGGCGATCTCTCGGACTTCGCTCGCGTCGAGGATGCGGACCGCGCGGCGCGTGAAGACGCCGCGGTCGCCCTTGAGATATGCCCCCCAGGCGCTGTCGGAGATTTCGGATGCGATTGCCTTGGTGATGTCGATCGAGGCAGAGTTGAGAGACTCGATGAGCAGCGAGACACGGCGCGCGAAGGTGTCCTGGTCGGCGTCTTCGCGTTCGGTGCGGGCTTCCTGGATCCGGGTTTCCACGATTGCGGTCTGGTCGACGATCGTCTGGACTTCACGCGCAAGGCGTTCGGTCGCTCCGGTGGCGGCATCGACCGCGGCGCCGGTCGCGTCGGTGAGCGCCTTGACCTGGCGTTCCACGGTGTCGTTGGTCGCGCGGCGCATCGCGTCGGCGCTGGCGGCCTCGAGCGCGGCTGCGGCCTCGGGGATGACCTTCGACAGCGTCTCGCGCGCCTTGTCGGCTGCGACCGCGGCGGTTTCGCGGACGCGGTGGAGCGCTTCGATCAACTGCGGGGCGGCGTCTTCGGCGAAATGTTGCGTGCGGCCGATCGCCTCGTCGACCATGTGACCGAGCGCATCCGCCTTCGCGCGACCGGTATTGAGCGTGTTGAGCAGGTCGGTCGACAGCGTGTCGAGGACGAGGCGCTGTTCGGAGATCACGCCCGCGATCGCCTCGATCGCGTCGTGCGTGCTCTCGGCCGCGGTAACCAGCGCGAGCAGTTCGGGGCGTGCGGAGACGACGATGCTCTTGCTGGCGAGCACCTGCGAATCGAGCCGGCCCAAAGCTTCAGGCATCGTCTCGTCGATCTCGCGTGCGGCCGCGTCGAGCGCGACGAGCAGCGTTTCGGTCGTGGCGATCGTCCGGTGCGCCATGTCGTCGCCCTCGCGCAACGCTTCGGTCATCGCATCCGCCGAGCCGCCGAGCGCGCTGATCGACGCGGCGAGGTCTTGCGTGCGCTCGGTCCCATGGCGATGGAGCAGTTCGATCCGCGATTCGACTTCGCCGAGTCCGGTGTGGAGGTCGTCGACGATCCGGTCGCCGGCACTGCGCTGTAGATCGAGGCGGATCGCGACGCGTTCGATCGCGTCCTCGACCGCGGCGATACGGTGCGCGAGCGCCTCGGCGCTGTCACGCGCGGCGCGGTCGAGCGCGGCCTGGTTGGCGCCGACCATCGCCAGCATCGCGTCGCCCTGCGCAGCGATGCCGCGGCGCGACAGATCGACGGCGTCGGCGGTACGGTTGAGCAACGCGTCGACCGCGGCGGACATGCCGTCGGTGACCGATTCGAGATGCGCGCCCGCGGTCTGGCTGGTCGCCTCCATCCGGACGATATGCGCAGCAAGCCGTTGCGCTGCGCCGCTCGCCATCGCATCGGCCTCGCGGCCACGTTCGGCGAGCGCAACGATCTGCGCGTCGAGCGCAGCGGCGTGTTCGCTGGCCGACAGACCGGTGCGTTCGAGGCGCTTGGCGACGTCGTCGATATCCGCCTGTGCACGGGGGAGGGTGGCGATCAGGACGCCGAGGCTGGTCTGCGCGCCGGCGGTCGAGGTGGCGAGGTTGCGCGCGTGGGCTGCAGCCTGGTCGATTTCGGAGACCATGCCGCGACCGATCGCGGCCAGCTGTTCGGTCGCGCCGCCGCCCATCGCCATGAGCGCGTTCAGTTGTTCGGCGAGCTGCTGGCGACTGGCGTCGATCGTGTCCGACAGCGCTGCGACGGTGCGCTCCAGGCTGGCCGCTTCGTCACGCATCGCCTGCGCGGTGATGCCGAAGCGATGCGCCTCGGTGCGGCTGGTGCGCATGGTGAGCAGCCAGACGATACCGACGAGCGCAGGGACGATACAGAGCGCGGCGATGAACTGGACCAGCGCGACCGGTTCGATCGTCGCCAGCGAATCGCGTGCGATCCACAGCATCGCGGCGAGCCATATCGCTACGATCGCAACCGCGATGCCGGCGAAAAGCGGACCGCGTTCGGGCGCAGGCTCTTGCGCGGGCTCGTCGAAATGGGGTTCGGTGACGGTGTCGGACATGTCTTCTATCACCGGATCCATCACGATGTCCGCGCGAATGGGATGGGCATTGCCTGCCGACGCGCGAAACCCGATCATTGACGAACCCCCGTTCATGAATTGCGGAAGTATCATGGATTGTCGTCGGACAAAACGGATGATGCGACGGTTCGGCGAACATCCGTCCGGTAAGCGGGGCGACACGGCGTATGATCGTGGTGGCGCCGCGAGAAGCCGCGGTCGATCCTTGTGATAAGCACGGGAGGATGTGGCAGTATAGTCGCCCCAGCCGGGTGGTTTCTCGCGCGTAACGTCGAACCGAACCGCGGCGCAGGGCAGTTCGACCTAACGCGGGCTTTGCAGGACGGCGCGTACCGCCTAACAGCCTGCGATGCTTGCCGGCCTATTATTTGCAATTCACGACGCCGACGATCGTCCCGATCGTCTGGCCGCGACGCTGCCGTTCAGCGGCGTCACGCTTATCGAATACCAGGCACGGTTGCTGATCGCGGCCGGCGTGTCGCAGGTGATCGTCGTCGTCGCGCGGATGACGCCCGAGCTTTTGGGGGCGATCAACCGGATCGGGCGGCGCGGCGTTTCGGTCGATACGGTGCGCTCGGCGACCGAAGCGGTCGAGAAGCTGCATCCGCTCGCCCGCGTGCTGATGCTCGGCGACGGGCTGGTCACCACCGAGGCGATCGTCAAGGCGATGGCGGGCGAGGAGGGCGATTGCCTGCTCGTCGTGCCGGAGAGCGATGCCGGGCCGGGGTTCGAACGTGTCGGCGGGCAGATGGCGTGGGCCGGGGTCGCCCGGCTGAGTTCGAGCCGGATCGCCGAGGTCTCGGCTTTGCCACAGGATTACGATCTTCAGTCGTCGCTGTTGCGCTTGGCGGTACAGTCGCGCGCGACGCAAGTGTTGCTGCCAACCGATGCGGTGAGCGGTGGGCACGGTATCGAGCGGCAGGCGCGGACGCTGGAGGAACGCGGGCGTGCGGTGCTGATGACGATCGTGTCGGGGCGGCGCGGCTGGTTCGACCGGTTCGTGCTCGCGCCGATCGCGCGGCTGGCGTTGCCGCTGCTGGTCGATCGCGGCGTCGCGGGGACCACGGTGGGCGCAGCTGGGCTGGCGCTGGGCGTCGCCGGGCTGGTGACGATCGGCGTAGGCCTGTCCTCGACCGGGCTGATCCTGGCGCTGGTCGGGTGCATCGCATTGGCACTTGGTTCGGTGTTGAGCGGGCTTCGCGACGAAGAGCCGATGGCGCATGGCCAGACCGTGGCGATCGGCGGTGTCGTTGCCGCCGCCATCCTCGTCTTTGCGTTCTTCGTCAGCGGCTATGCGGGCGAGAACACCGCGCTGGCGATCGGTACCGCCCTCGTCGCGATCGGCGGACTGGCCGAGCGCGCGATCGTCGAACGCGCGCGCCAGTTCTGGTGGGGCAGTCCGGCGGCGTATCTGCTGATCGTGACGCTGACCGCATTGGTCGGTTTTCCGGTGGTGGGATTGGGGTTGACCGCGGCCTATGCGACCGCGACGCTGGCGGCGGTGATCGAACGATTGCGCCGCGCGCCTTAGGCGGACCTTAACGACCGGAGGCTAAGCACGGGGCGATGTCGGTCGGCCGAGACCCAGTTGACGCTATGCCGTCCTATGACGATCCGCTCGCGCGGGCCGAGACCGTGCGCTTGCGCGCGGAGACGCGACTGGCGGGGACGATCGCCGACTTCTTCCTTGATGCGGATGCGCGGTTGGACGACCGGACGCGGCTGATGCTGGCGCATGTGCTGGATGCGATCGTCGGTTCGATCGAGTGGGATATCCGGCGCCACGCGGCGCGGTCGCTCGCCGGAAACGGATCGACGAAGGCGGGCGAGGCGATCCTCAAGGCGGGCGCGGGGGGCGTCGTCGATCGACTGACGCGCGCCGGATTGCTCCGTGACGAGGAGTTGATGGACGAACTGATCACGCGCGTGCGTCACGATCTGATCGCGGCGTCGCTGCCGGTCGAGGTGGCCGAGCCCGACGAGGCGAGCCTGCTGGTCCGTCTCGCTGGCGTGCCGGACAGTATCGTAGCGTCGGCGGCGTCGGCCCTGCTCGCGGCCGAGAGCCGGCGGCGGGTCGCGAACGAACAGGGCGTTGTCGGTGGGAGCGAACTCCCCGCCGAACTCCATCACCGGCTGGTCTGGTGGGTGGCGGCGGCAATCCGCGACGGCTTGCCGCATGCGACGCGGGAGAGCGACCGCGCGATCACCGACGCGGCGCAGCGCAGTCTCGCGGCGCATGACGAGGGCGAGCGGCCCGATGCGGTGGCGATGCGGCTGGCGGGGGCGCTCGATGCGCGACCAAACGAGTTGGCGGCGGTACTGGTCGAATCGATTGGCGACCGGCGGCTGTCGCTGTTCGTCGCGGTGCTGGCGCATGCGCTCGGCATCGCGTTCGATCAGGCGCGGGCGATCACGCTGGAGCCCGAGGGCGATCGGCTGTGGCTGGCGTTGCGCGCGCTCGACATGGATCGGCCGACGATCGCCCGGATCGGGCTGGCCCTGTCGGAAGCGGACCCGCGGCGCGATATCGAGGCATTTGCGGACGCTCTGGATGCGATCGTTTCGGTCGGTGTCGAGGATGCGCGGGCGTCGATCGCACCACTGGCACTGAACCGCGATTTTCGGATGGCGTTGCGGGCGCTGGCGCGTACGAGTCGGCGATGAGCGTGTTCGACCCTTCGACCGAAAGCCCCATTGCCCACGCGATCGTCGCACCCGACGGATCGCTGTCGTTCGCGGACCCGGCGTTGATCGCACTGAACCAACGGGCGGGGGGTATGCGCGGTGCGCCACTCGCGGTGCCGCAACTCGCGACGATTGCGCGGTTGGCGCGACGGCTCGGCATCGTCGTGTCGCGCGGTGTCGTAGTCGCCGACGACGAAACCGACGTCGATCTGTGGGTGCGCGCGCAACCGGACGGCGAGAACGTCCGTCTTACGGTCAGCGGCTGGCGCGAGATCGCCGCATGGCGCCCGGCGCGGCCGGCACCCGATGCGCAGAATGATTTTCTCGGCAGCGATACCGACTGGCGGTGGGAAACCGACTCCGCGCTGCGGCTGACGTTCGTGACGCTGGATGCGGGGCCGAAGCATGGGTTCGATGCGTTCGCGCTGCTCGGCCAGCCGCTGACGGCGATGTTCGCGCTCGATGCCGGAACGGACGGGACGTTGCCGATTCTCGACTCGCTGGCGAGGCGGCGGGCGATGGCTGCGCAGCCCGCGCATCTGCGGAGTTCGGGCCGCGCGGTGACGCTGACCGCCAATGTCCGGCACGATGCATCGGGCGATTTTGCCGGGTTCGTCGGCGTGGCGCGGATGGTCGTCGAGGACGCCCTGGCGCCAGTTGCCGCGGACACGCTGTCGCCGACCTTCACCAGCGGGCTCGACAAGGCGTTGCGGATTCCGCTCGCGCGGATCGTCGCCAATGCCGACAGCATCAACGCGCAGGCCGATGGCCCGGTGCAGCACGACTATGCCGATTACGCCGCGGATATCGCCAGCGCCGGCCGGCATCTGCTCGAACTGGTCGACGATCTCGTCGATCTGCAAGCGGTCGAGCGTCCGGACTTCGCGCTGGCACCCGAGCCGATCGACCTCGCCGACGTCGCTCGCCGCGCTGCGGGTCTGCTGACCGTACGCGCGAGCAATGCCGAGGTGACGATCGTTCGGCCGGCGATGGACGCACGCGTGCCGGCCCTCGGCGATTTCCGGCGTTTGCTGCAGATCCTGGTCAATCTCGTCGGCAACGCGGTGCGCTATTCACCCGCGGGGTCGCATGTCACCGTGTCGGTGGAGCGGTCCGAGACGCAGGCGATCGTCGTCGTCGCGGACCAGGGCAAGGGCGTCGCGCCCGAGGATCAGATCCGGATTTTCGAGAAGTTCGAGCGGGTCGATCCGTCGGAGGCCGGGGGCAACGGGCTCGGCCTGTATATTGCACGACGCTTGGCGCGGGCGATGCAAGGCGATCTCATGATCGAGAGCGCGCCCGGCGAAGGCGCGCGGTTCGTCTTGACGTTACCGGCGGATCCGGCGCGCCACTAATATCAGCGCGAGGCCGAACGCAGCGAGAAATGCACCGCGATCCGCCCATGGCCGCTGGTCGAGCATGAAGCTCGACTGCGGCCAGTGGACGTAACCGAGCCCCTGGCCGATCCAGAGCAGACCCATCAGCGCGCTGAGCACGCCGACGATCATCAGGATCGGCCGGAGCGTCTTCATTAGCGTGACGCCATCGGGACGTAGTCACGTGCGGTCGGGCCGCTGTACAGCTGGCGCGGACGGCCGATCTTCTGGTCTGGATCGGTGATCATCTCGTTCCACTGCGCGACCCAGCCGACGGTGCGGGCGAGCGCGAAGAGGACGGTGAACATCGACGTTGGGAAGCCGATCGCCGACAGGATCACGCCCGAATAGAAATCGACATTCGGGAACAGCTTCTTCTCGATGAAGTACGGATCGCTTAGCGCCAGACGCTCGAGCTCGATCGCGACGTCGAACACGGGGTCGGTGACGCCCAGCTCGCCGAGCACTTCCTTGACGGTCGTCTGCATGACCGCCGCGCGTGGATCATAGTTCTTGTAGACACGGTGACCGAAGCCCATCAGGCGGAACGGATCGTTCTTGTCCTTGGCGCGGGCGATATACTCGGGGATGCGATCGACGGTGCCGATCTCATGCAGCATGTTGAGCGCGGCTTCGTTGGCGCCGCCATGCGCTGGGCCCCACAGGCAGGCGATGCCGGCCGCGATGCACGCGAACGGGTTGGCGCCCGACGAACCGGCGAGACGGACGGTCGAGGTCGACGCGTTCTGCTCGTGGTCGGCGTGGAGGATGAAGATGCGGTCCATCGCCTTTTCGACGATCGGGTTCACGACATACTTCTCGGCGGGGACGCCGAACGTCATCTTCAGGAAATTGCCGGTGTAGCTCAGCGTGTTGTCCGGATAGACGAACGGCTGGCCGACGCTGTACTTGTACGCCATCGCGGCAATCGTCGGCATCTTGGCGATCAGGCGGTGCGACGCGATGACGCGCTGTGCCGGATCGTGGATGTCGGTCGAATCGTGATAGAAGGCCGACAGCGCGCCGACGACGCCGCACAGGATCGCCATCGGATGCGCATCGCGGCGGAAGCCACGGAAGAACTGCGCGAGCTGCTCGTGCACCATCGTGTGGCGCGTGATCGTGGTCGAGAAGTTCGCCAGCTCGTCTTCGTTCGGCAGTTCGCCGTTGAGCAGGAGGTACGCGACTTCCATGAAGTTCGACTGCTCGGCAAGCTCGCCGATCGTGTAGCCGCGGTGCAGCAGCGTGCCTGCGTCACCATCGATATAGGTCAGCTTCGACTGGCACGACGCCGTCGAGGTGAAACCCGGATCATAGGTAAAATTATCCGTCTGCGCGTACAGCTTGCGGATATCGATGACATCGGGTCCGACCGTACCGGACATCACCGGATACTCGAAATCCTTGCCGTCGACCTTGAGGGTTGCGGTCTCGCTCATGCTTGTATCCTTCCTCGAAATCTTATCAGCTAGCCATCCGGTCGGCGATCCGGCCAAGGCTCTCGTCGCGCCCGAGCAAATCGAGCACATCGAAGATCCCCGGCGACGTCTTGCGTCCCGTCAGCGCGGCGCGAAGCGGCTGTGCGACCTGGCCGAGCTTGACGCCCCGCGCTTCGGCCACGCGCCGTACCGCGCCTTCGAGCGCCTCCGTATCCCACGTGGCGAGCGCGTCAAGTTCGGCATGGACATTGACCAAAATCGCACTCGCTTCACCCTGCAAAAGGCTCGCCGCGGCGTCATCCATCGCCAGAGGACGCTGGCTGAACAGGAAATTCGAGCCTTCAGCCAGTTCGTTCAGGTTTGCGGCACGCGGCTTCAGGACGGGCATCGCGCGAGTCAGAAGATCGAGTCCGCCGGTCGGCAGGTCGTGGCCAAGACGATCGGCGGCGAGCTGCGCCAGCCGCGCATCGTCGGCTTCGCGGATATAATGGCCGTTGAGGTTCTCGAGCTTCTTCAAATCGAAGCGCGAGGGCGACTTGCCGACGCCCGACAGGTCGAACCACTCGACCGCCTGTTCGCGGCTGATGATCTCGTCGTCGCCGTGACCCCAGCCGAGCCGGAGCAGGTAATTGTCGAACGCCTCGGGCAGGATACCCATCTCGTCGCGATACGCTTCGATACCGACCGCGCCGTGACGCTTCGACAGCTTGGCGCCATCGGGTCCGTGGATCAGCGGGATGTGCGCGTAGATCGGCTCGGGCCAGTTCATCGCGCGGTAGATCGGCAGCTGCCGGAACGCGTTGTTGAGGTGATCGTCGCCGCGGATGACGTGCGTGACGCCCATGTCGTGATCGTCGACGACGACGGCGAGCATGTAGGTCGGGGTGCCGTCGGAGCGTAGCAGGACGAGGTCGTCGATCTCCTCGTTCTTGACCGTAACGGCGCCTTGAACGCGGTCCTCGATCGTGACGGCGCCTTCCTGCGGCGCGCGCAGGCGGACGACGTGGGGGAGGTTCGGCGCTTCGCTCTCGGGACGATCGCGCCACGGGCTGCGGATGCGGAGCGGCTTCTTCGCGGCCTGTGCCTCGGCACGCATCGCGGCGATCTCGTCGTTGGTCATGTAGCAGCGATAGGCATGCCCATTTGCCACCATCTCGTGTGCGACCTGGGCGTGGCGCTCGGCACCGGCGAACTGCATGACGACGTCGCCGTCCCAGTCGAGCCCGAGCCAGCGCATGCCGTCGATGATCGCGTCGATCGCCGGCTGGGTCGAACGGACCCGGTCGGTATCCTCGATGCGCAACAGGAACTTGCCCCCGTTCGCCTTTGCGAACAGCCAGTTGAACAGCGCGGTGCGCGCGCCGCCAAGATGCAGGAACCCCGTCGGCGACGGAGCGAAACGGGTAACCACGGGTGCGGCCGAAGCGGCGGTGCCCGTATCAGATATTGCGCCCAACCGCGGGTGCTCCCAGACTGATGAAACGATGGAGAAACGATGGCCATGACAGCCGTCGCCGCCCCTAGCATGCGTCCTTGGCGGCGACAAATGGGCGTGCCGCGATGGGGGGCTGTCGTCGGGCTTGCCGTGGAACGCTGGCTCGAGGCGGAGCGCGACCAGTTGGTGTTATGGCTGCCGGTAATGCTGGGCGGCGGGATCGCTTTGTGGTTCGCGCTGCCCGATCCGGCGGCGTGGTGCGTGGCAATACTGCTGCTGGTGGCGAGCGGGTTGGCATGTCTGGCGGTCGGGCAGGGTGGCCGTGCGGCGCGGTCGCTCGCGATTGGGTTGCTGACGGCGGCGCTGGGTCTGGGTCTCATCTGGGCGCGATCAGAGTCGGTGGCGCGACCAGTGCTGGGCGGACCGTCGATCGCGAGTTTCTCCGCGAGGGTGGAGGCTATTGAGCCGCTGGTGGCGCGGAAGCTGGTCCGGCTGACGCTGCTGCCGATCGGGAAGGGCGCCGAGACCGACGGGCAACCGGTGACCCTGCCATACCGCATCCGCGTCAATCTGGCGGAATCGGATGCGCCGAAGCTGCTGGGAACGGGAGCGGTCGTGCGTCTGCGGGCGCGGCTGATGCCGCCGCCGCTGCCCGCGGTGCCGGGCGCCTACGATTTCGCCCGAGTTGCTTGGTTCGGCGGGATCGGCGCGACAGGAAGAGGTTTCGCACCGGTGGTCGTGACGACGCCGAGCGAGTCGGGAGCCGGCATCCGCGTCGCGCTGTCGCGCCATATTGTCTCGCGACTGGATGGCAGCGCGGGCGGGATCGCCGCCGCACTAGCCACCGGCGACGTCGGCGCAATCAGCGAGGAGGATTCGGAGGCGATGCGCCGCGCTGGGCTCGCGCATCTGCTGTCGGTGAGCGGATTGCATATTACGGCTGCGGTAGCCGCGACGATGCTGATCGTGTTGCGTCTGCTGGCGCTAAGCCCTTGGCTGGCGTTGCACGCGCGCTTGCCTCTGATCGCTGCGCTGGCGGGAGCGGCGGCGGCAATCGGCTATACGTTGCTGACCCGTGCGTTATAGGAGTCAAACCCTTATTTTTGGCAGATTTGCGCGGCCACTGAATGTCCGGGATTGGAGGAAAGCGGGTCTTCGCGGGATCGCATGATCGGGGTCCGCTATCGACAGAAGCGGACCCGTATCGAACGAATCAGGCAGGAAAATGAATTCCGCACAATTTGTTGCCGTCGGGGTCACGAAAATAGGCCAGCTCGATGGTGCCCATGGAGGCAGTTTCGCGCGGTCCCGGCGGAGCTTCTATCGAGGACCCGCCAGCGGCAACGGCGGTATCGTGAAGCTGCTTCACCTGTTCGGGCGAGTCGCAGGAAAAGGCAACGGTGCTGCCGTTAGCGACGCTTGCCGGTTCGTCGTTGATCGGCTGGCTGACGATGAAGTTGGTTCCGTTACCATTGTTGTAGATCAGACGGGTATGGCCGCTGTCGGCGATGTTCCGCGTTCCTTCGCCTGCACCCAGGGTGGCGAGCACCGTGTCGTAGAAGCGCTTTGACCGTTCGATGTCATTCGATCCGACCATGGTGTGAAAAAGCACAGACACTCTCCTGAAGGCTGATCGACTTTCGATCGCTATTAGCAGTCTCACCTAACTGGCGCGTAACCCGCAGTCACCCCGGCCCGTGGAATGTCCGCAAGTGGGCGTCAGCGGACGTTCGAGAAAATCGCGCGGCAGTAGGCTACGGCTACAACGCCCTGACCGGAAGCCAGGTTCCGACGATTCGGTCGTGCGTGGCCGCGCTGCTCGTGCTGGCAGCTCTCGCGATGGGGCGTGAGGCGATGACCTTGCGCCTCGTCGCGGCGGGGGCGGCGTGCGTCATGCTCGTGCTGCCCGAATCGGCGGCGGGACCGAGCTTCCAGCTTTCGTTTGCGGCAATCACCGCAATCATGGCGCTGCACGAGCACCCTTCGGTTCGCACGTTTTTCGGGCCCCACGACGAGGGCCGACCGCGCCGCCTCGCTCGCGGGGTAGCATCGCTGCTTATCACCGGGCTGCTCGTGGAGTTCGCGCTGATGCCGATCGCGGTATATCATTTTCACAAGGCCGGGCTGTACGGCGCGTTCGCCAACATCATTGCGATCCCGCTGACGACGTTCGTGGTAATGCCGTTGGAAGCGCTGGCGTTGCTGCTGGACGCCGGCGGGCTGGGTGCACCGATATGGTGGTTGGTCCAGCGCTCGCTCGATGCGCTGTTGTGGCTCGCGCATATCGTTGCCAGCGCGCCAGGATCGGTGCGGTCCTTGCCCGCTATGCCGACGGCGGCGTTCGCGTTGATGATCGTCGGTGGCATCTGGATCGCCTTGTGGCGAACGCGGTGGCGGCGGCTCGGGCTGGTACCACTGGCGATCGGCGCGGTCTGGGCGTTGACGACGCCCGCGCCGGATGTTCTCGTGACCGGCGACGGGCGCCATGTCGCGGTGCGGACGGCGGCGGGGCTTGCGATGCTGCGCGATCGGGCCGGCGACTATACGCGCGACATGCTTGCAGAGAATGGTGGCGTGGATGGCGAGCCGCTGCTGCTGGCGGACCAACCCGATGCGCGGTGCAGCCGCGATCTTTGCGTTACCGATATCGGCGCGCGGGGACGGATGTGGCGCATCCTGGCGACCCGCAGCGACTATATGGTGCCGATTGCTGAGTTCATTACCGCTTGTCACGGCGCCGATGTTGTCGTCAGCGAACGCGGTCTGCCGAAGCGGTGCGTACCGCGGTGGCTGAAACTGGATCGTCGTGTACTCCGGCGTACGGGCGGCGTCGCGCTGACCTTGGGAAGCGGGACGGTCGTGACCATCCTGAACGCAGGCGATCGTCACCCCTGGCGCGATCCGCCTCTCCTCGAACGCACCGCGTACGCGTTCAGGCCGCGCCATGATCGGTTTCACGGTACTGTATCGGCGTTTCGCGCCGGCCAAGGCCGTCAAAAATAGAACTGTTCACGCGAAGGCGCAAAGGCGCGAAGGTGATGCCGCTTGGGAGGCCTTAAACCTCCATGAACGATAAGCCGACGTCAGTTTTTTGCCGCCAGCGAAAGCCGGTAGGCGCTGATCCAGGCACCATATCTTCGCGCCTTTGCGCCTTCGCGTGAACAAGATCTTTCGTTTTCCCGTGCGGTCACAGCGAGACGAACTGGTTCACGCGGAGACGCGGAGAAGGTTGTTGTATGACGGGGTGGCTCGGGCTGGGGACTGTTTAGTCTTCCTTCCGAAGACGTTTGGAGGTGCTTCGTTTTCCCTAAGCGCAACCCCTCCGCGTCTCCACGTGAACCAATTCTTCGGCCGCGCTGGAGATTGAGGACGAGATGTTCGCGCAGAGGCGCAGAGACGCAGAGATTGGGCATTCGAGTCGAGAACGCGACTATGCATCAGAGCGTGAGAGGGGCTTCCGGACGCTTGGGGGCCGGTTGGGCGTGTCGAAAAACTAGTCGCTTTTCGACACGCCCAGTACATCTCGCTTAACTTGCTTAAGAGATCCGGCCGCTGTTGTCGGCCGGAGAAGCGACTTGGCTTAAGGCTAGGCTGTCGCTTTTCCTGAGCAACCAAAAACCGAGACCGACCTGCGTCGTGATGACGCAGGTCGGTCCCGGCAGTTCAGTCGTAGCGGCGGAGGATGCCGGAGAGTTTGCCTTGGACGCGGACTTGGGCGGGGGCGTAGCGTTGGGGATCGTAGGCTCGGTTTGCAGGGTCGAGACGGACCATGGCGCCTTCGCGGCGGAAGTATTTCAGGGTGGCTTCGCTGTCTTCGATCAGGGCGACGACGATCTCGCCGTCTCGGGCGGTCTCGGTGCGGCGAATCAGGGCGTAGTCGCCGTCTAGGATACCGGCCTCGACCATGGAGTCGCCGGAGACTTCGAGCGCATAGTGTTCACCCGAACCCAGCAGTGCGGCGGGGACGGCCAGCATCGTGCTGCCTTCGAACGCTTCGATCGGGACGCCGGCGGCGATGCGGCCGTGGAGGGGGATCTCGACGACGTCGTTCGCTGGCTGTGGCGCGGTAGCGGGCGCGGGCTTTACGTTCGACGCCTTTGATGGCGCCTTTTTCTCGGCACGCTCGGGCATGCGAAGCACTTCGAGTGCGCGCGCACGGTTCGGCAGGCGGCGGATGAAGTTGCGCTCCTCGAGCGCGCTGATCAGACGGTGGACGCCCGACTTCGACTTGAGGTCGAGGGCGTCCTTCATCTCCTCGAACGACGGCGAGACGCCGGTTTCGTTGAGGCGATCGTTGATGAAGCAGACGAGTTCGTGCTGCTTGCGCGTGAGCATGGCGGTTCTCCGTCCGGAACAGACTGGGAACTTCTATGGAACATAATTAACGCCGTCAAGCGTCCGTATCACGCGATCACGAGGATTTCCGCCGATTCGCCTCTCTTTGCAACCGGAGCGTTGCCGGGGCGGACGATGAGGCAGGTCGAGCGGGCCAGCGTTAGCAGCATTGAGCTGTCCTGGATCGTCGAGGCATAGGCTTTGCCGTCGCGCAGCTCGGCGCGGAGATAGTCGGTGCGGGCGTTGTTGGCGGGGAGGTCTTCGCCGAGCAGCGCGTGGGTCGACTGGGGGAGCGGATCGCGTGCGCCGGCCATGTGCGCGACGACGGGCTTCACGAACAGCGTCGCGGTGACGAACGCGGAGACCGGGTTGCCGGGGAGGCCGAGGACCATCATCTCGCCGATCCGGCCGGCCATCATCGGCTTGCCGGGGCGCAGCGCGATCCGCCAGAAGTCGATGGTGCCGCCGGCGGCTTCGATCGCGGGGCGGACGAGGTCGTGGTCGCCGACCGACGCGCCGCCGGTGGTGACGAGCAGGTCGGCCTCGACGCTCGCGAAGGCTTCGCGGAGGATCTCGAGATTGTCGGGCAGAATGCCGAGATCGATGATGTCAACGGGCATGTCGGCGAGCATCGCGGCGAGCATGATGCCGTTCGATTCGGGGAGCGCTACGCCGTCGGTGGTCGAGCCGGGGGGGACGAGTTCGTCGCCGGTGGCGGCGACGGCGACGCGGACGCGACGGTTGACGGTGAGGGTGCCGTGGCCGCCGGTTGCGGCGACGGCGATGCGCGCGGGGCTGAGGCGATCGCCGGCGGCGATCAGGCGGGTGCCGGTGGAGAAATCGAGGCCCTTGCGGCGGGTGTTGCGGCCAAGTGTCGGCGGGCCTTCGCCGGCGAGGATCAGGGTTTCGCCGTCACGCTCGGCTTCTTCCTGGACCATGACGGTGTCGGCGCCTTCGGGCATGGCGGCGCCGGTGAAGATGCGGGTGGCCTCGTTGGAGGCGACATTGCCTGCGAAGGGGCGGCCGGCGGCGCTTTCGCCGATGACTTTCCAGGGGCCTGGGAGGTCTTCGAAGCGGATCGCGTAGCCGTCCATGGCCGAGAGATCCGCCGCGGGTTGCGTCCGGCGGGCGAGGATGTCCTCGGCGGCCCAGCGGCCGGCGGCTTCGCGTAGCGTCACGGTCTCGTGGCCGACGCGAGGGGCCATGGCGAAGAGGCGGGACTGGGCTTCGGCGACGGGGACTAGGGTCATGCGTAAGGCTCTGTTTCTGGGCGGTTCGGAAAAGTGAAGTATAGGAAGTGTAGACGCTGGGAGCGTTTTGGCGGTTTGTTCTTTGGGCGATGTATGGGGAAGCGCGGGGCGTGGGGGTAGGTTCCGTGCTTTGCCATGGGTTTGATATGTAGGACAGGCGTTGTTGGCTAAGCGGGGCGCGGAGAGCTTAGCCGCCATGGCGATGTCTGGGCGGGCAGATATCGAACGTTAGCTACCGCCTTCTTGTTCTCCCGCGAAGGCGGGAGCCCAGGGCTGGGTCCCCGCCTTCGCGGGGAAACATAAATTTGGCGGTTGTCGTGCTTCGCTACTGCGACCTTCCCAACTGGGCCCCGGCCTTCGCCGGGGTGGGGTTTTGATCTGTGTGAGGACTTCCTCGACAGTAACGGCGAGTGTGAGGTCGTCGTTGCTCGCCGTCTCTGAACCTCTGGCCAGCGCGGGTTCATCCTTTGCGGGGCTATGTTTGGGGGAAAGAGACACCAGATCAGCATGATGACACGCAATCAGCCTCGGGCGAGAGACAGGATCGGGGCGGCGGTGGGCGCCGTGCTGTTGCCGGGGGTGCTGGGCTATGCGCTGCTCAACGGGCTGGTGGTGACGATGCCGGCGGTGGTCAGCGATGCGTTGAAGGTGTTCGATGCGGCGCCGCCTCCGCCACCGCCGCCGCCTGAGGAGAAGGTGCGGCCTAGGCCGTCGCCTAGCCGCAAGCCGGAGGGGGCTGCGTCGCCGCCTAATTTGAAGTCGAAGGCTACCGAGGTAGTGGCGCCGCCGCCGGTGGTGCCGGTTGTGGTGCTGCCGCCTGTCGTGGTTGCGGAGAAGGCCGGGGTGGGGGCGCAGGCTACGGCGGGCGCTTCGGATGTGCGCGGGCCGGGGACGGGGAGTGGCGGGATCGGCAATGGCACCGGGAGCGGTGGGTATGGCAATGGCGACGGCGGGGGTGGTGAGGAGACGCCGCCGCGGTGGCGCAAGGGGCGGCTAAAGGATTCGGACTATCCGCGCGAGGCGGCCGAGACGGGGATCCGGGGGCGGGTTTCGGTGCGGTATCTGGTCCAGACCGATGGGCGGGTGTCTCGGTGCCGGGTGACCCGGTCGAGCGGGAGCCGGGAGTTGGATGCGCTTACGTGCCGGTTGATCGAGGAGCGGTTTCGGTATGAGCCTTCGCTCGATGCGGCGGGGCGGCCGGTGGAGTCGACGATCGTGGAGGATCATGAATGGGCTATGGGTGGGGATTGAAGTCCCAGGCTAGGCGCGTTCTGCTTGGCTTGCCCTCACCCTCGCCGCCTTTGGCGTCTATCCCTCTCCCCGTTGGGGGGAGGGTTTTCTTCTACGCGGCCCAGTTGCCGGATTTGCCGCCGGACTTTGCGCGGACGCGGATGTCGGTGAGGACCATCGTCTTGTCGATCGCTTTGGCCATGTCGTAGATCGTCAGGAGCGTGACCGTGGCGGCGGTGAGCGCTTCCATCTCGACGCCGGTCTTGCCTTCGGTCGAGGCGGTGGCGGTGGCGGTTACGCCGGTTTCGTCCACCACGAGGTCGATTTCCACCTTGGTCAGCGGGAGCGGGTGGCAGAGGGGGATCAGGTCGCTCGTGCGCTTGGCGGCCATGATGCCGGCGACGCGCGCGACGGCGAGGACGTCGCCCTTCTTCGCGGTGCCGGCGCCGATCGCTGCGGCGGCTTCGGTGGACATGGTGATGCGGCCTGAGGCGACGGCTTCGCGGGCGGTGACCGCCTTGCCACCAACGTCGACCATTCTTGCCGCGCCGGCTTCGTCGATGTGCGTCAGGCCGGTCATCCGACGAGAGCGCGCGTTGCCGCTTCGACATCGTCCTGGCGCATGAGTGCTTCGCCGATCAGGAAGCAGTGAATGTCGTGCTCGGCCATCGCGTCGAGTTCCGCGCGCGTCGTGAGGCCGCTCTCGGCGACGAAGGTGCAGTCCTTAGGCGCCTTGCCGACGAGGTCGTAGGTGCGCTGGAAATCGACCGAGAAGTCGCGCAGGTCGCGGTTGTTGACGCCGATCAGGCGCGACTTGAGCCGCAGCGCGCGCTCCATCTCGTGTGCGTCGTGGACCTCGACCAGCACGTCCATCCCGCATTCGAGCGCGGAGGCCTCGATCTCGGCCATCTGGATGTCGTCGAGTGCTGCGACGATGATCAGGATGCAGTCGGCGCCGATCGCGCGCGCTTCGGTCGACTGCCACGGGTCGACCATGAAGTCCTTGCGCAGCACGGGGATCGAGACGGCGTCGCGCGCCGCGGTCAGGTAGGCGTCAGAGCCCTGGAACCACTTTTCGTCGGTCAGCACCGAGAGGCAGGCGGCGCCTCCGGCTTCATATGCGCGGGCGTGGGCTACGGGATCGAAGTCGGCGCGGATGAGGCCTTTCGACGGACTCGCTTTCTTGACCTCGGCGACGAGCGCGTAGCCGGTCTTGGCGTCGAGCGCGGCGCGGAAGCCGCGTGGCTTCGACATGCGGGCGATGCCGGCGTCGATATCGGCGAGCGAGGTGGTTGCCTTGCGCGCTGCGACTTCGGCGCGCTTGGTCTCGAGGATACGGTCGAGCATGGTCATGTCAGTAGGCGATCCAGCGGGCGAGCAGCGCGTCGGCGCTGCCGGTGTCGAGGGCGGCGGCGGCCTTGGCCGCGCCGTCGACAAGGTTGGGGACGGTGCCGGCTACCATCAAGGCGGCGGCGGCGTTGAGCAGGACGGCGTCGCGGTAGGCGCCGGTCTCGCCCTTGAGCAGGCGGCGGAGTGCGTCGGCGTTGTGGTGCGCGTCGCCGCCGCGAATGTCGGTGATGGCGTGGCGGGTAAGGCCGGCGTCTTCGGGGGCGACCTTGGCGGGCAGCGCGACGGTGCCGACCGAGGCGACGATGCTGGGGCCGGCGCCCGACAGTTCGTCGAGGCCTTCTTCGCCCGAGACGACCAGCGCTGCTTGGGTGCCGAGCTGTTCGAGCGCGTCGGCATAGAGCGCGACGTAATCGGGGCGGGCGATGCCGATCAGCTGGCGGGTGGTGCCGGCCGGGTTGGCGAGCGGGCCCATCAGGTTGAAGATCGTGCGCTTGCCGATGCGCTGGCGGATCGGGGTGATGCGCTTCATCGCCGGGTGGTGGTTGGCGGCGAACAGGAAGGCGATGCCGATCTTGTTGAGGCTGGCCTCGGCGGTGGCGCCGGCGCGGTCCATGTCGAGGCCGAGAACTTCCAGCGTGTCGGCGGCGCCGGCCTTGCTGGAGGCGGCGCGGTTGCCGTGCTTGGCAACGGGCACGCCGCATGCTGCGACGACAAGCGCGACCGCGGTCGAGACGTTCAAGGTGTGGTGGCCGTCGCCGCCGGTGCCGCAGACGTCGATCGCGCCGGCGGGAGCGTCGATCAAGATCATCCGGTTGCGGAGCGCGCGCGCGGCTTCGGCGATCTCGATGCTGGTTTCGCCGCGGGTCGCGAGATCGGTGAGGAAAATGGCGATCGCGTCGTCGCTGGCGCGGGCGTCGAGGATGTCGGCGAACGCTTCTCGGGCGGATTCGCGGGAGAGGGGCGAGCTGGGGTCTGGGAGGAGGGCGACGGTGGTCATATTCCCCTTCCGCTTGCGGGAGGGGTTAGGGGAGGGGCTTCCTGTTTCACGGACGTCGTGGATGCGGCACGCCCCTCCCCCGACCCCTCCCGCAGGCGGGAGGGGAGTTGGTGGGGGATGCCGGCCATCTTGAGAAAGTTCGCCAGCATCTCGTGGCCGTGTTCCGTCGCAATGCTTTCGGGGTGAAACTGGACGCCGTGGATTGGCAGCGTGGCGTGGCGGAAGCCCATGACCGTGCCATCCTGCGCGGTCGCGTTGACGACCAGCGTGTCGGGGACCGCGTTGACGATCAGCGAATGATAGCGCGTGGCGATGAACGGCGAGGGCAACCCAGCGTAGAGCCCGGTATCGTCGTGGAGAACCGGCGAGGTCTTGCCGTGCATCAGGCCACCGCGTTCGACCTTGCCGCCGAAATGCTGACCGATCGCCTGGTGGCCGAGGCACACGCCGAGCAGCGGTTTGCCGGCATCCGCGCAGGCCGCGACCAGGTCGAGGCTGACGCCAGCCTCGGTCGGCGTGCAGGGCCCGGGGGAGATGAGGAACGCGTCCGCGCCCGACGACAGAGCCTGCCCGGCGGAGATCGCATCGTTGCGGACGACTTCGACCTCGGCGCCGAGTTCCATCAGGTAATGGACCAGGTTCCAGGTGAAGCTGTCGTAATTGTCGACGACGAGGATCATGGCGCCGCCATAGCCTAAGCGGGGCCCGGTGCAATATGCCCGCGTCGGGCTGCGGTCGTGCCGGGTCATCGCGATTTCGTCGCGGGCGGGTCGCGATCGGTCGGAGCGACCCCTATATGGCGGAAGCAGCGCAGGCATTCATTCAGTGCGGAGCAATGCCGTGTGACGGACGTTATTCGTTCAAAGGAGCCTGATCCATGTTTCGTACCGTCGTCCTTGCCGCACTGATTGCACTTCCCACCATGGCGTTCGCGCAGGATGCTCAGGTCGCCTCGCCACCGCAGCGCATCCGCAGCGTTACGCTGACCGGTGATCAGAAGTGTCCGCCGTCGACCAACGGCGAGGTGGTGGTCTGCTCGACGCTCGATCAGCCCTATCGTATTCCGAAGGCGCTGCGCGACGACAAGCCGATCGCGGCGCAGAACCAGAGCTGGGTGAACCGTGCCGCGTCGATGGACCAGCTTGGGCGCGTGGCTGGCGGGTTGCCGGATACGTGTTCGGCGGTCGGGACGGGCGGACAGTCGGGCTGCTTCCTCGCACGGAACAATGCCTATGCACAGGAGCGTCGGGCGCCGGCTAGCGAGACGACGACCACGCCGTAAGCGTTTGATACGTCGGACCGCTCACCGCCTGAAGAGCGTCCACCCCGGCGAAGGCCGGGGCCCATTTGGGGGACTAGGGTAACGAAGGCTGCGGTCCGTTACTGCGGCCTTTCCACTTGGGCCCCGGCCTTCGCCGGGGTGGATCAGGCTGACGGAGCTCAACTTAGCCCTAGGGCACCGAGACTTACTGCCCGAAGCCCGGCGCCTTAGCCCGGCTGACCGCTTCTCGCGCTGCTGCCAGAATCGCCCCGGCCTTGGACTCGCACTCGCGCTGCTCGTATTCGGGGACGCTATCGGCGACGATGCCGGCACCGGCCTGGACGTGGATCGTGCCGTCCTTCACCACCGCCGTCCGCAGCACGATGCACGAGTCCATCGAGCCATCGGGTGAGAAATATCCGACTCCGCCCGCGTACGCACCGCGGCGTTCGGGTTCGAGTTCGGCAATGATCTGGCAGGCCCGGACCTTAGGCGCGCCGCTGACGGTGCCGGCGGGGAAGCCAGCGAACAGCGCGTCGAGCGCGTCCTTGTCGGAGGACAGCGTGCCGACGACGTTCGAGACGATGTGCATGACGTGGCTGTAGAATTCGACGCCGTAGCTGGCAGTCACCTTCACGGACCCCGGTGCCGCGGCACGGCCGACGTCGTTGCGGCCCAGATCGAGCAGCATCAGATGTTCCGCACGCTCCTTCGGGTCGGCGAGCAGGCTGACGCGGTTCGCCTCGTCCTCCGCGGCGGACTTGCCGCGGGGGCGGGTGCCGGCGATCGGGCGGATCGTCACTTCGTCGTCGCGGACGCGAACGAGAATTTCCGGGCTCGAGCCGATCAGCGCGAAGCCGGGCAGGTCGAGGTGATACAGGAACGGCGAAGGGTTGATCCGCCTAAGCGAGCGGTAGAGCTCGAACGGGGGGAGCGCGAACGGCGTGCTGAAGCGTTGCGCGAGCACGACCTGAAAGATGTCGCCGGCGAGGATGTAATCCTTCGCGGTGGCGACCATCTCGCCGTAGCGGCCTTCGGGTAGCGCAGGCGTGTAGACAGGCTCGGCGACGTCGGCGCGGATCGCGGCGGGGACGGGCGTGCTGGCCAGCTTGGCGGCGACCGCGTCGAGACGCTCTTCGGCTTCGGTTACGATCGCTTCGCCGTCACGGGTCGGATCGGGCCAGGCGGGTGCGACGAGATACAGCGCGTCGGTCAGGCGGTCGAACACGAGGACGACGGTCGGCCGCACGAAGATCATGTCGGGCAGGCCGAGCGGGTCGACCGGCGGTTGCGGTAGCGTCTCGACCAGACCGATCGTCTCATAGCCGAAATAGCCGACCAGGCAGGCGAGCGCGCGGGGCAGTTCGGCGGGAACCTCTGCGCGGCATTCGGCGACCAGTGCGCGCAACGCATCGAGGGTCGGCACCGGGCACGGCTCGAACGTCTCGCGATCGGTCGCCCAATGACGGTTGATCTCGGCGCTGTGGCCATGCGCGCGGAACAGCAGGTCGGGCGCGAGGCCGATCAGGCTGTGACGGCCGCGGATCTCGCCGCCCTCGACCGATTCGAGCAGGAAGTCGCCACGCCCCGGCTCGATCAGCTTCAGCGCGGCTGCGACCGGGGTTTCGGTATCGGCGACCTGACGACGCCAGACGAGCGCGGGGCGCCCCTCGGCCAAAGCTTCCCGCGCGCTCATGGCGATCAGTTCCCGGTGCCGCCCTGGCCGAGCAGGTCGGCGCGGACGCGGGCGAGCGATGCCGCGTTGGTCTTCACGCCAACATCGGCGCGGACTGCCTTGGCGAACTGCTCGACATATTCGCGACCGACCGAGCGGCCGATATTGGCGCGCGCGGCCTTGATCGCGGCGTCGTTGCCCGCCGCATTGCCACTGGCGATGCTGTCGAGCTTGATGACGAACCAGCCGCTGTCATCGGGCGCGGCCAGCGTCTTGGCGGTGTTCGGCGCCATGCTGAACATCAGCGCGAGCGCGGGCGGCGCGCCGCGCGGATCGGCGGCGATCTGCGCACGCGAGGCGGTCAGCGGACGCGCGGCCGGCAGCTTCAAACCGGTCTGCGAAAGCGACTGCTGGATCGGCATGCCCTTGTTGATCCGCGCGAGCACGTCGGCGGCGACTTTCCGCGCAGCCTGACGCGAACGATCGGCGGTTACATCTTGCAGCACGGCGGCGCGAACCTGTGCCAGCGGGCGCGGCGTCGCGGGGACGACGCGGCCGAGCGCGACGACGGCGAAACCGCCATCGGTGCCGAGCTGGACGAGCTGCGGGCCATCGCCTTCAGCCGCTTGGAATGCGGCGGCAACGAGCGGCGCGATCGCGGGATCGGGCTTGCTGGCCGCGTCATCCGGATTGACGCCGCTCGCGATCAGCGCAGGCGTGGTCACGGCCGCGAGCTTCTGGTCGGCGATCACTTCGTCGAAGGTCGCGTTCTTCGAGAGCGAGTCGTCGATCTTGTCGTGGACGTCGGACAGTGCGGCGGCCGCCTTCTGGATGCCGAGTGCAGCGGCGATCTCACCGCGGACCTGGTCGAGCGAGCGACCGGCGACGTTCTCGATCTTGTCGACCTTGGCGACGGTCCAGCCGAGCTGCGTGCGGACCGGGCCGATCACCGCACCGCTCGCGGCGGCGAACACGGCATCTGCGACCTGTGCGGACGCGGTGTTGGCATAGGCGGCCTTCTCGACGCCGGTCTGCGTGGAGGCTTCGAGACCGGCAGCGCGGGCGGCGTCGGCGAGGCTGGTACCGGCCTTCACCTTGGCGGCGAGCGCGGTCGCGCCGGCCTGATCGGCGACGACAACCTGCGTGATCGTGCGCTTCTCGGTCGCGGCGTATTTTGCGCGGTCCTGCTGATAGGCCTTGGCGATCTCGGCGTCGGTCGGAACCGCCTGCGCCTTGACCCGGTCTGGCGAGACGATCGCGTAGCGGACGATCCGGCGCTCAGGGACGGTGTAGCGCGCGATGTTGCGCTTGTAGAAAGTGTTCAGGTCGGCGTCGCTCGGCGCCGGGCCGGCGGGGACGATTGCGGCGGGGATGAAGCCGATCGTTCCGGTGCGCTTTTCGAGGAGCAGCGAAGCGTAGGGAAGCGCGAGCTGGCTCGACACCTGCGTCGCACCGGTGCTGGGGATCGTCAATTGCTGCGCGAACGTATCACGAACGATGTCGCTGCGGATCTGCGCGTCGGTCAGCTTCCGCTGGGCAAGCACCTGGCGATAGAGGTTCTCGTCGAACTTGCCGGTCGGGCCCTGCAACGCCGGGATGCTGGCGATCTGGCCGTCGACGGCGCGCTTGCTGACGACCATGCCCTGTGCACGGCCGAACTGCTCGAGCGCCATGCTGGAGATGATCCGGTCGAGCGTGCCGTCGAGCCCGCCCTGGTTGACGAACGTCGCCATGTCGAGCGTCGGCTGTTCCTGGCGGAAGCCTTCGAGCTGCGTCTGCGCCTGCGTCTTGACTTCGTTCGCGGTGACCTCGGCCTTGCCGACCTTGGCAACGTCGCCGCCGGTGATCCCGGCGCCGCCCGTCATCGAACTCAGGCCGGTGACGTCACCCGCGGCGAACGCGAGCGCGATCACGCCGAGCACGAGGAAGGTAATGATCACGCCGACCCTGGAGTGGGTAAGACGGCGGAAGAAAGCGAGCATGGACAGCCGATCGACAGGGATAGAACGGGGTTGCTTTACGGGGGCGCGGGCGGCTCTTCAAGTCGGGCGCGTCACGCGGCGATCAGGTCGTGCGGGGTTGTGCGGTGCGGGTGTGGCGCTATCGCTGGGCAAAATATCTGGGAGATGACGATGCGGCGTAAGCTTGTAGCCGGAAACTGGAAGATGAACGGGTCGCGGGCGATGCTCGTCGAACTCGAGGCGATCGCTGCGGCAGCGAGTGCTGCGCCGGGGATCGACGTGTCGGTCGCGGTGCCATTCACGTTGATCGCCGCGGCGTCGGAGCGCGTGCCGGGTCTCGCGATCGGCGCGGAGGACGTCCACGAGGCAGACTCCGGCCCGCATACCGGATGCGTCTCGGCGGGAATGGTCAAGGAGGTCGGCGCGTCGTTCACGCTCGTCGGGCATTCGGAGCGGCGCGCGGATCAGCATGAGACCAGCCACGACGCTTGGGCGAAGGCTGCGGCGGCGCGGCGGCAGGGGCTGCACGTCATCCTGTGTTGCGGCGAGACCGAGGCGGAGCGCGACGCGGATCGTGCGGAGCGCGTGGTGCAGGCGCAGATTGAGAAGTCGGTGCCCGACAATGCCGACGGCAGCTGGTTTACGCTGGCCTATGAGCCGCGCTGGGCGATCGGCACGGGGCGGACGCCTACGTTGGAAGAGATTGCGGCGATCCATGCGATTGCACGGGCGAAACTGCGGATGCTGATCGGCGATGCGGCGGCGGGGGTGCGGATCCTGTATGGCGGCTCGGTGACGGGGGCGAATGCGGCGTCGATCCTCGACACGCCGAACGTCGACGGGGCGCTGGTCGGCGGGGCAAGCCTGACGGCAGACAAATTCGTGCCGATCATCGAGGCGGCGGCCTCGTTATAGTCGCGTGCGGCGATGGCTTGCGTTGAAAATCGTTAAGTCCCGATAAACCCTAGCGTCTTATGATTAATTGGCGATTCGGTGGTCGGATCGCTGATCGGCGTGACGCTGCTTTGGTGCGAGGGTTGATATGGCCAGGTGGATTCCCGGGTGCGTGGGCGCCTCGATCGCGGTCTGTGCGGTTGTCACTGCGATCCCCGCTCGGGCGGAGACTCCGCGTGAACTGCTGACCCAGGCCGGGTTTGTCGATCGCGACCGGAACGTGGCTTTGGCGCGGATCGACAAGGCGGCGGCGGCGGCGGGGCAGGCGCTGAGCCGGTCGCCGAACGATCCGGAGGCGGCGATCATCCAGGCGATGGCGAACGGCTATCGCGCGAAACTGCTCGGCAATCGCGGGCAGGCGATCGCCGCACGGAAGCAATATGAGGCGCTGGTGACGCGCTATCCTCGCAATGCCGAGGCGCAGGCGGCGCTGGGCGCGTGGCACGTCGGGGTGATCGCGAAGCTCGGGCGGTTCGTCGGGCGTGCGGTGGCGGGCGCGCAGAAGGCGACCGGATTGGAGGCGCTCGACAAGTCGGTGGCCTTGGGCGGCAATCGTGCGATGTTCGCCGGGCTGGCGGGGTTATTGCGGCTGGAGCTGGATCCGAACGATGCTCGGGGACGGGCCTTGGTCGAGACCGCGAGCAAGGCGCCGACGCCGAGTGCGATCGACGGGTATGTGCGGAAGGCGGCGCTGGCGGTGTTGGTGCCGTTGAGGGCTGGTGATGCGAATGCGACCAAGGCGCTAGCGGATAAGCTGCTGCCGTTCGGGCAGTTCGCGACGGGGTGACATCGCCTTCCCGTCATGCCGGGTTCGTTCCGGCATCCACGGTGCCGCATATAAGCGGACTGAGACTTTGCTGAACGGTGGCCCCCGGAACAAGTCCGGGGTGACTGGCTTAAAGACGGCCTTGTCGCTTTGCGGCCTCTTCGTTCCCCCGCGGAGGCGGGGGCCCAGGATCTCATAGGGTAACTCTCGTAACCCTGGACCCCCGCCTCCGCGGGGGAACGGGTCAGCTGTAACGCTTCGCCAACATCGCAAACGCGGCGCGTAGGGCGTAGGCCTCGCCACCCTTTGGTCGGCCCGGCTTCGTCGATGGTCGCCAAGCGAAGACGTCGAGGTGGGCCCACGCGGTATTCTTCGGGACGAACCGGCGAAGGAACAGCGCTGCCGTGACCGCGCCCGCAAAGCCGCCGTCGGGCGCGTTGACCATGTCCGCGACGTCGGACTTCAACATATCATCATAGGCGTTCCAGAGCGGCAGGCGCCACATCTGGTCGGTCTGGTCGATCCCAGCCGCAAGCAGGTCCGCGGCGAGTGCCTCGTCGTCGGTGAACAGCGGCGGCAGGTCGGGCCCCAGCGCGACTCGCGCTGCGCCGGTCAGGGTGGCGAAGTCGAGGATCAGCTCCGGGTTGCTCTCGCCCGCCTTGGTCAGTGCGTCGCCGAGCACGAGGCGACCTTCGGCGTCAGTATTTGTGTTCTCGACTGTCAGGCCTTTCCGTGTGGCTAGGACGTCGCCAGGGCGGAAGGCATTGCCGGCGATGGAGTTTTCCACCGCGGGAATCAGCAGATGCAGACGGACCGGGAGCTTGGCCGCCATCACGAGGCTCGCCAGCGCCAGCGCGTGCGCGGCGCCGCCCATATCCTTCTTCATCAGCCGCATACCCGCGGACGGCTTGATGTCGAGCCCGCCGGTGTCGAAGGTGACGCCCTTGCCGACCAGCGCGATGCGAGGATGCGAAGGGTCGCCCCATTCGAGTTCGATCAGCCGTGGCGCGCGGTCCTTGCTCGCGGCTTGGCCGACCGCGTGGATCATCGGGTAGCCGGTCGCGAGCGCATCGCCGCGCGTGGTCGCGACGGTCGCGCCGTGGCGTTTGGCGAACGTCTCGGCAGCGGCTTCCAGGTCGGCGGGGCCCATGTCGGAGGCGCCGGTGTTGACGAGGTCGCGGACGAGCGCAGTGGCTTCGGCGAGGCGGACCGTCTCGCCGATATGCGCGGCGTCTGCGGTCAAGAGGACACGGGGGCCGGTCGCGTCGGGCTTCACGTACCGCTTGAACTGGTGCTGGGCGAGCATCCAGCCTAGCCCGGCCGCGCCGACTGGTCCCTCCGCGAGACGGTATGTTCCCGCCGGCAGCGAGGCGCCGAGCGAGGCGATCCGCCACGGCGAGGTCAGCGCCTCGTTGCAGACCAGCAGCATCGACCAGTTGTCGGCGGTGTCGCCTGGCAGCACCGCGCGATCGCCGGGCTTGCCGGTCAGGCGGTGTGCGGCGACAGTCGTACGGATGCGCTGCGACTGTTTGGCGAGCCAGCCTTCATACGCGTCGGGGTGGACGACGTGGATCGTCCGTGCGGGCTGGCCGCGGTCGGGTTGCAGCATCGAAGCGAAGTCGGTCATTGAGCAGGCGCCACCAAAAGTTGTTCGTACCGGCCGTTCGCGCCGGGCTCGGCATAGGTGCTGAGCGAGAGCGTGCGGTCGGGATAGGTGATGCGGTAGGTGCGGTTGACGAACCCGCCGCGCAAGCGGGTCTTGCCGGTTTGTACGAATGCGGTGGGTTCGCCGAGCGCGCTCAGACTCGTCTTGTAGTCGGCGAGCGCGACCGGCTTGAAATAGTAATTCGCGTCTTCGGTGAGGCCTTTCCTATCGAGCGTGCCGGTGCGGAGCTGGTCGTAGACGGCGCGGGCGCGGGCGAGCGCGGCGGTGTCTTCGGCGTTGGCGGGCGCGGGCGGCAGGACGATCTTGGCGACCCCGGCGGCGATGCGGCCAGTTGCGTCGCTGAACCAGCTGTTGGTGAGGACGACGATGGCCGCCTTGTCGTCGGGATAGACGGTGTTCTCGGACAGGAAACCGACCGCTTCGCCGCTGTGCTCGACGTAGCGGCGGCCGTTCGCGCTGCCGGTGAAGACGCCAAGGCCGTAGCCGTTGCTGCTGCCGTCGGCGAGCTTGACCGGGGTTTCTTGTGCGGCCCAGTCGTCGGCCGGCAGCGTGGTGCGGTTGAGGCGTGCGACATCCCATTTGGCGAGGTCTTCCGCGCTCATCGAGAGTTCGCCGGCGGCGTAGAGCCAGCCATCCGCGCTGGGCGTCTCAGGGCGGACCGGGCCTAGCGCGAAGCGGCCATAGCCTTGGGGGAAGGCCTTGCCGATCGCCTTGTTCTGATCGAGCGCGCGGATGTCGAGCGGATTGAAGATGCGTTGTTGGAGGAAGCTCAGCAGCGGCTGGTGCGCGACCTTCTCGACGATCATGCCGGCCACCACATAGCCGGTGTTGGAATATTGCCACTGCGTGCCGGGTTGGAAATCGAGTGGCTTCTTGGCCCAGCGATCGACGATCTGCTGCGGGGTAACGGGCTTGGCCATCGCCGCGAAACTGTAGTCCTGAGGCCAGTAATCCTGGAGGCCGGAGGTGTGGCTGAGCAGCTGCCGGATCGTGATGCGGTCGCCGCCGGTGATGCCGGGGATGTATTTGGCGACAGTGTCGTCGAGGCTGAGCTTGCCTTCGTCTTCGAGCAGCAGGATCGCGGCGGCGGTGAATTGCTTGGAGATCGAGGCGATCTGGTAGGGGAGCTTGGGGTCCGCGACGGCGATCGCCTCGGACGGTTTGCCGTACGCCTTCGCGAACACGATCCGGCCGCCGCGCACCACCGCGATCGAGGCTGAGGGCACGCCGGTATCGCCGAGCGCGCCGGTGACCAGCGTGTCGATCTGCGCGGTTTCGACGGGGGTGAGCGATTGCGCGAGGGCGGGGGCCGGCAGCAGCGCGGCGACGGCGAGAAGGCGGAGGATCATGTCCGTATCGAAGCAGAAGCGGATGATGCACGCAACGCTGTGATTTTTAATTCCGTGGCGGTTGAACGGGTTAGGATGTGACAGAAATGTTGACGGAACAGGGCGTGATAAACGCACGTTTCATCGCGGGGCCGGGAGCCTTTTCACGTCTTAGGGGACACAACTATGCTCTATACCATCGCCGTCATCCTGCTGATCCTCTGGCTGGCAGGCTTCGCCTTCCATGTCGCGGGCGGACTGATCCACATCCTGCTGGTGATCGCGGTCATCGTCGTTCTGGTGAAGCTGTTCACCGGCCGCAACGTCGTCTGACTTTTCCGTCATGCCGGGCTCGTTCCGGCATCCACCGTTCCGCGTATCGGATGCTATCGAGCTTGCGGAACGGTGGACCCAGGAACAAGTCCGGGGTGACGGAGGGATTTAGGCCGGGACGCCGTAGAGGTCGTGATCGTCGGCGTCCTCGATCGTAACCGGAACGATGTCGCCGACCGTCAGGTGGCCGGCATCGCGGAGGAAGACTTCGCCGTCGATTTCGGGTGCATCCGCCTGCGAACGGCCAGTTGCGCCTTCTTCGTCGACCGCGTCGATGATGACGTCGAGCGTCCGACCGATCTTGGCCTGCAACTTGGCCGCGGAGATCGCCGCGGTCTTTTCCATGATGCGGGCGTAGCGCTCTTCCTTGAGCTCTTCGGGCACGTGGTCGGGGAGCAGGTTCGCTGCCGCACCTTCGACCGGTTCGAAGCGGAATGCGCCGACACGGTCGAGCTGCGCTTCGTCGAGCCAGTCGAGCAGGTACTGGAAATCCTCCTCGGTCTCGCCGGGGAAGCCGACGACGAAGGTCGAGCGGATCGTGATGTCGGGCGCGATCGTCCGCCAGTTGTGGATGCGCTGGAGCACCTTCGCGTCGTTGCCGGGGCGCTTCATCCGGCGCAGCACCGATGGCGCGGCGTGCTGGAAGGGGATGTCGAGATACGGCAGCACGAGGCCTTCCGCCATCAACGGAATGACGTGGTCGACGTGCGGGTAGGGGTAGACGTAGTGGAGGCGGACCCACGGCGCGATTCTGCCGAGTTCGCGCGAGAGATCGGTCATGTGCGCGCGGACGTCTCGGGCTTCGTTGCGCGACATCGGGCCGCCGGGCTTCACCGGCCAGCTGGCGTGGCGCAGGTCGACGCCGTACGCCGAGGTGTCCTGGCTGATGACCAGCAATTCCTTGGTGCCGGCTTCGACCAGCTTTTCAGCCTCGCGCAGGATCGCATCGGGGCGGCGGCTGACGAGATCGCCGCGCAAGCTTGGAATGATGCAGAACGAGCAGCGGTGGTTGCAGCCTTCCGAAATCTTCAGATAGCTGTAGTGGCGCGGGGTCAGCTTGAGGCCGGCGTCGGGGATCAGGTTGAGGAACGCGGACGGCGGCATCGGTGCCGCCTCGTGGACCGCGCCGACGACCTGCTCGTATTCGTGCGCGCCGGTGATCGCGAGGACCTGCGGGAAGCGCGCGCGGATCGCGTCGGCTTCCTTGCCCATGCAGCCGGTGACGATGACGCGGCCGTTCTCGGCAATCGCCTCGCCGATCGCCTCGAGGCTTTCCTCCTTGGCGGAATCAAGGAAGCCGCAGGTGTTGACCAGCACGATGTCGGCGCCAGCGTAATCGGGCGACATCTGGTAGCCGTCGCCGCGCAGCTGCGTGAGGATCCGTTCGCTATCGACGAGGTTCTTCGGACAGCCGAGCGAGACCATGCCGATCTTCGGCGGGGAGGGGAGTGTTGTTGCCATGAAGCCCGCGCACATAGGCGCAAAGTTCGGTTTTTTCTAGGCGGCGGAAAATGCATCCGCCATGGGTGGAGATCTTGCGCGGGAAGGAACCGATATGCTGGCGATTGGACTGATGTCGGGAACGTCGCTCGACGGGATCGACGCGGCGTTGATCGAGACCGACGGCGAGGTGTTCGTGCGGCCGATCGCGTTTCGCGGCGAGCCGTATTCGGATTCGGCGCGGGCGCAGCTGGCGGAGGCTACGCGGATGGCGCTGACGTTCGACAAGCCGCGTGCCAGTCCGCCGGTGGTCGCTGCTGGCGAACTCATTACGCGCGCGCATGTGTTTGCGGTGCATAAGTTGCTGGCGGATGCGGGGGTTGCGGCGGCGGATGTCGACGTGATCGGCTTCCACGGGCAGACGATCGCGCATCGGCCGGATCGGCGCTGGACGTGGCAGATCGGCGACGGGGCGGCGGTAGCGCGGGCGACCGGGATCACGACGGTGTCGGATTTTCGCTCGGCGGATGTTGCGGCTGGCGGACAAGGCGCGCCGTTGCTGCCGGTGTATCATGCGGCATTGGCGGCGGGGCTCGAGGGGCCGGTCGCGGTGCTGAACCTTGGTGGGGTGGGGAACATCACCTTCATTCCCGGCGGGACGGACATGCATGATTCGCGCGAGATGTCGCCGGAGCGGGCGCAGATGATGGACCGCGATGGGCTGGTGGCGTTCGATACCGGGCCGGCTAACGGGCTGATCGATAGCTGGGTCGAGGCGGAGACTGGCGCGCGGTATGATGCCGGGGGGGCGTTGGCGGCGTCCGGGCGGGTGGACGAGACGGTGCTGACGGCGATGCTCGATCATCCGTTTTTCGATGCGCCTCCGCCGAAGTCTCTGGATCGGAATGACTTTACTATCCAGCCGGCTCGGGGGTTGTCGGCTGCGGACGGCGCGGCGACTTTGACCGCGTTTACGGCGGCGACTGTGGCGGAGGCTTTGCGGCATTTGCCGGCTCGGCCGGTGCGGTTGCTGGTCGCGGGGGGCGGTCGGCATAATCCGACGATGCTGGCGATGATCGCCGCGCGGACCGGGCTGGTGGTGGAGCCTACCGATGTGCTCGGGTGGAACGGCGATGCGTTGGAGGCCGAGGGGTTCGCGTATATGGCGGTGCGGACGTTGAAGGGGCTGGCGATCAGCTTTCCAGGGACGACTGGGGTTCCGGTGGCGATGGCTGGTGGGGTTGTGGATCGGGTTTAAGGGGGCGGCTTACGCTTGTCCCTTGTGACCAGTAAGCTTGTTCTCCCGCGAAGGCGGGAGCCCAGTCTGGGCTCCCGCCTTCGCGGGAGAACAATGAGGTGAGGGCTGATTTGTGTTACTCGCACGCGCTTCGCGGTAACCGCACTTTACCTGCTCCCACCCCGGCGGAGGCCGGGGCCCAATTGGAAAGGTTGCGGTAACGAAGCGTGCGCTTAGTTAGCGACGTCCCCCAATTGGGCCCCGGCCTTCGCCGGGGTGGTAGACAGCGTGGGGGCTGCGGCGTTGTATCAGTGGGGCTTCTTGGCCTTGGCCGGCTTCTTCGGCTCGGGCTTCTTCGGCGGCGCCTTCTTGTCCGCCGCGTCCTTCGCGCGCAACGCCGGCGCTGCGATCGCCGCTGCGATCCCCGCAATCACCGTAGCGCCGACCGCGATAGCCGTCTTCGGGTGCGACTTCACCGCATCCGTCGCAGTCGCGAGGCCGGCCTTCGCCGCATCGGTCGCGTCCTCGACCCAGTCGCTGGTCGCCGACGTCTTCTTCGCGTCGGGCTTCGGCTTGTGGTCGTCGTCGTGATGGACCTTGGCGTGCGGCATTGCCGAGTTGGGGATCGACGACATAGGGCTTGTCCTTTGGTAGGGGATGATGCCCGATAAACCGATCGCGTCCGTGACGGTTCCGTTACGGTCAGCCGCTTGCCGCGCCAAACTCACCGCTTGCGCGTCAGCTCGCGCATCGCATCGTCGAGCCCGGCGAGGCTCAGCGGGTACATCCGGTCGGTCATCAGCTCGCGGATGATCCGCACCGACTGCGAATAGCCCCATTGCGCCTCGGGCACCGGGTTGAGCCACGCCGCCGCCGGATAGGTGTTCGTCAGCCGCTGCATCCACACCGCGCCCGGCTCCTCGTTGAAATGCTCGACCGAGCCGCCGGGATGGGTGATCTCGTACGGGCTCATCGACGCGTCGCCGACGAAGATCAGCTTGTAGTCGTGGCCGTATTTGTGGAGCAGATCCCACATCGGCGTGCGCTCCGCGAAGCGCCGCGTGTTGTCCTTCCACACGCCCTCGTAGGGGCAGTTGTGGAAGTAGAAGAATTCGAGGTTCTTGAACTCGGTCGTCGCCGCCGAGAAGAGTTCCTCGCACAGCTTCACGAACGGATCCATCGAGCCGCCGACGTCGAGGAACAGCAGCAGTTTCACCGCATTGCGGCGCTCGGCGCGCATGACGATGTCGAGATAGCCTTGGCGCGCGGTGCCGGCGATCGTGCCGTCGATGTCGAGTTCGTCGGCGGCGCCGTCGCGGGCGAAGCGACGCAGGCGGCGCAGCGCGACCTTGATGTTGCGGGTGCCGAGTTCCTTGGTGTTGTCGAGGTTACGGAACTCGCGCTGGTCCCAGACTTTGAGCGCACGCTTGTGCGTGCTTTCGCCGCCGATGCGGACGCCTTCGGGGTTGTAGCCGCCGTTGCCGTACGGGCTCGTGCCGCCGGTGCCGACCCATTTGCTGCCGCCCTGATGGCGTTCCTTCTGCTCCTCGAGGCGTTTCTTCAGCGTCTCCATGATCTCGTCCCACGAGCCTAGCGACTTGATCGCGGCCATCTCCTCGGGGGTCAGGAATCTCTCGGCGACCGCCTTCAGCCAGTCCTCGGGGACTTCGCCGGCGGGCGTGCCGTAGCTGGTGGCGAGGCCGCGGAAGACCTTGGCGAAGACCTGGTCGAACTTGTCGAGCAGCCCCTCGTCCTTCACGTACACCGCGCGGGAGAGGTAGTAGAAATCCTCGGGCGTCCGCTCGATCACCTCGGCATCGAGCGCCTCCAGCAGGATGAGGTGCTCCTTGAGGCTGGCGGGGATGCCGGCGCTGCGGAGTTCGTCGAGAAAGTTCAGGAACATGAGGTCACTCCGTCACTTGGCGGCGGCGATCGGCAGTTCGATCGCGCTGGGCTGCGCGGCCGAGTGGAAGACGCTGATCGTGGCCTTGCGGTAGTCGGCGGGCGTCGCGTCGAAGATGTTGGGGACGTAGGTCTGCGGGTTGCGATCGTAGAGCGGGAACCAGCTCGACTGGACTTGGACCATGATGCGGTGGCCTGGGAGGAAGACGTGGCTGGCGTTGGGTAGCACGACGCGGAAATGCGTCGGCTGGCCGGCGACGATCGGCGTCGGCTTCTCGAAGCTATCGCGGTAGCGGCCGCGCAGAATGTCCATCGAGACGGCGAGCTGATAGCCACCCATCTCGGGCTTGTCGGAATATTCGGCGGGGTAGACGTCGATCAGCTTCACCACGAAATCGCCGTCGGTGCCGGTGGTGCTGGCGATCAGGTCCGCGACGGGCGCGCCGGCGATCGCGACGGGGCTGGTCAGCGGCGGAGTCTGGTAGGTCAGAACGTCGGTGCGATCGGAGAAGGGGCGCTGGTCGTCGACCAGCCATTGCCGCCAGGTCGAGCCGGTCGCGTACGTCGGGCGGATCGGGCGGAGGCGGTAGGGGATCGGCTTGGCGGGGTCGGAGATATAGTCGTCGTGGCCGTCCTGCGCGGGGGCGGTCGGCGCCAGGCCGCTGGCGGGCTGGAAGTAGAGTTTCTGCGTGGCGGACGCGTTTGGCCAGCCGGCGAGCGTCTGCCACTGGTTGGTGCCGGTCTGGAACGCGGTGACGGGGGCGAGCGCGGGCGGTGTCGCGCCGGTCTTCAGCGCGCCGTCGAGGAACGGGAGCAGCACGTTCTTGCGGAACCAGAGCGCGGTGTCGGCGTCGAAGCGGATCGCGCCTAGCGTCGAGCCGTCACCGTTCGCGCCGCCGTGCGCCCAGGGGCCGAGCGCGAGGTGGTTGACGTGGTTGGGGTCGACTTTCGACACGGCTTCGTAGGCCGCAACCGCGCCGTAGATGTCCTCCTGATCCCATTGGCTGGCGACCCAGAGCGTCTGCACGGTCTGTGGTTGCTTGGGCAGGATCGTCTCGAGCGCCTGGCCTTGCCAGAATGCGTCGTAGGTCGGGTGATCGTGGAGGCGGTTGATGAAGGGCAACTGCTCCAGCCCGCGACTTTTCACGAACGCGCTGGCGGAACCGGCGCGCAGGAATGTGTCGTAATCGTCGTAGGCGTCGCGCCAGAGGTCGCCGGCTTCGCCTTTGGCCGCGTCCTGCGTGTAGTAATAGTCGTAGCCGATCTGGCGGAACGCGCCGCCGTGGAAGTCGTCGTCGCCCTTCCAGGTGTTGATCACCGGGTTCATCGGGACGGCGGCTTTCAGCGCAGGATGCGGGTTCACCAGCGCCATCGCGGCCATCATGCCGTCATAGCTGCCGCCAATGATGCCGACCCGGCCGTTGCTGTTTTTCAGGTTCTTAACGAGCCAGTCGATCGTGTCGTAGGCGTCGGTGGAGTGATCGACTTTCGTCTTGTTGAGCGGGCCGATCAGCGGGCGCTCGTTGATGTATGCGCCATTCGAGCCGTTCTTGCCGCGGACGTCCTCGAAGACGCGGATATAGCCGGCGTCGAAGAACATCGCGTCGGACGCGCGCAGGTTCATCGCGCCGCTGGGGCTGGAGAACCGGCTTGCCGCGCTTTCGGCGTTGTAGGGCGTGCGCTGGAGCAGGATCGGCGCGTCGGTGAGCCCCTTGCGCTGGACGATGACCGCGTGGAGCGTGACGCCGTCGCGCATCTTGATGTCGACTTCGCGGCGGTCGAAGTCGAAGCTCGTATTGGCGGGGACGAACTTGGCGGGGATGTCGCCGCCGGGGGGCGGGGACTTTTCCTTCTGTGCGCCGACGGTTGTGGGGGCGGTGGTCGCGAGCAAGGCCAGCGTGACCGTCGTAAGAGCCTTGAACCGCATCGCTATCCTCACCGTCTTTTCGAATACGGTGGTGGCACGGTTTGAAGGGTGGCGGCAATCCATTCGCGCCGTCATCCTGACGAAAGTCAGGATCCAGGGTTACGAACGCTGTCTTTCTTGGCTCTGGATTCTGACTTTCGTCAGGATGACGGATTACCGGGCGATGGGTTCGCCGCTTACCGGAACATAGGCGTCGATCAGTGCACCTACGTAATCGGGGTTGCGGCTCGTCAGTTCGGCGGCCGCATGCGCGTGGCCGTAGATGAAGCCGTAGACCGGGTAGATCCCGCCGCCGAGGCCGTCGACGTCCTTGTACCAGACCTTCACGTCGCTCCAGTCGTTGTTGCGCGAGACGTCGAACAGCGTGACGTCCTGCTCGGCATGGCCGCGCTCGCCGTTCTGGCGCGACCAGTTGGCGTGGGTGAGCATGACGACGCGCTTCTCGACCACCCGGCTGACGACCGCGACATGACCCATCGGTAGGCGCTTGGTCTTCTCGAATACGATCACCGCGCCTTCCTTGGGCTTGTGCGTGCGTTCGTACTTGCCGTCGGCCTGCTCCCACCAGGTCCAGGCGTTGCCGTAGATCTGGATGCCCGATGCGGCGCGTGCGAACGGCACGCATTCGCCGACATAATTAAGCAGCGAGCTGGCACTGGCGCTGGCAGCCGATGCGGTGAGGGCGATGGCAAGGAGCGTTCGGGGGAGTCGCTTCATGGGCCGACGGTATCAAGCGGCTGATGACTGGTCGGTTGCGGCCTATGGTTAACGAGGGGCTCTGCCGCGTTTTTCGGGCAGATCGCCGCGGGCATACAGCGCCCAGTCGACGCCGGACAGGAGCGCGCGTCGTTTGACGATCAGCAGGCGGTAACGCGCGGCGCATCGTACCACCGTGCTCGCGGCCGGGGCATCGTCGTCGAGATCAAGGTGCAGGAACTCCGCCGCGGGGCAATCCTGCGCGATCGAAAGCGGATAGCCGCGTTCGGCGGCTCCGACGCGCAACGTGGCGATCGGGCGGAGATGATCGACGAGCACGGTCGCGCCTGATGGGTCGAGCGCTGCCATCGCCGCGATCGCGGCGCCGGTATCCCCCCGGCGCAACGCTGATTCGGAAAGATCGTCGCGGATGCTCGCGGCGACGATCGTGGCGAGAATGACCATGCTGACGAAGCGGATCGTGCGGCGCTTGCCGAGGCCGTCGGCGAGCAGGCGCGCAAGCAGCAGGAGGATCGCGAGCGAAGACAGGAGGAAATAGCGCGGCATGCCGGTGTTGCCGACGCGGAGGACGGCGAGGCCGAGCGGGAGGCCGACGATCGCGGCGAGATAGAAGATCGCGACCGGCTCGCGTCTCCGGACGATCGCGACGAGCGCGAGCCCGATACCGATCGTCACGACGCCCGCGACCCACGCCGGTGCGGCGAGCCCGCCGACACTGGACGCGACCATCATGACAAGCGCATGGCCCATCGCGGCGGGCGAGAACGCGACGTAATCGCCGACCTGCATGCCGGTGGGGCTCACGGCGGCGGCGCCCAGCACGACGCCAAACACGGCTGCGGTCGCGACGATCGTCGGCAACAGGAGGCGGATCGTGCGGGCCGTCGCAACGTCCGCAGGATGACGATTTCGCAGCGCGACCGCGATCCAGAGGGTGATCGCGCAGAGGCCGAACACCATCGTCAGTTGCGAGAACAGCCCGAGCGTGGCGAGTGCGGCCAGTCGCCACCTCGGCCACCGTGTGTCCTCAGCCGCGGCAAGCCAGCGCTGGACGATCCAGACCATCGTCATCAGCGCGAGCAGCATCGGCATGTAGCCCCGCGCTTCCGAACCGTAATCGACCATGATCGGCGACACCGCGAAGAGCGCGGCCGCGACGAGTGCGTGGCGGGCACTGCGCTGCGCGCCGATCGCGGCAGCGACGAGGATCGTCGCGGTCCCCGTGGCGATCGACAGCGCGCGCAGTGCGAGCGGCGGTGCGCCGTAGCCGCACAGCCACATCCACAGGCTGTTCAGATGATGGTTGTTGTCATGGTTGATCGCGGTGAAGATCCCGAGCGGGGTCCGGGCACGCTCGACCATGACGGCGGACCAGGCTTCGTCGACCCACAGGCCACCGCGCGCGCTCCACAGACGGAGGGCGAGGCCGAGAAGGGTGATTGCAGCGAGCGCGAGTGCCATGTGGAAGGTTCGCGGCGTGCGTTCGCGCGAACCTGTCGATCCTCCTCCGCCAGGGGGAGGTGGCAGGCGTAGCCTGACGGAGGGGGAGGTGAGAGGCAACATCGGTTTCGTGTCCTCCCCCTCCGTCGCCTACGGCGCCACCTCTCCCTTGCGGGGGAGGATTGCAACGGTCCGGCAGCTATGGCGCGGTCAGGTTAAGGTCGTCCTTACCCCTGGTTCTTCTGGCGTTTCGCCATGAACGCGAGGCGTTCGAAGAGCATGACGTCCTGTTCGTTCTTCAGAAGCGCGCCGTGGAGCGGCGGAATCGCCTTGGTCGGGTCGCGGTTCTGGAGGATGTCGAGCGGCATGTCCTCGTGCAGCAGCAGCTTCAACCAGTCGAGCAACTCGCTGGTCGACGGCTTCTTCTTGAGGCCGGGTACGTCGCGCACGTCGTAGAACAGGTCCATCGCCTTGTTGACGAGGATTTTCTGGATGCCGGGGAAATGCACGTCGACGATCGCCTGCATGGTCTGGCGATCGGGAAACTTGATGTAGTGGAAGAAACAGCGGCGCAGGAACGCGTCGGGCAGCTCCTTCTCGTTGTTGCTGGTTATGATGACGATCGGGCGCTCGACCGCGCGGACGGTTTCCTTGGTCTCGTAGACGTGGAATTCCATCCGATCGAGTTCCTGCAACAGGTCGTTCGGAAACTCGATATCGGCCTTGTCGATCTCGTCGATCAGCAGCACGGGTGGCGCGGGCTGCGTGAACGCCTCCCACAATTTGCCCTTGCGGATATAATTGCCGATGTCGTGGACGCGCGCATCGCCGAGCTGGCCGTCGCGCAGGCGGGCGACCGCGTCATATTCGTACAGGCCCTGTTGCGCCTTGGTGGTCGACTTGATGTTCCACTCGATCAGCGGCGCGCCGAGCGCCTTGGCGATCTCGTAGGCGAGCACGGTCTTGCCGGTGCCGGGTTCGCCCTTGATCAGCAGCGGGCGGCGCAGCGTCACGGCGGCGTTGACCGCAACCTTCAAATCGTCGGTCGCGACGTAGCTCTGGGTGCCCTCGAAGCGCTTCATGCGATGTCCCGTCCGGTTCTGAATACCGGGTATGGATAGAGGGTTTTCGCAGCCCCGTGCAAGCCGGTTACAGATCGCCGCGGGCGCTCGCACGGGCTTCGAGCAGCGACCACAGGCCGCGGTGCTGCGCGAACAGCTGTTGCGCGCCGAACAGGATAGCGCGCTGGGTGCCGGGGGACGTGCCGAGCTCCGCGATCACCGCCTCGGTGTCGGAGTCCGATGGAAATGTCGGTGCGGGGATCGCGAGACCGAAGCGTTCCGCGGCGATATCGAGCATGACGCGGATCGCCCCCCAATCGAGTAGCAGCGCCGCGACCGCGCCGGTCGCGCAGCCGCGCCGCTCGGACCGGGCGAGCATTTCGAGTGCGTGGCGTTCGCCGACCAGCGCCGACTCGGTTTCCGCCTGGCCGGGGGTCGAGGGCAGCGGGCCGACCGCGGCAGTCAGCTGCGCGAGATAGGTGCGCTCGTCGACGAATCCGGCGGCGGCGGCGGTCAGCCAGTCCTGTGCCTCGGGCTGGGCCGCGTTTGTCAGGACATCGGCGATCATGCCGGGATGGTCGCCGTGCACCGAGCACAGCGCGTGGACCGCGTCGGTGAGGTTGCGAGCCGCCTGCCCGCCGGCAACGAGGCGGCGATAATGGGGGTGCGCGACGCTGCTATCGGCCTCGGCCAGCCGGACGAGCGCCTGCCATGCGCTGTGCTCGCCTACGGGCTCGATGCCCTGCGGTATTGTGGTCGAGACCATCATACTCCGGTCGTGCTGCGCCGTGGAACGATCGTCCACGGCGGGGTTCTCGTCGGTCCGTTTAAACGAAGCGCGTAAAGACGCGGTTTACGCGGTGGTAATTATCTCATGCTCATCGGTCGGCAATCGGAATGGCCGAGATCGTCGTTGCGATGCGCCCTTTACGCCGCCTCATGCCGTCGCGATAACGCGCCACCGAACATCTTCGGGCCGTCGGGCGGTATCCGGCGGGATGATCCCACGGAGTCTACAGGATGCGAACATGGTTGCTCGGGCTTGCGCTTGCTTCGGTCGGAACCGCCGCGATGGCTGCTGATCAGGTGGCCCCGGCGGTAGCGCCCGCCGAGCCGGTCAAGCCCGTCGAGGCGGCTAAGCCCGGCGATCTGACGATGGCACGCGTCTTCGGCAATCCGGACCTGTCTGGCTCTCAACCGCGCGCGGTGCGGCTGTCGCCGGACGGCACGCTGCTGACGAGCTTGCGCAACCGCGACGATGAGAAGGAGCGCTTCGATCTCTGGGCGGTCGATACCGCAACCGGGGCGGCGCGGATGCTGGTCGATTCGAAGAAGGTCGGCAGCGGTGCCGAGCTGACCGAGGCCGAGAAGATGCAGCGCGAGCGTGCGCGGATCGGCGGGCAGAAGGGCATCGTCGCGTATGACTGGGCGCCCGACGGCAAGTCGATCCTCGTGCCGCTCGACGGCGACCTGTATCTCGCAGGGCTCGACGGCAAGGTCACGCGGCTGACCAACACGCCCGGTGGCGAGCTGAACCCGGTGGTCAGCCCCAAGGGCGGCTTCGTCTCGTTCGTCCGCGACCAGAACGTGTTCGTCCAGCCGCTGAGCGGCGGCACCGCGCGGGCTGTCACCACCGGAGGGGGCGGCACGGTCCACTTCGGCGAGGCGGAATTCGTCGCGCAGGAGGAAATGGATCGCCGCACCGGATACTGGTGGTCGCCCGACGAGCGCTATGTCGCGGTCGAGCGGTTCGACGAGGCGCCGGTGCACACCGCAACGCGTGCGTCGATCGGCGCGACCGGGACCAAGGTGTATGAGCAGCGCTACCCGGCGGCCGGCACGCCGAACGTGCTCGTCGACCTGTATATCATGAAGCCTGACGGCTCGGGCCAGGTGAAGGTCGATCTGGGCACCAACCCGGATATCTATCTCGCCCGCGTGGACTGGACGCCGGACGGCCGGATGCTGCTGGTCCAGCGCCAGAGCCGCGACCAGAAGCTGCTCGAGATGCTCCGCGTCGATCCGGCGACGGGCAAGTCGACGGTGCTGTTCACCGAGAAGTCGGGCGTAAAGAGCTGGCTCAACCTGTCGGATGCGTATCATGTGCTCAAGGACGGCAGCCTGATCTGGCGGTCGGAGCGGAGCGGCTACGGGCATCTCTACCGGTTCGCATCGGGCAAATGGACGCAGCTGACCAAGGGCGACTGGGTCGTCACTGATCTGGTCGGGGTAGATGAAACCAAGGGGCGGCTGTTCTTCCTCGGCAACAAGGACGACGTGCTCGAGCAACAGCTCTATTCGGTCGACGTCGCCAAGCCGAACGTCATCACCAAACTGACCGAAGCCGGCTGGTGGAACAGCGCGACGATGGATGCCGCCGCGAGCCGCTTCATCATCTCGCGCTCGAACCCCAAGCAGCCGACGCAGGTCTATCTGGCCGACGCGACGGGCAAGCGAATTTCGTGGATCAACGAGAATGCGGTGGTCGAGGGGCATCCTTACTACCCCTATCTGTCGAGCCATCAGGAGACCAAGTTCGGCACGCTGAAGGCCAAGAACGGCATGACGCTCCATTATGAGATGATCACGCCGCCATTGGAGCCAGGCAAGAAATACCCAGTGTTCTTCGAACATTACGGCGGCCCCGGCACCGGCCAGCAGGTCACGCGCGGCTGGCAGGGTGCGCTGCCGCAGTATCTGGTCGATCGCGGCTGGATCTATTTCAAGATCGACAACCGCGGCTCGTACAACCGCGGCAAGGCGTTCGAGGACCAGATCTATCACGCGATGGGTACGGTCGAGGTCGAGGACCAGCTGTCGGGTGCGAACTACCTGAAGTCGCTGCCCTTCGTCGAGCCCAGCAAGATCGCGACCTATGGCTGGTCGTATGGCGGCTATATGTCGCTGAAGATGCTGGAGAAGACGCCGGGCGTGTATGCGGCGGCGGTGTCGGGCGCGCCGGTCACCGACTGGCAGCTGTACGACACGCATTATACCGAGCGCTATCTCGGCGATCCGGCGAAGGATCCGGCGAGCTACTCGACGTCGGCGGCGGTCGAGGAGGCGAACAGGATCGTCGATCCGTTGCTGCTGATCCACGGCATGGCGGACGACAATGTGTTCCTCGACAATTCGACCAAGGTCGCCGCGCGCATGCAGGCGACCGCGACGCCGTTCGAGATGATGTTCTACCCCGGCTACACGCACCGCGTATCGGGGCCTGGGATCAGCGAGCATGTCTGGGGGACGATCCTCAACTTCCTCGACCGGACAGTGAAGGACAAGCCGGTGCCTGAGGTTGCGCCAGCGCCGGTGAAGTAGCCGGCGGTGCGGTTCGTCGAGACGTTTCACCTGTGGCCTTTCCTCGACACGGTGGTGAGTTACATCGCCGCGTTCGTGTTCGGGACGTTGATCGGGGCGGAGCGGCAGTATCGCCAGCGGACCGCGGGGTTGCGCACGAACACGCTGGTCGCGCTCGGGTCGGCAGCGTTCGTCGATCTCGGGCAGCGGCTGGGCGGCGACGTCGAGTCGATCCGGATCATCGCCTATGTCGTGTCGGGGATCGGCTTCCTCGGCGCGGGCGTGATCATGAAGGAGGGGATGAACGTCCGCGGCCTCAATACTGCGGCAACCTTGTGGTGCTCGGCGGCGGTGGGGTCGTGCGCGGGCAGCGACATGATCGCGGAGGCGGGGTTGCTCACCTTCGTCGTGCTGTTGGCGAACACTGCGCTGCGGCCGCTGGTCGACGGGATCAACCGGATCCCGACCGAGGGGCGGACGATCGAGGCTACGTATAGCGTGATGGTGACCGCGGCGGCGGGGGATGCCGGGCCGATCGGCGATCTGGTGGTGGAGCATCTGGAGGCTGCGCAGTTGCAGGTGGCGGAGCTGGACGTGACCGAGCGGGGGGAGGACCGGGTCGAGATTGCGGCTACGCTGGTGGCGACGAACGTGCCGGCTGGGGAGCTGGATGCGATCACGGATCACCTGGCGAAGGTGCACGGGATCGAGCATGCGACATGGCAGGCGCGGACGCACGATTGAGGCGGGGGCGGATCTAGCTGTGCACCTTCCCCAGCCACCACCCCGGCGAAGGCCGGGGCCCAGTTGGAAAGGTCGCAGTAGTGGACCACAGCGCTCAGTTGGCAACGTCCCCCAACTGGGCCCCGGCCTCCGCCGGGGTGGTGCTACTGCTGGGGCAGGTGCTAATATATATATCGCCAAGCACTAGCGTGTTCCCCCGCGAAGGCGGGGGTCCAGTCTGGGCCCCCGCCTTCGCGGGGGAACAAGGAAGCAGGTGCAACGGTCGCCGCGATCCCCCCAAACTCCCCCTATCCGCGCAACAAGTCGAAAGCCGTTGGACCTCGTGGCGCAACGTCGGTACTGCCCGCCCCAAGTCCAATCGGAGTGACAACATGGGTTATCGGGTGGTGGTCGCGGGCGCGACCGGCAATGTCGGGCGTGAGATCCTCAACATCCTGGCGGAACGCGAGTTTCCGGCGGACGAGATCGCCTGCGTCGCGTCGTCGCGCAGCCAGGGGTTGATGGTCGACTATGGTGACACCGGCAAGCAGATCAAATGCACGAACATCGAGCATTTCGACTGGAACGGCTGGGACATGGCGCTGTTCGCGATCGGCTCCGAGGGCTCGGCGATCTACGCGCCGATCGCTGCGGCTGCCGGCTGCGTCGTGATCGACAATTCGTCGCTCTACCGCATGGACCCCGACGTGCCGCTGATCGTGCCCGAGGTGAACCCGGAGGCGATCGACGGCTACAAGGTCCGTAACATCATCGCCAACCCGAACTGCTCGACCGCGCAGATGGTCGTCGCGCTGAAGCCGCTGCACGATGCGGCGAAGATCCTGCGCGTCGTCGTCTCAACCTACCAGTCGGTCTCCGGCGCGGGCAAGGCGGGGATGGACGAGCTGTTCGAGCAGAGCCGCAACATCTTCGTCGGCGATCCGGCCGAGCCCAAGAAGTTCACCAAGCAGATCGCCTTCAACGTCATCCCGCACATCGACAGCTTCCTCGACGACGGCTCAACCAAGGAAGAGTGGAAGATGGTCGTCGAGACCAAGAAGATCCTCGACAAGAAGATAAAGGTCACCGCGACCTGCGTCCGCGTGCCGGTGTTCGTCGGCCATTCGGAAGCGATCAACATCGAGTTCGAGAACGAGATCTCGGCCGAGGAAGCGCAGAACATCCTCCGCGAAGCGCCCGGCATCATGCTGGTCGATAAGCGCGAGGACGGCGGCTACATCACGCCGATCGAGTGCGTCGGCGACTTCGCGACGTACATCAGCCGCGTGCGCGAGGATTCGACCGTCGAGAACGGCCTGAACCTGTGGTGCGTCAGCGACAACCTCCGCAAGGGTGCGGCGCTGAACGCGGTCCAGATCGCCGAACTGCTTGGGCGCCGGCATTTGCAGAAGGCCTAAACTGCGCGGGGCGACTCGCCCCGATATAAACTGCTTCGATCCGCTTGACCGCGTCGCCATCCAGAATGGCGGCGCGGTTTCTGCTTTTCGAAGCGTGCCCAAAATTTTTCGGCGCTCGTCGCGGGGCCTTCAGACCCACTTCGACAATTGGCCACATAACAAACCTTGTTATGTTTTGGGTGAAATGTTGATCTTCGGTCAGGAGTGGGCCGGTTAACATGTGTAGATAAGCTCAATTTTGATCTTTCGTAATGCTATCGTATATAACCGATCTAAGTATAAATTCGGAATCCGATCATATTGGCTAGATATCAAAGCCGTTTTAATAGGTAACTTACTGTTAGTAATCATGGGTCGAGGCTTCCCACGTTCCGGTCACTAGGTTGGAAGACAACCAGTGTCCGGTGACGGTTGGGCTGCATTTGCAGTCGCTTGTGGAGGTTATCGGCATGTCTATCGCATCGGCTTATGGGAATGCGTCGCAAGCTCGGAATTCGGGCGTCACCACATCCGGGATGCACCAAACCGCCTGGCGGCGGCGCGACATGAGCATCATGCGGCAGATCCGCGGCGGTGTATCGTTGATTGGGCTGGCCGCTGCGACGACGCTTGCGTCACAACCAGCCGTTGCCCAAATTGTCCCGCCCCCCAACGTCGTTGGCGTGTGCTCCGGCGTCAGCCTCCCGAAATCGGTCGTTACCGAGATCATGCGCCCCGTCATCGGCGGGGTCGTCACACCGATCGAGAACACGCTCAATCCTATCCTGACGACCGTGAACCGAATTCTTCTCGTGCCGTTGGTGGGCGGGCTGATCCCGGCGCTTCCCGCAACGACGCAGACCATCGACGTCGACGGGTTGCTGACCTCTGCGGCCGATGGCGACGACATCACGCTGAGCGTACTCGACATAAACGGAAATGCGATCGGGCCGAATTCCAACTGCGTTTCGCAGGCGGACGGTTTTGAGCTCCGGACCCCGGCCGGCATCGCGATCGGCGGCAACCGGATCACCGGGCTCGGCGCGACCGGGGCGGCGGCGTTTGCAGGCGAGGAGAACTCGATCGCGTTCGGCAATGGGTCGGTGACCGATGCGACCGCGCTGGGGTCGATTGCGCTCGGCACCAATGCTGGCGTCGGTGCGGGCGCGACGGGCGCGGTTGCGCTGGGTACGGGGGCGACCGCCACCGGCGTCAACGGCGTTGCGTTGGGGGCGAACAGCATTGCCGCGCGCGGGCCACAGGCGGATTACGCCGCGATCGGGCTTGCCGCGCTTCAGAACTCGGCGGGCGAAGTTTCCGTCGGCACCGTAGGTGGCGAACGCCAGATCACCAACGTCGCGGCAGGCTCGGCGGACACCGACGCGGTGAACGTCAGCCAGCTTGCCGGCGTCCGGGCGCAGATCGGCACGGTTGCCAGCGGTGCGGTCCAGTATGACGATGCGACCCGAGCAAGCGTGACGCTGGGCGGTGTCGGTGCGGCGGCACCGGTTGCGCTCCGTAACGTCGCGGCGGGCACGCTCGACGCGACCTCGACCGACGCCGTCAACGGCAGCCAGCTGTTCGCGACCAACACCAACGTCACCAACCTGACGACCAACATCGCCAACGGCGCGATCGGCGCGGTGCAATATGCCGACGCGGCCACGCCGACGGTTCCAAACGGCGGTACCCCGACCAACGATGTTGCGCTGGTCGGTGCCACGGCAGCACCGGTCGGGCTGCACAATGTCGCGGCCGGCGTCGTCGCGGCAGGCTCCACCGATGCCGTGAATGGCGGCCAGCTGGCGACCGTGTCCGGCCAGGTCGGCGATCTCGCCACGCTGGCGGTGCAGTATGACGATGCGACGCGCGTGCGGGCGACGCTCGGCGGTGTCGGTGCGACGGCATCGGTCGCGCTGACCAACGTTGGGGCAGGTACGCTCGATGCGGCCTCGACCGACGCCGTCAACGGCAGCCAGCTGTTCGCGACCAACACCAACGTCACCAACACCAACACCGCGCTGACGAACCTGACGACCAACATCAGCAATGGCGGCATCGGCGCGGTCCAGTATTCGAACGCCGCAACGCCGACCGTGCCGAATGGCGGTTTGCCGAGCAACGACGTCGCGCTGGTCGGTGTGACGGCAGGGCCGGTCGGGCTGCACAATGTCGCCGCGGGTGTCGTCGCGACGGGATCGACCGATGCGGTCAACGGCGGTCAGCTTTCGACCGTTGTCGACCAGGTCGGCACGCTCAACACGCTGGCCGTCCAGTATGACGACGCGACCCGCGCCAACGTGACGCTCGGCGGCGTCGGTGCGGCGGCACCGGTCGGCCTCGGCAACGTCGCGGCTGGCGCACTGGGTGCCACCTCGACCGACGCGGTCAACGGCAGCCAGCTGTTCGCAACCAACACCAACGTCACCAACCTCACCACCAACATCGCCAATGGCGCGATCGGTGCCCTGCAATATTCCAATGTGGGTACGCCGACCACGCCGAACGGGGGCGTGCCGTCGAACGACGCCACGCTGGTCGGCGGCGCAGCCGGTGCGGTCGCGCTGCACAATGTCGCCAACGGGGTGGTTGCAACCGGGTCGACCGACGCGGTCAACGGCGGTCAGCTGGCGCTGGTCTCCGGCCAGGTCGGCACGCTGAACGGGCTGGCGGTGCAATATGACGACCTGAGCCGGTCGCGCGTCACGTTCGGCGGGGCAGGGGCTGCGCCGGTCGTGCTTGGCAACGTCGCGGCAGGCACGCTCGGCGCGGGTAGCACCGATGCGGTGAACGGCGCACAGCTCGGCGCCACCAATGATGCGGTCGGCGTTAACACGACCAACATCGCGAACATCAATACCAGCGTTACCGCGCTTCAAACCGACGCCTTGCTGTACGACAGCACGCTTCAGGCGTTCAGCGCGAACCGTGGTGGCGCAGCGCAGCGCATCACCAACGTGGCTGCGGGTGTGCTGGGCGCCGGCAGCCTGGATGCCGTCAATGGCGGGCAGCTGTTCGGGCTGGGCAGCAGCGTTGCCTCGGCGCTCGGCGGGAGCTCGACCTACGATCCGGGTACCGGCGCGGTGGCTGCTGGCATCCTCTATGGCGGCACCACCTATGGTAGCGTGCAGGGTGCCGTGTCCGCGATCGAGACATCGCTCGGCGGCATGCCGACAAGCGCCGATCTGCGCTATTTCAACACGACCTCGGTCATGGCGGACTCGCGGGCGATGGGTACCGATTCCACGGCGATCGGCCCGAACGCCGTCGCCAGTGCCGATGGCGCCATCGCCGCCGGGCGCAACACGGTCGCGGCGAGCGCGGGATCGGTGGCGATCGGCGATGGATCGAGCGCGATCACCGGCAGGGCGGTGGCGATCGGTTTCGCCAATATCGCGTCCGGTAACGGTGCGGTGGCGATCGGCGATCCCAATATCGCGACCGGCGACGGTGCGGTCGCGCTTGGCCGCGACAACCAAGCAACGGGGATCGGCGCGGTGGCGCTGGGCGACACCAACTTCGCCACCGGCAACGGATCGGTATCGATCGGGCAGACCAACCAGGCGACCGGCAACGGGACGATCACGATCGGCACGAGCAACGTCGTCAACGGTCTTGGCGCGCTGGCGCTCGGCAACCGCAACCAGGTGAACGGCGACGGCTCGCTCGCCTTCGGGTCGGACATCGTGACCGGCGGCGTCAACACGCTGGTAGTCGGCAACGCCAGCACCGCCACGGGAGACTTTGCCGCCGCTTTCGGTAACAACTCGGCCGCGAGCGGCCTGAACGCGACGGCGCTCGGCACCGCCGCATCGGCGTCGGCGGACTATACGCTTGCCGTCGGCGAACGCTCAGTCGCCTCCGGCTTCGGTTCGTCCGCGCTCGGTACGCTCTCGTCGGCCACCGCCTTCGCCTCCACTGCGCTCGGCGCAGGGGCGATCGCCAATCTGGAAAACAGCGTCGCGCTGGGCAGCGCCTCGTCAACGTTGCGCGGTGGGGTCGCCAACTACACCGCGTTCGGGCTCACCGGCGCGCAATCCTCGATCGGCGAGATCGCGGTTGCCCGCACCGCCGACTATGTCGATCCCGCCACCGGGACGTTCGCGCCGCTCGGCACACGCCAGATCACCGGCGTCGGCGCCGGCAGCGAGGATACCGACGCGGTCAACGTCGCGCAGTTGCGCGGTGTCTCGAACACGCTGGGCAACGCGTTCGTCGCAAGCCTCGGCGGCGGTGCTGCGTACAACGTCACGACCGGCGCGATCACCGGGCCGAGCTACGTCATCAATGGCACGACCTACACCAATGTCGGCGATGCGCTTGCCGGCGTGGGCGGGCAGATCGGCCAGGTGGCGACGAACAGCGTGAGCTACGACAATGCCGCACAGACCTCGGTGACGCTCGGCGGAGCGGGAGGCACGACGATCAGCAATGTCGCGGCGGGCGCGATCAACGCTACATCGACCGACGCGGTGAACGGCGCGCAGCTTAACGCCACCAACCAGGCGGTCGCTTCGAACACCACGGCGATCACCAATCTCGGCAATACCGTGAGCGACCTGTCGACCACGGTCACCAATCTCGGGGGGACCGTCGCCAATCTCGGCGCCTCGGTGACCAATGTCAGCACTGCGGTCACCAATCTCGGCAACGATATCAACAACGGCGCGATCGGGACGGTGCAATATTCCAACCCCGGCAGCCCCACGACCCCTAATGGCGGCACGCCCACCAACGACCTGACGCTGGTCGGTGCGGCGGCTGGTCCGGTCGGGCTGCACAATGTCGCTGGTGGATCGATCGCCGCGGGATCAACTGATGCGGTCAATGGCGGGCAGGTGTACGCCCTGGCGCTAACCGCCGTGAACGCGGTGTCGTACGGCACCGATGCGAACGGCGTCCGCACCAACACGGTGACGTTGGCGGGAGGCAACGCGGCGGCACCGGTGACGGTCACCAATGTTGCCGCCGCAGTGGTAGCAGCGGGATCGACCGATGCGGTGAATGGTGGTCAGCTCTACACCACCAACCAGGCGGTCGCGACGGCGCAGGGTGCCGCGGACAGCGCCTTGGCGCTCGGCAGCAACTCGGTCCAATACGGTGCCGGACGGACCAACGTGACGTTCAACGCAGGCGGCGCGGCAACCGTGCTCAGCAACGTCGCGGCGGGCGTGTCGACCACCGACGCGGTCAATGTCGGGCAGCTGAATTCGAGCATGAATTCGGCGGTGACGCAGGCCAATGCGTATACCGACGGACGGATCGCGGCGCTCGATTTCGACCTCCGCTCGGTGCGACGCGACGGCTATGCGGGCACGTCGGGTGCGCTTGCGGCTGCGGGGCTCCCCCAGGCGTATGAAGCAGGCAAGGGCATGGTCGCGATCGGTGGCGGCACCTATGCCGGACAATCGGCAGTCGCGGTCGGCATGTCGAAGGCGTTCAATGACGGCCACACCGTGGTCAAGCTGAGCGGTACCTACGACTCGCAGGGCCGGGCCGGTGGCTCGGGCGGGATCGGGTATCAGTTCTGATCGCTAAGGTCTGAACGTCTCATAAGGATGCGGGAGCGGGCGGCCTTCGGGTCGCCCGTTTTCGTTTGGGGGCGTTGACAGACGGTGTCGGCTCTCCGAACGGACGCCGACACCATTGCAGGATGAGACCGTGGCGAGCACCCCGAGCGAGACCCAATATTTCGACAGCTTCGACGGCACGCGCCTCGCGTGGCACGAAGTCGGTGAGGGACGCGCGGTGGTGCTGATCCACGGCTATTTCTCCGACGCGAAGACCAACTGGATCCGCTACGGCCATGCCGCGAAGATCGCCGCCAAGGGCTTCCGCGTGATCATGCCGGACCTGCGCGCGCATGGCGCCAGCGACAAGCCGCATGGGCTGGAGGCATATCCGGCGGATGCGCTGACGCAGGACGGCCATGCGCTGATCGCGCATCTCGGGCTGACCGAGTATGATCTGGGCGGCTATTCGCTCGGCGCGCGGACGACGTCGCGGATGCTGGCAACGGGCGCGACGCCGCGGCGGGTGATTTTTTCGGGGATGGGGCTGGAGGGGCTGACGCAGACGTCGCGGCGTGCCGGGCATTTCCGCAATATCCTGACGAAGCTGGGCCAGCATGTGCAGGGTACGCCGGAATGGCTGGCCGAGGCATTCCTGAAGACTACCGGCGGCGATCCGGTGGCGTTGCTGGGCATCCTCGAGACGTTCGTCGACACGCCGCTGGAGAGTGTGAAGGCGATCCAGCAGCCGACGCTCGTGGTGTGCGGCGGGGAGGACCAGGACAACGGCTCGGCGCCGGATCTGGCTGCGGCGCTGCCCCACGGAACGTATGTCGAGACGCCCGGCGGCCACATGAGCGCAGTGGTGAAGCCCGAACTTGGTCAGGCGATCGCCGACTTCCTGGCGGGCTGACTTGGCTCCTCTTGATCCTCCCCCGCCAGGGGGAGGTGGCTGGCCCTTGCCAGACGGAGGGGGAGGAAAGAGAAACCTTTGTTGCATGTCCTCCCCCTCCGTCACCTGCGGCGCCACCTCCCCTGGCGGGGGCGGATCGCAAAGGTCGGCGTTGCACGGTTGACCGGGCCGCGGCGGACCATCACTCTGGGCGCATAATCCAGGGGAAGATCATGATCCGTACCGTCTCTCTTATCGCGCTCGCGTGCGCGATTGCCGTCCCCGTGACGGCACAGGCCCAGACTGCAGCTCCCGCCGCCACTGGCAAGCCGACCGTCGCGCAAGCCGACGCGTTCGTCGCCGAAGCCGAGCGCGTGATGGCCGCTGCGTCGATTGACGCAAACCGCGTCGCGTGGGTCAACGCGACCTACATCACCGACGACACCGATGCGCTGGCAGCGAAGTCGGGCGCGGAGATGACTGATCTCGGGGTGAAATACGCGCTCGGCGCTGCACGGTACGCGTCGCTGCCGGGGCTGTCGTTCGATACCAAGCGCAAGCTCGACCTGTTGCGCGGCGGGCTGACACTGCCGGCCCCGACGCGGCCGGGCGCGTCGGAGGAACTGTCGACGCTCACCACCAAGATGTCGTCGTCCTACGGCAAGGGCATGGGCACGCTCGACGGCAAGCCGATCAACGGCTCGGATATCGAGGCGGCGATGGGTTCGACGCGCGATCCGGCCAAGCTCACCGAGATGTGGACGAGCTGGAACGACAAGGTCGGCGCACCGATGCGTGGCGACTATGCGAAGATGACCGCGATCTCGAACGAAGGCGCGCGCGAGCTCGGCTACAAGGACGTCGGTGCGCTGTGGCGCTCGGGCTATGACATGACGCCCGAGCAGTTCGCCGCGCTGACGGACACGATCTGGAAGCAGGTCGAGCCGCTCTACATGGCGTTGCATACGTATACGCGGTGGAAGCTGAACGAGAAATACGGCGACGCGGTGCAGGCAAAGACCGGGCCGATCCGCAGCGACCTGCTCGGCAATATGTGGGCGCAGGAATGGGGCAACATCTACGACATCGTCGCGCCCAAGGGTGCGGGCGATCTTGGTTTCGATACCGGGGAGTTGCTCAAGGCGAAGGGCTATGATCCGCTCAAGATGGTGAAGCAGGGTGAGGGCTTCTATTCCTCGCTCGGTTTCGCGCCCCTCCCGGAGACGTTCTGGAAGCGGTCGCAGATTACCAAGCCCGCCGATCGTGACGTGATCTGCCATGCGTCGGCCTGGGACCTCGACAACCAGGACGATATCCGGATCAAGATGTGCACAAAGGTGAACGCGGACGACTTCGTCACGATCCACCACGAACTCGGCCACAATTACTATCAGCGCGCGTACAAGGCGCAGCCGTTCCTCTACAAGAACGGTGCGAACGACGGCTTCCACGAGGCGATCGGCGATACCGTCGCTTTGTCGATCACGCCGGATTACCTCGTGAAGATCGGCCTGCTCGACCAGGCGAAGGTGCCGAGCGCGGACAAGGACATCGGCCTGCTGCTGCGGCAGGCGTTGGACAAGGTCGCGTTCCTGCCGTTCGGGCTGCTGATCGACAAATGGCGCTGGGGCGTGTTCTCGGGGCAGATCCCGGTGACTGGGTATCAGGCGGCGTGGGACCAGCTGCGGCTCCAGTATCAGGGGATCAAGCCGCCGGTTGCGCGGGACGAGACCAAGTTCGATGCGGGCGCGAAATACCATATTCCGGCGGCGGTGCCGTATACGCGGTACTTCCTAGCGCGGGTGTTGCAGTTCCAGTTCTACAAGGCGGCGTGCGACCAGTCGGGCTGGAAGGGGCCGCTGCATCGCTGCTCTTTCTATGGCGACAAGACGGTGGGGACGAAGCTGAACGCGATGCTGAGCATGGGGCAGTCGAAGCCGTGGCCGGATGCGCTGCAGGTGTTCACCGGGAGCCGCGAGATGTCGGGCGCGGCGCTGGTCGAGTATTTCGCGCCGTTGAAGGCTTGGCTGGACGTGCAGAACAAGGGCAAGCCGACCGGGTGGTGAGGGGGCGTTGGCTTATCGCCAGCTGATTTTCGCCCGCTAACTCCTAGTTCCCCCGCGAAAGCGGGGGGCCAGGGTTACGAACGCTACCGCGGTTTTAGCTCTACCCCGCCTCCGCGGGGGAACGAGAGGAGTAGGCCGGGTTATCCAACCCAATCCACCCCGGCGAAGGCCGGGGCCCAGTTGGAACGTCCCGAGTAATGAAGCGCATCGCTCCGTTAGCAGTGCCCCCCAACTGGGCCCCGGCCTCCGCCGGGGTGGCGTGCTAGCAGGGGAGGTGTGCTGCTCGGCGTGAGCAGCTTACTCCGGAACCGTCCCCGGGTCGGCGATCCCGGCCTCGAACGATTTCGATGAGTCCGCCCCGTCGGCCTGATGCGCCTGCTTGCCCTTCGGCTTAAGCGGTACCGGGGCCTTGGGCGTGCTCCCGCGCAGCGTCAGGAGCGCGCCAACTGCGGCGCCAGCGACCGCGACACCGCTAAAGATCGCGGCGGCGCCCCATTTGCCACGCGTCTTTTCGGGTGGCTTGGCAACCACGACCGGCGTGGCGGTTTTCCGCGCGGGGGCCGGGCGGGGCGTGCTGCGCTTGGTCGAACGCGGCTTTGGCGTTGGTTTCGCGACGGGTTTGGGCGGCGCGGCGGACACCGGCTTGTCCGCGGCCGGCTTGGTCACCGGTACGGGCTTGGGCGCGACCGGCTTTGCAGACGACGTCGCAGCCGGAGCCGCCTTCGGCGCACTGGCCTTACGCGGCGCGCGACGGCGGGCGGCGGGCTTCTTTGCTTCCGTATCGGGCGTGTCGGTGTCGGCCACTTCTATCTTCCCTCAGCAATGATTCCGGAAGCGTAACGCATTCCCGCCCGATCCGCTCCGATTTTTACCGGAACGGCGGCTCGTCGAACGCGCGAAGCTTGCGGCTGTGGAGCTTCGAACCTTCCAGGCGGAGCTGTTCGCAGGTCTCGATCCCGATCCGCAGATGCTCGCTGATCGCGCGCTCGTAGAAGCGGTTGGCCTGCCCCGGCAGCTTCAGTTCGCCATGCAGCGGCTTGTCGGAGACGCAGAGCAACGTGCCGTAGGGGACGCGGAAGCGATAGCCCTGCGCGGCGATCGTCGCGGACTCCATGTCGATGCCGACTGCGCGGCTGAGCGAAAAGCGGAGTGCGGACTTCGAGTAACGAAGCTCCCAGTTGCGATCGTCGGTGGTCACGATCGTGCCGGTGCGGAGGCGGCGTTTGAGTTCCTCGCCCGACTGGCCCGAAACGATCTCGGCCGCCTTGGCCATCGCGACCTGCACCTCGGCGATCGCGGGGACGGGGATCTCGGGCGGCAGCACGTCGTCGAGGACATGGTCGTCGCGCAGATACGCGTGCGCGAGGACATAATCGCCGATCCGCTGGCTCGGGCGAAGGCCGCCGCAATGACCGATCATCAGCCATGCCTCGGGGCGCAGCACGGCCAGATGGTCACAGATCGTCTTCGCGTTCGACGGCCCGACGCCGATGTTGACGAGCGTAATGCCGGTGCGGTCGTCCGCCATCAGGTGATAGGCGGGCATCTGGTGACGGCGCCAGGCGCTGTCGGAGATGATCTTGTCGATGTCGTCGCCGGACGAGATCGTGATCCCGCCCGCGCCCGACAGGCTGGTGAATCGTGATCCGTCGCCCAGCTGCGTACCGGCCCAGCGGACGAACTCGTCGACGTAGCGGTGATAGTTGGTGAACAGCACGAAGCGCTGCGCGTGCTCGGCCGGCGTGCCCATGTAATGGCGCAGGCGGGCAAGGCTGAAATCGGTGCGCAGGCCGTCGAACAGCGCGAGCGGCCGCGTCTCGTCGTGCGCGATCCAGAGGCCGTCGGCGATCTCGTCGCCGATATGCGCGAGTTCGGTGGCGGGGAAGTGACGCGACAATTCGGTCGCGGAGACCTCGTCGAGGCTCAGCGCGTGGCCCGGTTCGATCACATAGGGGAACGGGATTTCCTGGCGACCTTCGACCGCTTCGACCGTCACGTCGTAGTCCTCGATCAGCAACGTCAGCTGCTCGATCAGGTATTCGGCGAAGATCGCGGGCTTGGTGACGCTGATCTTGTACTCGCCCGGCGTGACCATGCGGCCGAACGAGCGAAGCGGGGTCGGGCGATCGACACCGCCCTTATAGGTCAGCCGGATCTCGGGATAAGCGAACGAGCCGTCGGTACGGCTGGCGGGATCGGGCGTCGTGCCGTCGGCGATATAGTCGCTCATGGCGGCTTGGAGGCGCTCGACGGAAGCGCGGTAGAGGCGGTCGAGGTCGGCGACGAGGTCGGATGCGATTGTCATCGGGCAGTGTTAGGTGGCGGAGGTTACGGTGGCAAGACTTGCGGGGGAGGGGAGCGTTTAAGGCGCGCTCGACGTCAATGTACCACCCCGGCGGAGGCCGGGGCCCAATTGGGGGACTTATGTAACAGAGGCCGGTCCGAAGTTACCTCGGCCTTGCCAATTGGGCCCCGGCCTTCGCCGGGGTGGTAATGAGGGCGGGTATCGCTCCCGCCCCTCTCGCATTAGATCTCGCTCAGCAGATGCTCTGCCGAGCTCACCTTGAACTCACCCGGTGCCTCGACGTTCAGCTGCTCGACCACGCCGTCGTTGACCAGCATCGAGTAACGCTGGCTGCGGATGCCCATGCCGAACCCCGAGCCGTCCATCGTCAGCCCGATCGCCTTGGCGAAATCGCCATTGCCGTCCGCCAGCAACGTGATGTCGCCGGCACCCGCCGACTTGCCCCACGCGCCCATCACGAACGCATCGTTGACCGACACGCAGGCGACCTCGTCGATGCCCCTGGCCTTCAGTTCGGCCTCCTTCTCGACGAAACCGGGAAGGTGCTTGGCCGAGCAGGTCGGCGTGAACGCGCCGGGGACCGCGAACAGCGCCACCTTGCGGCCCTTGAAGAAGCTGTCGGTATCGACCTGGTCGGGGCCGTCTGCGGTCGCCTTGACGAGGTTGGTGGTGGGAAGCCGGTCGCCGACGCTGATCGTCATCTGAAATCTCCTGTCGCCGCGCGTTGGTTGCGGGCGAGCCGTACCTTGGACGCGGAAGCGAGTATTTCAAGCGTGGCGGGCGATCGTCCGCGTCGCTATGGTCGAACGCATGGACAAGACGCCCTTTCTTTCCGGACAATTCCTGCTCGCGATGCCCGGGATGAGCGACCCGCGGTTCGCCCGCGCGGTCATCGCGATGTGCAGCCATGACGAGAATGGTGCGATCGGCATCGGCATCGGCGCGACCATCGACGGGCTGGGCTTCCACGATCTGCTCGAACAGTTCGGGATCGAGCCGGGCGATGCCCCCAACGCAGCCGTGCATTTCGGCGGACCGGTCGAGCCTAGGCGCGGGTTCGTGGTGCATTCGTCGGATTGGGGCGGGCAGGATTCGGTCGATGTCGCCGGGCGATGGAAGCTGTCGAGCACGGTCGACGTGCTGCGTGCGATCGCCGAGGGAAAGGGCCCGTCGGAGTGGGTGGTGGCGCTTGGCTATGCCGGTTGGGATGGCGGGCAGCTCGAGGGCGAGTTGTCGCGGCCGGGGTGGTTCAACGTGCCGGGGGACGCCGAACTGCTGTTTGATACCGCCGCGGAGGATCGCTGGACGATGGCCTTTGCGCAGGCCGGAGTGGATCCGCGGTTGCTCGTCGCGGAGACGGGGCGGGCCTGACTTCTGCTCCCCTCCCTGGAAGGGAGGGGCCGGGGGTGGGTCGGCCGGTTGGCTAGCCGTGCGCGCGCCTCGAACCGACCCACCCCCAACCCCTCCCTTCCAGGGAGGGGAGTTTAAGAAGGCTAGGGTGGGTCAGGCCAGGCCAACGCGCCTTCTCCCCCCAGTCATGCCGGGCTTGTTCCGGCATCCACTGTTCCGCGTATCCAGCGGCCTGAGGGTATGCGGAACGGTGGACCCCGGAACAGGTCCGGGGTGACGGAGTAGGTTCTAGGGTTCGCCCGCTCACACGTCATATAAAGATATCTTTATATTTGATTTGAGCCCCCCATTCCCCTACAGGGCTCGGCATCCGGCACGGGCATGAGGCTCGCCGATCAAGATCATTCCCAGGAGATATCCTCGTGGCCACCACGCTCGCGCCCCAGAAAACTGACGGCAAGACCGACTACGTCGTCGCCGACATCAGCCTCGCCGATTTCGGCCGCGCCGAGATCAACATCGCCGAGACCGAGATGCCCGGCCTGATGTCGCTTCGTACCGAGTTCGGCGCAGCGCAGCCGCTCAAGGGTGCGCGCATCACTGGTTCGCTGCACATGACGATCCAGACCGCGGTGCTGATCGAGACGCTGACCGCGCTCGGCGCCGACGTCCGCTGGGCGACCTGCAACATCTTCTCGACGCAGGACCATGCCGCCGCCGCGATCGCCGCGACCGGCGTGCCGGTGTTCGCGATCAAGGGCGAGAGCCTCGCGGATTACTGGAACTATGTCGGCGACATCTTCTCGTGGGATCGCGACGTAGAGGGCCAGACCGCCAACATCATCCTCGACGACGGCGGCGACGCGACGATGTTCGCACTCTGGGGCGCCAAGCTCGAAGCCGGCCACACGATGCCCGAGCCCGAGAACGAGGAAGAGGTCGAGATGCAGCGTGCGCTCAAGGCGTACGTCGCGAAGAACCCCGGCTACCTAACCGAGACCGTCAAGAACCTGAAGGGCGTCTCGGAAGAGACTACGACGGGCGTTCACCGCCTGTACGAGATCGCCAAGAAGGGCGAGCTGCCGTTCCCCGCGATCAACGTCAACGACTCGGTCACCAAGTCGAAGTTCGACAACCTCTACGGCTGCAAGGAGTCGCTGGTCGACGCGATCCGTCGCGCGACTGACGTCATGCTCGCCGGCAAGGTCGCCTGCGTCGCCGGTTTCGGTGACGTCGGCAAGGGCTCGGCCCAGTCGCTCCGCAACGGCGGCGCGCGCGTGATGGTCACCGAAGTCGATCCGATCTGCGCATTGCAGGCGGCGATGGAGGGCTTCGAGGTCGTGACGATGGAAGAGGCCGTCAAGCGCGCCGACATCTTCTGCACCGCGACCGGCAACGCCGACGTCATCACTGCCGATCACATGAAGGCGATGAAGCCGATGTCGATCGTCTGCAACATCGGTCACTTCGACTCTGAGATCCAGATCGCCGCGCTGTCGAACTACGACTGGACCGAAGTGAAGCCGGGCACCGACCTGGTGAAGTTCCCGGACGGCAAGCAGATCATCATCCTGGCGAAGGGTCGCCTGGTGAACCTGGGTTGCGCCACCGGCCACCCGTCGTTCGTGATGTCGGCCTCGTTCACCAACCAGACGCTCGCGCAGATCGAGCTCTGGACCAAGGGTGAGAACTACAAGAACGAAGTTTACGTCCTGCCGAAGCACCTCGACGAGAAGGTCGCGATGCTCCACCTCGAGAAGCTCGGCGTGAAGCTGTCGAAGCTCTCCGACAAGCAGGCCGGTTACATCGGCGTGCCGGTCGAAGGCCCGTTCAAGCCGGACCATTACCGCTACTGATTTTCAGGATTCCGTAGGGTTTTCGAAAGCCGCGTCCGCCACCAGGCGGGCGCGGCTATTTCGTTACGCAACCGTGTTGCGGTGATGTCACACTTTCGTAATGTTTCGTCGCACGGATTGAAAAATAGACAGGAAAGGTGTCCTTCTGACTGCAGTAAACGCTTAGGTTCAGAGGGTTGTTAGTATGATTGGCATATCGGTCCGGAAGTCCGGATTGTTCGTAACCGCGTCGACAGTCGCGTTCGTATTGGCCTCGGCGATCCCGGCAGCAGCGCAGACAGCGACGCCGGTAGATGCCCCGACCCAGGCTCCCGGTTCCGATCCGGCCGCTCCCGTCGGTTCTGATACCACGACCGGCGCAGTTGCGCAGACGGCGGCGCCCGAAGCCAATGCCGGCAGCGATATCGTCGTGACGGGTTCGCGTATCGCACGCCCGACGCTCGATTCGCCTGCGCCCGTTACCACTCTGACGATTGCCGACCTAACGCGCACCGGTGCGATCACCGTCGGCGACGTTTTGAACGACCTTCCGTCGTTGCGTTCGACCTACAGCCAGGCGAGTTCGACGCAGTTCATCGGCACCTCGGGCCTGAACTTCCTCGATATGCGCGGGCTTGGCGTTACCCGGACGCTGGTGCTGGTCAACGGCCGCCGGCATATCACCTCGTCCGAGGGTGATTTCCTGGTCGACACCAACACCATCCCGACCGACCTGATCGAACGCGTCGACGCCGTAACCGGCGGCCAGTCCGCGGTCTATGGCTCGGACGCGATGGCCGGCGTCGTCAACTTCGTGCTGAAGCGCAATTTCGAGGGCCTGACGCTCAACGCGCAGAGCGGCTTGAGCGACAAGGGCGATCACGGCACGTATCGTCTCAGCGGTACCTACGGTCAGAACTTCGCCGACGGCCGCGGCAACATCGCGCTGAACCTCGAATATAACCAGTCCGACCTCGTTACCTATGCCGATCGGCCGGGCCTTACGGGTGCGTACACCGGACGTCGCCAGTTCCAGCAGGTGGATAGCCCCGCGCTCGACAACACGGTTCCGAACCGTACGTTCCTCAAGGATGTTCACAGCTTCGGCTATGACAATGGCGGCAACTTCATCGCCTATAACGGCGCCGGGATCGGTGCGTGCAGCAATGGGACCGTGGCGGCAGGCTGCCTTGCCAACGGCTATCCCCGTGTGTTCGGTTTCAACCCCGGCGGTTCGCTGTACGAGTATAATTACGGCACCGATTTCCGTCCGGCCGGTTCGAACAACAACAATGGCGGCGACGGCGGCATCCTCAACGATCGCGGTACGTTGCAGCCATCGCTGAAGCGCTACGTCGCCAACTTGCTGGGTCACTTCGACGTATCCGACGCCTTCAAGCCGTTCATCGAGGCGAAGTTCGTCCGCGTCGAGAGCTTCAACCAGGGTACGCCGACCTTTGCCCAGGGTGGCGAGCAGGGCACCGTCGCAGACGAGGACGCCAACGGCAATCCCTTCACGCGTGCGGCCGTTGGCGGGTTCAGCCGGCAGACGATCGGGATCCCGATCTCGTTGGACAATCCGTATCTCCAGCCCGGCGATGCCGCGACGATCCGTTCGCTGCTGCCGGCGGGTGCGCAGTTCTTCCGCCTGAATCGCAACAACAACGATTTCGGCACGCGCGACGAATTCGACCGGCGTGACACCTACCGCATCGTCGGCGGTGCGGAAGGCACGTTCAACACCGACTGGAAGTATGATTTCTCGGTCAACTACGGCGAGTTCCGCACCCGTTCGTCGTTCTTCAACAACCGCATCAATCAGAATTTCTACAATGCGGTAGATACCGTGCGGAACGGCGCGGGGACCATCGTGTGCCGGATCAACCAGACCAGTGTCACCGATCCGAACTGCGTGCCGTTGAACGTGCTCGGGAATGGCGCTCCCAGCCAGGCAGCACTCAACTACATCAACACGACTTCGCACCGGACCGGAAAGGCGACCGAGTTCGACGTAACGGCCAACATCGTCGGCGACAGCTCGCAGCTGTTCGAGCTGCCTGGTGGCCCGGTGCAGTTCGCGGTCGGCGGCGAATATCGTCGTGAGACCGCGTCCTACGCGTATGACGACCAGGTGAAATCCGGCGCAACGTTCCTCAACGCGATCCCCGATTTCACGCCGCCGTCGTTCGCGGTGAAGGAAGCGTATGGCGAGCTTAACCTGCCGCTGCTCAAGGGCATGCGTTTCGCCGAAGAACTCTCGGCGAACGCGGCTGTGCGCGTTGCCGACTACAAGGGTTCGGCGGGTACCGTGTGGACGTGGAATGCCGGCGCCCTGTACGCGCCGGTTCGCGACATCAAGTTCCGCGTCAGCTATGCCAAGGCTGTCCGTGCGCCGACACTGAGCGACCTCTACTCGTCGCCTTCGCAGAACTTCGACATTCTGAACGATCCCTGCGACGTCAACTTCATCAAGACCGGCCGCGCGACGCGTGCCGCCAACTGCGCCGCAGCTGGTGTCCCTGCCAACTTCATCAACAACGCAGCCCGTGCTGGCAGCACCGAATTCTTGTCGGGCGGCAACCCCAACCTCGAGGCTGAGACGTCGCGGAGCTGGACGTACGGCGTGATTCTCCAGCCGTCGTTCATTCCTGGCCTCGCGATCACGGCTGATTATTACGACATCAAGATCAGCAACGTCATCGCCGCAGTCGGTGCGCAGACCATCCTCGATGCCTGCTATGACGCAGCATCGCTCGACAACCAGTTCTGCGGTCTGATCAACCCGCGCCAGGCGAGTGGTGAGTTCGCCCAGACCGCGCTGCTCCAGAGCACGGTCAACTTCGCTGCGCTGCGGGCGAAGGGCATCGACGTCGATGTGTCGTACAACCGCCGTATCTTCGCCGACGACAAGATCGCATTGCGGTTCGTCGGCACCTGGGTTCGCGATCGCACGGATTATCCGTATCTCGACAACCCCGGCCAGAAGGAGCGCATCAAGGGCGAGCTGGGTGATCCGGTCTACAACTTCAACGTCTCGGCGGACTACACGCATGGACCCGTCACGGTCGGGTATCAGCTCCGCTACGTCGGTCGCCAGTCGATCACCGATTGGGAAGCCCAGCACGACACCAACGGCGTCGCTGCGCTGGATCCCTATTATGCCGACCGGGTTTACTATCCGTCGGTCGTCTATCACGCGCTGCGGGCGTCGGTGGACGTCGACAAGCGGTTCACGTTCTACGGGGGCGTCGATAACCTGACCGACAAGAAGCCGCCTTATGGCTTGCTGGGTAACGGGAACGACGCGATTTTCGATAACGTCGGCCGGTTTATGTACGTTGGCGCTCGCGTGAAGCTTTAAGCCTAGCCGTCGTCTGCAAGGATGATCACCAGATTACGAAGGGCGGGTCCGAATGTCGGGCCCGCCCTTTTGATTGTCTGGTGGCTTTCCCCCAAGGGACGGTTTGGCCTACATGGACGGATGATGTCGCTACGGGCTCCCCGATAATGGTCCTCGGGACCGGTACTGCCGTAACGGTGGGGGCGATTCTGCTTCTGGCGATCCTCGGCGGTTTGGCGCTGCTCTATCTCGGTATGCGTGCGCGAGCGGATGCAACGGAAACGGTGGAGGCGAACGCGCAGTTGCGGACGATCCTCGACGGATCGCCGGCGATCGTTACGGTGATACGCTCGGGTGGGCGGATCGAGATGACGCAGCGGATGGCGGACTGGCTTGGGCTGGACGTACCGCCGCGGTCGCTGGCGGAGCTGGCCACCGGCGGCACGAGCCTGTCCCCGGACGATGCTGCACGGTTGATCGCGGATGTCACTGCGGCGCAGCGGTCGGGGCGAGCCTTCGTTCGCTCGGTCCGGCTGCAGGGTTCGACGCGCGCGATCACGTTTCGCGGGGGCCGAGCCCCCGGCGAGATGGGCGCCACGGGTGCGGTGCTGCTCTGGGCGTTCGACGCGACCGATAGCGAGGCGGAGATCGCTCGGCTTGGGGCGGAAACCGCGCGGCTGGGTGAAGCATATGAGTCGTTGACCGGGCTGATCGAGGCCGCGCCGATGCCGATGTGGTACCGCGCGACAGATCTGCGGCTGGCGATGGTAAACACGGCCTATGTCGATGCGGTCGAGGGGCGTGACGCTGCCGATGTCGTCGCGCGCGGGCTGGAACTGGTCGAGGGATCGGGGCGCGGTGGGCCGCTCGCCGGCGCGGCGGTTGCGCGCGAACAGGGGCGGCCGCATCAGCAGGTTCTGCCCGCGACGATCGACGGCGCGCGCCGGTCGTTGCAGATCTACGACGTGCCGCTGCCGAGCGGCGGCGTGGCCGGGTTCGCGATCGATATCGAGGAACTGGAGCAGGCGCGGTCGGGGGCAAAGCGCTTTGCCGAAGCCCAACGCGCGATGCTCGATCGGTTGTCAGCCGGCGTGGCGCAGTTTGGCGGGGACCGCTCGCTCGTGTTCTGCAACCAGCCGTTTCGGCGGATGTTCGCGATGCGCAGCGAATGGCTTGCCGACCGCCCCGAATTCGACCGGGTGCTCGAGCGAATGCGCGAAGCCAACCGGCTGCCCGAGGTCCGCGACTTCCCGAGCTGGAAGGCGGAACGGCGCGACTGGTTCATGCAGACGGGCGCGGCGCAGGGTGGCTCGGTCGGCGGGGGGGCGATGGAGGAGAATTGGCACCTCCGGGGCGGCACGCATCTTCGCGTCGTCGCGCAGCCTCTGCCGGACGGCGGCCTGCTGCTGATCTTCGAGGATCGCACCGAGCAGGTCCAACTCGCCAGCGCGCGCGATACCTTGCTGCGCGTGCGGACCGCGACGTTCGACAATCTGTTCGAGGCACTCGGTGTGTTCGCGGCGGATGGCCGGTTGCAGCTTTGGAACAACCGGTTCCGTGCGCTCTGGGGGCTGGAGGAGGAGTTCCTCGCCTCGCATCCGCGTGTCGATGCGTTTGCCGAGGCGGCTGGCGCCAAGCTCGCGACGCCGGGGCGGTCCGCGTTGATCCCCGATCTCGTCCGCTCGGCGACAGTCGGACGCCAGCAGCGCGGCGGACGCGTGGCGTTCGCGGATGGGCGGCATTTCGAGTTTGCCGGCGTGCCGCTGCCCGATGGGAATGCGCTGTTCACGATGCTCGACATCACCGACAGCCGGCGCGCGGAGCAGGCTCTGCGGGATCGCGCGGACGCGCTTGAAGCGACCGATAAGGTGAAAACGGCGTTCGTAGCCAACATGAGCTACGAACTGCGCACGCCGCTGACGTCGATCAGCGGGTTCGCGGAGATGCTGCATGGCGGGTACGCAGGCGCAATGACGCCGCAGGCCGAGGGCTATGTCGGGGCGATCCTCGAGTCCGTCGAGCGGCTTGGGTTGCTGGTCGACGACGTGCTCGACCTGACGCGGGCGGAGAGTGATCGGGCGGAGACGGATCGGACAGATGTCGACCTCGCGACCACTGTTCGCGCGGCGGCGGAGACGATCCTGCCGTCGGCCAAGCGGCGGAAGCTCGACTTCGCGGTCGAGGTGGCGCGTTCTACCGGGCGCGTGAACGGCAATCCGAAGCGGTTGAAGGAGGTCGTCGAGCATCTCCTGCGCCACGCGGTCGCGGCAACGCCCGATGGCGGGCGGGTGTTGCTGCACACCGACGGCAATGCGACGTCGGCGCGGATTGTTGTTTCAGACGACGGGGTCGGGATGGACGCCGAGGCGGTCGCGCACGCGTTCGACCGGTTTGCGGAGTCGAAGCCGATGGGGGATCGCGCGCTTGGTCTGGGGTTGCCCTTGGCCAAGCAGTTCGTGGAGGCGCATGGCGGGACGATCGAGCTGGTCTCGGAGCCGGGTGCCGGCACGCTGATCACCGTAGAATTGCCGCGGCGATGATTACTGCCACTCCGTCATGCCGGGCTTGTTCCGGCATCCACCGTTCCGCGTGCTCGCCGGCCGTAGAGAGTGCTGACGGGTGGACCCCGGAACAGGTCCGGGGTGACGGAGGGTGGTGAGACTCCTCGATCCGCAAGCGACCGAGGCATTCGGAGCGATGCTCGCAGGACGTGTCCGCCCCGGCGATGTGATCACCCTCGAAGGCACACTTGGCGCCGGCAAGACCAGCGTCGCGCGAGGACTGCTCGCAGCACTCGGCCTCGCTGGCGAGGCGCCATCGCCCAGCTTCGCGATCGTCCAGCCCTACGAGCCGCCCGAAGTCCGCTTCCCCGTCCTCCATGTCGACCTCTACCGGATCGACGACCCCGCCGAGATCGAGGAACTGGCTCTTGACGACGCGCGCTATGATTCGCTGTTGCTGGTCGAATGGCCCGAGCGTGCCGGTCCTGATTACTGGCCCGATGCGCTTCGCTTGAGCCTGACGATTGAGCCGGACGGCACGCGCGGCTTGACAGTAGGAGTCCCGGAAGCTTGGAGGTCGCGATGGCCGACATGACCCCGCCGCGCGGCGCCGCCGCTTTTCTCGACGCTCATGGCTGGGGTGAGGCGCAGATCCTCCCGGTCGCCGGCGACGCGTCGTTCCGGCGCTATTTCCGCGCGGTCGAGGTTGGGCGTCAGGCGATTTTAATGGACGCGCCGCCCCCTCATGAAGACCCGCGGCCGTTCATTGCCATCGCGGAATGGCTGGCCGAGCGCGACTTCGCGGCGCCAGCGATCTTGGCGTGCGATCTCGACCAAGGGCTCGTGTTGATCGAGGATTTTGGCGATATCCGTTTGCGCGAGACCGTCGATGCCGCGCCGGACGAGGAACTGTCGCTCTATGCGCCGGCAATCGATCTGCTGGTGCGGTTGCGCGCCGAGCCGGCGGGACCGGTACCTCCCTATGATCGCGCGGTGCTGAAGCGTGAGGCAGGGCTGTTCGTCGAATGGTATTGCCCGGCGGTCGGGATCGAGCCCGATCTGGCGGGCTGGGACGCAGCCTGGGAGACGGTGTTCGACCACGCCATCGCCGAAACGCCGGTCACGGTACTCCGCGACTATCACGCCGAGAATTTGATGCTGGTTGGGCCCGAGCGATCGCTCGGCCTGCTTGATTTTCAGGACGCGCTGGCGGGGCATCCGGCCTATGACCTCGTGTCGCTGTTGCAGGATGCGCGGCGGACGGTCGATCCGGCAGTCGAGGCGGCGATGCTGGCGCGCTATCGCGCGGCGGCGGACGCGGGGGAAGAGTTCATGAACGCGTATCACGTGCTCGGCGCGCAGCGGAACGCGAAGATCCTCGGCATCTTCACGCGGCTATGGAAGCGCGACGGCAAGCCGCACTACGCGACGATGTGTCCGCGTGTCTGGGCGTATCTGGAGCGCGACCTGGCGCAACCGGTGATGGCGCCGGTCGCGGCATGGTTCGAGGCCAATGTACCGGCGGCGTTGCGCGGCGATCCGCTGGTCCTGAGCGCGTGAGCCGCCAGCAGACGATCCGCCCTGTCCCGCGCGGGATCGTGCCCGAGACGGCGATGGTGATGGCCGCGGGCTTGGGCAAGCGGATGCGCCCGCTGACCGCGACGCGCCCCAAGCCGCTGGTGCAGGTCGCCGGCAAGCCGTTGATCGACCACGTCTTCGAGCGGTTGCAGGCCGCCGGGATCAAGCGCGCGGTCGTCAACGTACATTATCTCGCGGACACGCTGGAGGCGCACGTCACCGATCGGTTCGCGGGGATCGATGTCGTGATCTCGGACGAGCGAAAAATGCTGATGGAGACGGGTGGTGGCCTCGTCCAGGCGCGTGGCTTGCTTGGTGATGCGCCGGTGTTGGTGGTGAACAGCGACAATCTGTGGATCGACGGACCAGTCGACGCGATCAAGCTGCTCGCGTCACGCTGGGATGATGCGAAGATGGACGCGCTGCTGCTGATGGTACCGCTCGCGCGTGCGCATAATCACCGCGGACCGGGCGATTTCTACCTCGCCGCCGATGGCCGGATCAGCGGGCGGCGCAAGTCCGGCCGGCTCGCGCCTTTCGCCTATACCGGTATCCAGATTCTCCACCCGCGGCTGATCGCGGACTGGCCGGAGGGGCCGTTCTCGACCAACATCTTCTGGGATCGCGCGATCGAGGCGGGCCGCGCTTACGGTCAGGTCCACCAGGGGCTGTGGTTCGACGTCGGGACCCCCGCCGCGATACCCAGGACCGAGGCGATCCTCGCGGATGGCTGATGTCGCCACGGCGGGTCGTCCGACACTCTACACGATCCCCGCGCACCGGGCGTTTGCGGATGCGCTGGTCGCCGGGCTGATGCGGCAGGCGGGACGGGATCCGCTGGCGCTAGCGCGCGCGCTGGTCGTGTTGCCGAACAACCGAGCGGTGAAGGCGGTGACCGAAGCGTTCGTGCGCGCGAGCGGCGGCGGGCTCGTGTTGCCGCGGCTGGTGGCGCTGGGCGATCCGGAGATGGGCGAGTCGGTCGGTGCTGCGCTCGATCCCGCGGACGATGTCGATCCACCGCTGCCTGCGGTGCCGCCATATCAGCGGCGCATGATCTTGGCGCGACTGGTGTCGGAAGAGCGGGCGCGGGAAGGCCATCCCGTCGACGCGGCCGAGGCGGTACGGCTTGCCGGCGAACTTGCGCGGACGCTCGATCAGCTGCTGGTCGAGGAGGTGCCGCCAACCAAGTTGCGCGATATCGAGCTCGGCCCCGAACTCACCGAGCATTGGCGGCGCGCGCTGGCGACGTTCGAGATCGTCCTGCAACGCTGGCCGGGCGAACTCGCGCGGCTAGAGCGGATCGACGCAGCGACGCGGCGCTCGGCGTTGCTCGACCGGCTCGCCCAGCGCTGGCGAAGTGCATCGCCTGCCGGGATCGTCTGCGCGGCGGGCGTGACCGATTCCGCGCCAGCGGTCGCGCGCCTGCTCCGCTGCATCGCCGACATGCCGCAGGGCATGGTAGTGTTCGCCGGCCTCGACCTGGCGCTGCCGGACGAGGAATGGGACGCGCTCGGCCCGCACGATCCGAACCCGGTGACTGGGCTCACGCGGCGCTCGATCGAGACGCATCCGCAGTTCGATGCCAAGCTAATGCTCCTTCGCATGGGCGTCGCGCGCGGCGAGGTGCAGACATGGCGCGAAGGTGGCGGGCACGATGCCGACCCCGCGCGTGGCCGAGCGATCGCCAACGCGCTGGCGCCCGCGGACTTCACCGGAAAATGGACGCAGATCGCGGCGGAGGATCGCCGTTTGAAGGGCGTGACCGCCGCCGAACTCGCGACCCCAGCGGAGGAGGCGCAGGCGATCGCGCTCGTCCTGCGCGAGGCGTTGGAGGTACCCGAGCGGACCGCCGCGCTCGTCACGCCGGATCGTGCCTTGGCACGGCGAGTGGCAGCGCATCTCGGGCGCTGGAATATCGGCATCGACGACAGCGCGGGGCGACCGTTGTCGATCCTGCCACCGGGTACGCTGCTGCTCGCGTTGGCCGAGGCGGCAGCGCAACGCTTCTCGCCGCTCGCGTTGCTGGCGTTGCTGAAACATCCGCTGGTCCGCGCCGGCGAGGATCGCCTGCTATGGCTCGACGGCGCACGCGCGCTCGACCGACGGTTGCGCGGGCCAAGGCCGGCGGCGGGGCTCGACGGGATCGCCGGACATCTGGAGGAGCGCAAAGGCACGGCGGCAACATGGTGGACCGACGTCCAGCCGCTGCTGACGCCGCTGGCGAACGCGTTCGATCAGGGACCGCAGCCTCTGGCGTCGGTGCTCGCCTGCCTGCGCGAGACGGCGCAGACGTTGTGCGGCGACAATCTCTGGTCGGGCCTCGCAGGGCGTGCCGCAGCCGAGTTCCTAGCGGATTTGGAAGCCGAAGCCCCAGCCGGACCGCCGCGGATCGATCCGCGCGAACTGCCGCAGTTGTTGCGAACGCTGCTCGACGAGGTCGCGGTACGGCCGGCACCGGGCGGCCACCCGCGGCTCGCGATCTATGGCCTGATCGAGGCGCGGTTGCAGACGGCCGACGTCATGGTGCTCGGCGGGCTGAACGAAGGCGTGTGGCCGGGGCGGCCTGCGCCTGATCCTTGGCTGGCGCCGCGCATCCGGATGGAGCTTGGCCTGCCGGGGCTGGAGCGGCGGGTCGGCACCGCGGCGCATGATTTTGCGCAAGCTTTGGGGGCGCCGCGAGCAGTGGTCACGCGAGCACGGCGGGACGCGAAGTCACCCGCGCTTGCGTCGCGGCTCTGGCTGCGGTTGCAGGCGCTCGCAGGCGATCGGTTCGAGCGGGCTTCGGCACTGGAAGGCTGGACGCGAGCGCTAGACGATCCGGGCGAGCATCTCCCCGCCGACCGTCCCGCGCCTTCGCCGCCCGCGCTGCTGCGTCCGAAGGCGATTTCCGTCACCGAGGTCGATCGCCTCAAGGCCGACCCCTACGCCTTCTACGCACGCCGCGTGCTCGGGCTGATGCCGCTCGACCCCGTCGACGCCGATCCGAGCGCCGCGTGGCGCGGGACCGCGGTGCACGACATCCTCGAGCAATGGTGGAAGCAGGACAACTGCACCGTCGACACGCTCCGGCAGCGCGCAAAGGCGATGCTCGACGACGAGCGCACGCATCCGATGATGCGCGCACTCTGGCAGCCGCGCCTGCTCGAGGCGATCGATTGGATCGCGGGCGCTATCGTCGCGCAAGGCGAGGACGGCCGCACGGTCGCCAGCGCCGAGGGCAAGGGCAAGATCGAGATCGCCGGGGTGACCTTGTCGGGGCGCTACGACCGGATCGACAAGCTCCCCGACGGGCGCCTCGCGGTGATCGACTACAAGACCGGCAAGCCCCCTTCGCCGACCGCCGTCCGCGCCGGCTACAGCCTGCAACTCGGGCTCCTCGGACTGATTGCCGAGCGCGGTGGGTTCCCCGACGTCTCCGGCATCGCGGGGGCGTTCGAATATTGGTCGCTCGGCAAGAAGCGCGACGCGTTCGGCTATATCGAGAGCCCGGTCGATCCCGAGGGCAAGCGCGACAAGATCCCGACCGCCGAGTTCACCGCGATCGCAGCGCACAACTTCAGCGAGGTGGTCGGCGAATGGCTGACCGGCAGCGCCGCCTTCACCGCGAAACTCGTGCCCGAATACGCCCCCTATGCCGAGTATGATCAGCTGATGCGACGCGACGAATGGTACGGCCGTGAGCGGTGATGCGCTCGCCACGCTCCCCCGGCTGAGGGGCGCGCAGGCCGATGCGAGCAACCCCGCCTCGCACGTCTGGCTGTCCGCCTCGGCGGGCACCGGCAAGACGCAAGTGCTGGCCGCCCGCGTGTTCCGGCTGTTGTTGCGCGGCGTAGATCCCGGCGCGATCCTATGCCTCACCTTCACCAAGGCGGGCGCCGCCGAGATGGCACAGCGGATCAACGGGCGCCTCGCCGCATGGGTGCGGATGCCCGCCCCAGCGCTCGCCGCGGACCTGATCGCGCTCGGCGAGAGCCCGGTCCAGACGCTGCAGGACCGCGCGCGCACCCTGTTCGCTAAGGTGCTCGATGCGCCGGGCGGGGGCCTGCGCATCCAGACCATCCACGGCTTCTGCCAAGGCTTGTTGGCCGCGTTCCCCGTCGAGGCCGGCTTAACGCCAGGCTTCCGACCGTTGGAAGCGCGTGAAGAAGCCGGCCTCGCCCGCGAAGCGCTGGCGTCGATGCTATCGGATGCCGAGCGCGAGGGCCGCGAACGTCCGGTCGAGATCGTCGGTCGGCTGTCGCTGCGGATGGGCGAGGGCGGGGCTGAGGCGTTCCTGCTCGCCTGCGCCCGAGCGCTGCCCGCGTTGGAGGCCCTCCCAGTCGGCATCCAGCCGTGGCTGCGACGTGAACTCGGCCTGCCCTCTGGCGATATCGACGAGGCGATCGAAGAGCGGTGCGACGCGCTCGACCTCGATGCGATCGCGCGCATCGCCGCGGCCAATCGCGCCTGGGGGACGGCCACCGGGCAGGCCGCAGCGGCGACCGTGCAGCGCTGGCTCGACTCCGAGGATCGCGCGGCGTCGTTGGACGAGCTCGCCAGCGTCGTGCTGACCGGCACGGGCACCCAGCGCAAAGCCTCGAAGAAACTGATCGATGCCGAGCCCGACTACGAGGTGCTCGCGCGCGACTTAGGCGAGGCCTGCACCGACGTCCTGTCGATGGTCCAGCGCGCGACATACTGCGACCTGCTCGCCGACGGGCTGGAAGTCGGGCGCGACTATGCGCGAGGCTATGCGCTGGCCAAGCGGCGCGCGGGGGCGGTCGACTTCGACGACCTGATCGCGACGACGGTCGCGCTGCTCGACCAGCCGGGGATCGGCGAATGGGTCCGCTACAAGCTCGACCAGGCGACCGAGCATCTGCTCATCGACGAGGCGCAGGACACCAACGGCCACCAGTGGCGGATCGTGCGCGCGCTGGCGGACGAGTTCTTCGTCGGCCGCGGCATCTATGCGCCGTCGACGCGCACGCTGTTCACGGTCGGCGATTACAAACAGGCGATCTTCGGGTTCCAGGGGACCGATCCGCTCAATTTTCAGGCCGCCGAGCAGTATTTCGGCGGCCGCGCGAGCGAGGCGGAAGGCGATGACGACTGGCCCGAGGAGGAACGTGGGCTCCCCTTGGCACGACTGTCGCTCCGCCACTCGTTCCGATCGACGAGGACCGTGCTGGAGTTCGTCGATGCGGCGATCGATGCGATCGGCGAGCCGGGGCTCGGAATCGCGGGCGAAGTCGAACAGCACGCCAGCGAGGTCGCAGGCCCCGGCACCGTCACGCTCTGGCCGCCGGTATCGGCAGGCGGCAGCGAGGACGACGAAGAAGGCTGGGTCGACGACGCAGTGCGCAAACTCGCCAGCGATATCGCGCGTGCGGTGAAGGGCTGGCTCGCGCCCGACACCGGGCTCATGCTGGAGAGCAAGGGGCGGCGGTTGCGGCCCGAGGACGTGATGATCCTCGTCAAGCGACGCGGCGACCTCGCCTCACTGATCGTCGCGCGGCTCTATGCCGAGGGCGTGCCGGTGGCGGGCGTCGATCGCTTGAGGCTGAACGCGCCGCTCGCGGTGCAGGATCTGCTGGCGACGATCCGTTTCGTGTTGCAGCCCGAGGACGACCTCAGTGTTGCGGCGCTTCTGGTGTCGCCACTGATCGGCTGGACGCAGGACGAATTGATGGCAGCGGCACCGCGTGAGACCGGGCCGTTGTGGCGTCACCTTCAACGCACGCAACCCGCGACGCGGCTCGCCCCGTTGCTGGCGATGTTGGCGCGCGCCGACATCGCGACGCCCTACCAGTTCCTGGAGGAACTGCTGTCGGGCCCGCTCGACGGTCGCCGCAAGCTGATCCGTCGGCTGGGCACCGAGGCACGCGATCCGATCGAGGAACTACTCAACGCCGCGCTGACCTTCGAGAGTACGACGACGCCGTCGTTGCAGCGCTTCCTCGACTGGTTCGATCGCGGCGATGTCGAGATCGTCCGCGATCCGTCTGCGCCGCTCGATGCGGTCCGGGTGATGACCGCACACGGCGCGAAGGGGTTGCAGGCGCCGCTGGTGATCCTCGCGGACGCGACCGCCGATCCTTCAGCCGCACCGCGCTCGATCCTGAAATGGGCGCCGGAGCCCGGGGCCGCGCCGATCCCGGTGTTCCGGCCACGGTCGAGCGAGCGTGGCGGACCGCTGGATGCCGTCGTGTCGGCCGCCGAGCAGCGCGAACTGGAGGAGCATTGGCGGCTATTCTACGTAGCCGCCACGCGCGCCGAAGAGCGGTTGGTGATCGCCGGTAAGCTTGGGACACGCTCGCAGGGCGTGCCGCCAGAGAATAGCTGGTATGCTGCTGCCGATCGCGCACTGACGGCGCTTGATGTCCCGGTGGGCGAGGGCGCGCGGACGTTTGCCGGGGTCGAGCCTCAGCCTGCGGTGATCGCCAAGACTTCGGCTTCTGTCGAGATTGCGGCTAACGCGCAGCTGCCGGCCTGGGCGCATCAACCTGCACCGCAAGAAGCACGACCGCCTCGTCCGCTGTCACCGTCGGCATTGGGCGACGACGCGGTGTCCGATCCACCGCCGACGCCAGCGATGCGCGTCGCAGCGGAGCGGGGCCGGTTGATCCATGCGCTGTTCGAGCGTCTGCCGGCGGTTGCTGCCGCCGACCGCGCGACGGCAGCGGATCGCTGGCTGGCGAAAGCAGGCGGCGTCGACGATCCCGCAGCACGGGCCGAAATCGTGCAGAGCGTGGTCGCCGTGCTCGACGATCCGCGCTTTGCCAAGCTTTTCAGCGCGGATACGTTGGCCGAAGCGCCGATCGCCGCGACCCTCGCGAACGGCATGGTCGTGTCGGGGACGGTCGATCGCCTGCTGATCGAGGCAAATCGTATCCGCGTCGTCGACTTCAAGACCGGTCGACGCGCGCCACGCGGGCTCGACGACGTGCCGGAATATCATCTGAAGCAGATGGCAGCCTATGCCGAAGCCTTGAGCGTGATCTTTCCGGATCGGTCGGTCGAGGCGGCCTTGCTGTACACCGCAGGACCGCGGTTGATCGTGCTGAACGACGAGACGCTGGCCGCAAACAAGCCGCACTATCGGCCCACGGAGCAAAGCTAGCGCCCCGGTGGTTGAGCGCACACGCGAGCGACCCTAGATTGCGTACAACCAAGGAGAATTCACGATGGCGACCAAGCAGATCACCGATGCCAGCTTCGATGCGGACGTACTGAACGCCGACGGCCCCGTGCTCGTCGATTTCTGGGCGGAATGGTGCGGCCCGTGCAAGATGATCGGGCCGTCGCTCGAGGAAATCTCGGAAGAACTCGGCGAGAAGGTGACGATCGCCAAGCTCAACATCGACGAGAACCCCGACGCGCCCGGCAAGTACGGCGTCCGCGGCATCCCGACGATGATCCTGTTCAAGGGCGGCGCACCGGCAGCGACCAAGGTCGGCGCGGAGCCCAAGGGCCGGCTTAAGGCGTGGCTCGAAGGCGAACTGGCCTAAGCCAAACTCCCTCCGTCATCCCAGCGAAAGCTGGGATCTCCCGGTTCGAGCCACCCCGCTTACCAACCGGGATACCCCAGCTTTCGCTGGGGTGACGGCAATAGGGGGTTAGCTCCGATAGTCGGCGTTGATCGAGAGGTAGCCATGCGTGAGGTCGCAGGTCCATACAGTGGCCCGCCCTTCGCCTAGTGCGAGGTCGACGCCGATTTCTATTTCCTGGCCCTTGAGATGCGCCGCCACTGGCGCCTCGTCGTAACCGCTCAGCGCCAAGCCGCCCTCGGCAACCTGTGTATTCCCGAACCGAATCGAGAGCGTATCGCGGTCGGCGGGTTCGCCGGCCTTGCCGACCGCCATGACGACCCGGCCCCAGTTCGCGTCCTCGCCGGCGATCGCGGTTTTCACCAGCGGCGAGTCGGCGATGCTCATGGCGATGCGGTGCGCGCTGCGGTCGCTCTCCGCGCCGGTCACCTGGATTTCGATCAGCTTTTGCGCACCTTCGCCGTCGCGGACCACAAGCATGGCGAGTTGATGGCATAGGTCAGCCAGTGCAGCGCGGAAGGCGTCGGCCCCCACGCTGTCATCATCCGCCAGCGGGACGTTGCCAGCCTTGCCGGTCGCGAACGCCAGCACCGTGTCGCTAGTCGATGTATCGCTGTCGACGGTGATGCACGAGAAGCTCGGTGCGTTCGCCTTTGACAGCGCGGCTTGGAGGAACTCGGGCTCGACCGCGGCGTCGGTGAAGATGAACCCCAGCATCGTCGCCATGTCCGGCGCGATCATCCCCGAACCCTTGATGATCCCGACCAGCGAGACAGTGCGGTCGCCGATGACTGCTGTCGTCACCGCGCCCTTGGTGAACGTATCGGTCGTCATGATCGTCGCGGCGGCATCCTCCCAGCTGCACGGCTCGGCAGCAAAGGCGGCGTCGAGGCCCGCTTCGGCCTTGTCGATTGGCAACGGCACGCCGATCACGCCGGTCGAGGACACGAACACGTCCGAAGGCTGGCAGCCTAGATGCGCCGCGGTCCGCGCCGCGATCGCCTCGACTGCCGCACGCCCGCGCGACCCGGTGAAGGCGTTCGAATTGCCGGCATTCACGACCAGCGCCCGAGCCTGCCCGAGTGTCAGCGCCGCACGGCACCACTCCACCTCGGGCGAGGGACACTTGCTCTGCGTCAGCACACCGGCGACCACGGTCCCCGGTTCCAGCGTCACGAACGTCAGGTCGCACCGATTCCAATTCTTGTACGCAGCCCGCGCGACATGCAGTGTGACTCCGTCGATCGAAGGGGCGGCGGGGAAGGGCAAGGCGAGCGGCGAGGTCTGCATTCCGCCTTCATAGTCGCTGCAATCCGGGCGGCAAGATCGCCGATCGCGCTTGACCGTCATCGGTCCGCCGGTGTCCAAGATGGCGCGAGGGGGCTCTACGATGACGGACGCAAACGTAAGCGAACCATATCCCAGCCACTTGGGCGCCCGGTTCGATGGCAGTAGCCCGACCGTGATGGTTGCGGTCCTTGCGCTGATCGCGGCGTGCAGCCTGGCCTTTGCCGCCTGCATCCTGCTCGCCGCCAAGGACGGTTATCGCTCCTGGCGGTCCCCGTACCCGACGATTCTCCCCCGTGATCTTCCCGTTGCCGTCACCCGGGCGCGCCCGATCGGCAGCTATGCGGAATGGTTCGGTCCCGATGACTATCCCCCGGCTGCAATCCGGGCCGAGCAGGAGGGTGCGGTCCGGGTCGCGTTACTCGTCGGCATCGATGGCCGCGTCGAGGCCTGTGAGATCCTCGCCGGAAGCGGTATCAGGAGGCTTGATCGCGGTACGTGCCGCGCGGCGGTCCGTCACGGTCGCTTCAGGCCGGCGCGCGATGCACGTGGCGCAGCGATCGTCTCGCGCTTCGAGCTTCCCCGCGTTCGATGGGCGCTGCCACGAGACGAACGGTAGATTTATCGCGCCGGCTCGCATACAGCCGGTGCTGCATGAACCTGCTGCTGCTCCTTTCCGCCCTCCTGTCCGCGCTGACCGGCGCGGTGCCGGGCGTGCGTGGCCAGTCGGCACAGGCGGTTGCGCAGGGTAGCGTTTGCTCGCAGTCGGTGGCGGCAGCGCCGGTCAAGGTTGCTATACGACCTGCTGCGGTTCTGGCGTCGTTGGAAGACGTTTGCGTCTCCGCGGCGTTGCGAGTCATCGCCTTGAGCAAGGCTCCGATCTGGGCGGACCGCCGGCGCGAATAGCGTCGCGCGTCTGACCTTTCGGCATACAGGCCGCCCTATCTCTCCCCGCGTGCGTGCCCTTAGCGTGCAGCCGCGTCATAATTTCAGGAAATCAGCCCATGTTCGGTGGCCTCGCCAAATCCTTGTTCGGTTCGTCCAACGACCGGTACGTCAAGTCGCTCAATCCGATCCTCGCCAAGATCGCCTCGTTCGAGCCGTCGCTCCAGGCGATGTCCGACGAGGAGCTCTCCGCGCAGACCGTCAAGTTCCGCGCGCGGCTCGCCGAGGGCGAGAAGCTCGACGACTTGCTCCCGGAGGCGTTCGCGACGGTCCGTGAAGCGGCGCACCGCGTGCTCGGCCAGCGTCACTACGACGTGCAGATGGTCGGCGGCATCGTCCTCCACCGTGGCGAGATCGCCGAGATGCGGACCGGCGAGGGCAAGACGCTCGTCGCCACGCTCGCGACCTATCTCAACGCGCTCCCCGGCGACGGCGTCCACGTCGTCACCGTCAACGATTACCTCGCGGCGCGCGACGCGGAGTGGATGGGGCAGGTCTATACCTTCCTCGGCATGACGATCGGCGTCATCATCCCCAACCTGTCCGACGAGGAACGCCGCGCCGCGTACGCAGCCGACATCACCTACGGCACGAACAACGAGTTCGGGTTCGACTATCTGCGCGACAACATGAAGTACGAGCGCAGCGCGATGACGCAGCGCGCGTTCAACTTCGCGGTGGTCGACGAGGTCGATTCGGTGCTGATCGACGAAGCGCGGACGCCGCTGATCATCTCCGGCCCGACCGACGACAAGTCCGAGCTGTACATGCAGGTCGACGCGGTCGTGAAGCAGCTCGATCCCGCCGACTACGACAAGGACGAGAAGCAGAAGACGATCATCCTGACCGAGGACGGCACCGAGAAGGTCGAGCGGATGCTCGAGGCGGCGGGGCTGCTCGAAGGGCAGAACCTGTACGACTTCGAGAACACGCAGGTCGTGCATCACCTCAATCAGGCACTGCGCGCGATCGTGATGTTCAAGTCGGACATCGATTACATCGTCAAGGACGGCAAGGTCATCATCATCGACGAGTTCACCGGTCGCATGATGGACGGCCGGCGCTGGTCGGACGGCCTGCACCAGGCGGTCGAGGCGAAGGAGGGCGTCCAGATCGAGCCCGAGAACCAGACGATGGCCTCGATCACGTTCCAGAACTATTTCCGCATGTACCCCAAGATCGGCGGCATGACCGGCACCGCGGCGACCGAGGCGGCCGAATTCTATGACATCTACAAGATCAACGTCGTCAGCATCCCGACCAACGTCGAGGTGAAGCGCGTCGACGAGGAAGACGAGTTCTACAAGGACACCAAGGACAAGTTCGCGGCGATCGCCAAGAAGATCAAGCATCACGCCGACCTCGGCCAGCCGGTGCTGGTCGGCACCGTGTCGATCGAGAAGTCGGAGATGCTGAGCGAGTTCCTGGTCGGCGAGAACGTCGACCACAAGGTGCTCAACGCGCGCTTCCACGAGATGGAGGCGCACATCGTCGCACAGGCCGGACGCAAGTCGGCGGTGACGATCGCGACCAACATGGCGGGCCGCGGCACCGACATCAAACTCGGCGGCAACCTCGAATTCCGCATGCTCGACGAGCATCCCGAACTGGTCGAGGGCACGCCCGAGTATGACGAGGCGGCGGCGCGGATCACGATCGAGATCGAGGCTGAGAAGCAGGCGGTGCTCGCCGCGGGCGGTCTGTTCGTGCTCGGTACCGAGCGGCACGAGAGCCGGCGTATCGACAACCAGCTGCGCGGGCGTTCGGGTCGTCAGGGCGATCCGGGCCTGTCGCGCTTCTACCTGAGCCTCGACGACGATCTGCTCCGCATCTTCGGGCCGGACACGTTGTTCGCCAAGATGATGCGCAACAATATCGAGGACGGCGAGGCGATCGGCAGCAAGTGGCTGAGCAAGGCGATCGAGACCGCGCAGAAGAAGGTCGAGGCGCGCAATTACGACATCCGCAAGCAGGTCGTCGAATATGATGACGTGATGAACGAGCAGCGCAAGGTGATCTACGAGCAGCGTGCGGACATCATGGATGCCGATACGGTCGGCGATGTGGTGACCGACATGCGCGCGGAGACGGTCAATGTGATTGTCGGCGATGCGTGCCCGCCCAACTCGTATCCCGAGCAGTGGGACGTCGCGGGGATGAAGACGCGGCTCGCCGAGGTGATGAACCTGGAGCCGCCGATCGACGCTTGGCTGCTGGAGGAGTCGGTCGACCCCGAGGTGATCGAGGAGCGCGTCCGCGCGATGGCGGACGAGGCGATCGCGCAGAAGTCGGCGGATCTCGATGCGGAGACGTGGACGTCGGTCGAGAAGTCGATCCTGTTGCAGAATCTCGACCATCATTGGAAGGAGCATCTCGCGACGCTCGATGCGCTGCGTCAGGTCGTCCATCTGCGGGCCTATGCGCAGAAGACGCCGATCAACGAGTATAAGCAGGAGGCGTTCTCGCTGTTCCAGCGGATGCTCGAGACGATCCGCGAGGACGTGACCAAGACGATCGCGCACGCGCAGTTCCAGATGCAGGCGCCGGTCGGGCTGCCCGAGCTGCCGGACTTCATCACGACGCATTTCGACCCGTTCACGGGCGAGGACAACTCGAACGATTTCGATGCGGGCACGCGCGGCCACATCACCTCGACGATGCCGCCGTTGCAGATCCCTCAGCCGCAGGAAGCGGATATCGGCGAGGATCCGGCGAACTGGGAAGGCGTCGTCAGCCGCAACGCACCATGCCCCTGCGGGTCGGGACGCAAGTACAAGCAGTGTCACGGCGCCGTTTGATCGATTGACCACGGCTTGCGCGGAAGTTTGGCTGCTCCGCGCAAACTGTGATCACTCGTCATAAGGTTAGCGAAGATAGTCGGCCGCCGACCGCAATCGGCGTTTGGCGGCGATGGGAACATGAACGAAATCTCACGGAACATCAGCGTATTGCCGCGAGTATTTCCGGTCCTAACCCTGTTCTTCAAGGACCTGAGGCATGCGTTACATTTCCCTGATCGCACTTCCGTTGCTGGCCATGACGGCATCGCCAGCCTTGGCCAAAGGTTGTATTCGCGGTGCGGCAGCCGGCGGCGTCGGTGGCCATTTCGTTGGCAAGGGCCACGCGGTGATGGGCGCCGCGGTCGGTTGTGCCGTAGCGCATCATCACTATGCGAAGCAGGCAAGGGCCGAAAAGGCTCGCGCCCGGGCTCATGGCTGAGGTCTGCCAATGACTGAAATGTCCAAGTCGATAGGTAGCATGGCCTAGTCGTTTTGGATGGCGCATCAATAACGACGCACTGTCCGGTGACCGGTACGGTGCGTCGTCTGACTTTATGCCTGCCCGTCGTGGCATGCCGGTCTCAGCCCGCTGCACGATTGATGCTCTGGGTCGGATCCGTGTGCTTGCCAATGCACACAGCGCGATGACGGCAACGTTAAGCGATCCGTGACTTTAACACCGCGACGAAACGGTCGAGCCGACACGGCGCCGCACAGCCCGGAACCGCGAGCGGTGTCGCGATGACCTCCGGGCGCAGCGCACGGATCGCCGCGAGGGACTGTACACGGTAGTACAGGCGGACGAACCGTTCGCCGGATCGTGGATCGCGCAACCGTTCGATCACTATCGCACCGCCCGGAGCGACGTCGTTGCGAGCAAAGCCGGGGGCATCGAGAGCGACGTGCAGCGCGGCGGCCAGCGCAGTGACGTTGGTATCGTGGCCGATCATCACATCGAGACGCGGCGCGCGAGCGGCGGTCAGCGTATCGATGATCCGATGGCCGAGCGGCGATGCCTGGTGCGCCGCCATATAGGGTGACCGCGTGAACACGTCGAACAGCGCGGCATGAAGGGCGCCGAGCCGCGCGATCGTCGCGGGATCGGCGCGTCCCCATCCAACCGCACGACGCGGCATGCCCTCGGAGTCTTCCAGCAGGAGGACCTGCGCGATACCCGACACTGCCCGGATCGGCCCGGATAGTTCGATCCCACGGCGATCGGTCGACGCGACCAGCGACGGCGGGTCGACCGGGCTGCATGCGCCATGACCGCATCCCAGCACGGTGTCGAGCAACGCAAGGGCTGGGCGGTGACGCGCGACGAGCGCGGCCATTCCACCGGTGTAGCGGTCGATCGAGGCGATTGCCTGGCTGGGGCTAAAGGCGGTCGCGCCGGCGGCCAGTGGTTCGAAGATCGGATCGGTCCGATCTTCGCGAAGGTGGCCTACGGTCAATCGACAATCGGGCGCGAACCCCTGCGCATACGCCTCTCCACTGGCGATCGTCCGGCTGGCCGTGTTGGTCCAGATCCGAACCGTAGCTGCGGCTGGACACCGCGTGAGCGCGAGCGACGCGAGCCAGCGACGATCATGGCGCGCGAGCAACTCGATTGCGGAAGCGCCGTGCGGTGTCAGCTGGCCTTCGGGAACGGGCCAGTTCGGCCAGGGCTGGGCGGTGCGCGTCGTCACCGGCACTTCGCCCGAGAGCGGCGCGCGGACGCCGTGCCGCATCACCATCACGACTCGTTCGAGGCGCAAGCCGCTGGGAACCGGGTGTGCCTGGGTCATGGTCGGTATGGCCGACAGCAGGGCGAGCGCCGTACAAAAACTGGACAACGAGGGACGAATAGCACGCATTGAGGAAGTCCTGGTTTGACATGAGACGGCAGCCGCCGATCGCGCTGTACGCGCACCCCTTTTCACCGGCGTGACACCATCCTCGTCTCTTTCAGGGCCGATCCCGATACGGCGAGCCGCACCCGATGACGATCGGATGGGAACATACCCCGGCCGCTGGGCGCATACCGCGATAGCGCTTTCCAACACGCGCCCAACCACCTAAGCGACAGACATCCCCGGGGGGCCGCTTATGCGCGGCTGAGAGGTGGGCTGCAGCCCATGACCCGCTGAACCTGATCCGGCTTATACCGGCGTAGGGAGGGTCTGCGGCTGGCCCGTCGTCCCTCCGATTGGAGTGGACGTGACGTTTTTCAGTGCTGGTTTTGTTGTGACTTCCGCCGGGCGAGAGTGCCGGCTTTTGGGGCGGGTCGCGTTGACCCTGTCGGCGACCCTCGTGGCATCGTCGGCCGGGGCGCAAGTCGCACCCGATCCAGTCGAACCGGCCGAGATTCGCGTCGTCGGCAAACCGGATCCTGCCGGTCTGCTCCCTGACCAGAGCGTGCCGCGCGCGCAGAGCGCGATCTCCGCCGACTTCATCGTCAAGCAGGCGCCGACGCTCAACGCGTTCCAGCTTGTGACGCTGCTGCCCGGCGCGAACGTCGCGTCGAGCGATCCGTACGGCCTGTCGACGAGCTCAAGCCTGACGTTGCGCGGTCTCGGCCAGGACGAGATCGGCGTGCTGATGGAAGGCGCGCCGCAAAACGACATCGGCTATTATTATGCCTATCCGTCGCAGTTTGCGGACCCCGAGAATTTGAGGCGCATCTCGCTCGCGCAAGGGTCGGTCGATATCGATTCCCCGACGCTCGGCGGGGCCGGCGGGCTATTGTCGCTCGCGCTCGACGATCCGAAAGCGCGTCCCGGTGCGCTCGTCGACCTGTCGCTCGGCAGCTACGCGGCGCGGCGGGGGTTCTTCCGTGTCGATAGCGGTACGATCGGCAATACCGGGCTGAAGGCGTTCCTGTCCTATTCGAACACCCGCGCGGACAATTGGCGGGGTGCCGGCTATGACACGCGCCAGCATATCGACGCGAAAATCCTGAACGAATGGGGTGCCGGCAACCGTGCCAGCCTCGCGCTGTCGTATAATGACGCGAACTCGTCGAGCTATCCGAGCCCGACGCTGGCCGAGTGGAACGCGCAGGGCCGCAGCTTCAACTACGACAAGCGCTACACGGCGGGGAACACCAACTATTGGCGCCTGTACCGCGCGCCGTTCCGCAACCTCTACGCCTCCGCGCCGGTGCATCTGGCGCTGACCGACCGGCTTGCGCTCGACACCACCACCTATCTCCAGTTCGGCTATGGCAACTCGCCCTACGGGACGCAGTTGACCACCGAGGGAAACTTCCTCGGCACCGAGGAACTGACACAGCCGATCGCATTGCCCGGCGCGGTCGACGGCGTGGCGACGGTGCTCGGCAATTACACCGGTGACCAGATGCGCGTCGGCAACGTCAGCAAGCTGACGCTCAAGTCCGGCATGCACACGCTCACCGCCGGGCTCTGGTTCGACTACGGCACCGATCGCGTCACGCAGTCCTACACGTCGATCGACGCGGACGGGCAGCCGTTCGACCGCTGGGGCTATCGTGCCAAGGCGATCCGCACCGCTGACGGCCGCCTGCTGGCCTATGAGAACCAGCGCACCGTGACGGTAACAAAGGGCTTCTTCCTCGCCGACAGCATCGCGCTGACGCCGCGGCTGACGATCGACGCCGGGTTCAAGGGCGTGAACGTGCTGCGCAACGGCCGCAATTACCTCCCCGGCCCGCAGGACAAGGTGCGCAACGACAGCTTCGCCGCATTGCCGCGCGCCGCGATCCACTACCGGATCGACGATCGCCAGCAGCTGTTCGCCAACATCACTACCAACTTCCGCACGCCCAACGAGTTCACGCTCTACAACAGCTATTACGGTGGCGAAGTCGTCGTGCAGGGCACCAACGCGCTCAAGAACGAATATTCGGTCTCGCAGGAAATCGGTTATCGCTTCATCGGGGAACAGCTCTCCGCGTCGGTGACCGGCTTCCACTACAAGTTCCGCAACCGCCAGCTCGCGACCGTGATCGACCAGGGCGGCGCGCAGGTGAATGCCACCCTCAACGCCGGCGGCCAGACCTCGTACGGCGTCGATGCGGAGATCGACTACCGACCGGTCGCAGGCGTCAGCTTGTACCTTTCCGGCGAATATCTGCACGCGCGGATCGACGACGACCTGCCCGTCGGGGCGGACTTCCTGCCGACCAGGGGCAAGCATGCGGTCTCCAGCCCGACCGTCCAGTTCGGCGCAGGCGGGATCTATGATGACGGCTGGTTCTTCGGCAGCGTCGCGTCGAAATATATCGGCCGGCAATATGCGAGCTTCATGAACGACGAAGCGATCAAGGGCTATGCGACGCTCGACCTGTCGGTCGGCATGCACCTGGCGGACTGGCTCGACGGCAAGCGCACCGACCTGCGCGTCAACGCGATCAACGTCACCGATCCGCACGTCCTCGCCGGCGTCCAGTCGGTTAGCACCAACGCGCAGGACACGATCGGCCGCAACGGCACGGTCATCGCCGGTTCGCCGCCCGCTTATTATGTCGGGAGCGGCGCGGCGGTCATGGCGACGATCTCGCGGGCGTTCTGAGGTGGCGACGCAGCCTGCGCATCTGGTCCACGGCATGGGCACCGCGATGGAGGCGCCGACCTGGCCCGCCATCACCGCCGACGAGGCCGGGGCGGTGATTGCGGGCTTTCCGGCGGCGGGGCGGATGACGGGGCTGCACTGGCATTCCCCGCGGCCGTTCTCCGCCGCGACGCTGGTACACACGACCACCGGCACATTCTTGTTGAAGCGCCATCATCGCAACGTCCGCACGGTCGAAGGGCTTGCCGAGGAACACGCGTTCATCGCGCACCTTGCGGGTGCTGGCGTATCGGTGCCTGAGGTGATGGCGACCGCGGACGGTGCGACGGCGGTGGCGAGCGGCGCCTGGTCGTACGAACTGCACCGCGCGGCGCCGGGTGTGGACCTGTACCGCGACAGCCTGTCCTGGACGCCGTTCGCCGCGCGCGCGCATACCCATGCGGCAGGGGTGGCGCTCGCGACGCTGCACGAGGCGGCGCGCGGTTTCGCTGCCCCGGCGCGCCGCCGTCAGCCGTTGGTTGCAAGCTTTACGATCCTGCCCGCCGCCGATCCGCTCGCCGCGGCCGAAGCCTATGTTGCGGCTCGCCCCGCGCTGGCCGCGTTCTTGAACGTCAAGCCTTGGCGACGCGAACTCGGGCAGCTCTTTGAAAGCTTGGGGCAGGGGCTCGCGCCGTTGCTTGCCGACCAAATGCCGTTGTGGACGCATAACGACTGGCACCCGTCCAACCTGCTTTGGGCAGAAGACGGCAGTGTCGAAACCGTATTCGACTTCGGACTCGCCGATCGCACCTGCGCGGTCCACGACATCGCGACCGCGATCGAGCGCACCGCCGTTCGCTGGCTCGAGCTGGGGCAGGGGACGGACCACATCGGCGATCCGGCGGCAGCACTCGCGCTGCTCGCCGGCTATGTCACGATCGCGCCGCTCGGCCGCGCTGATGTCGAGGCGATCGTCCGCCTGTTGCCGCTCGTCCACCTCGAGTTCGCTTTGTCGGAGATCGAGTATTTCGCCGCGGTCGTCGAAGACCCCACGTCCGCTGCACTGGCGTGGGATGAGTATCTGATCGGTCACGCCGCGTGGTTCCAGTCCGCTCCGGGCCGGGGCTTCCTCCGCGCGATCGAAGCCGGAGCACTTTCTCGATGACCGCGTTCGAGATCGTCGCGGTCGCGGTCAGCGCCACGGGTATCTGGCTGACCGCCACGCGTCGGATGCTGTGCTGGCCGGTCAACCTCATCGCCTGCGCGCTGTATTTCAAGCTGTTCCTCGACGTCCGGCTCTACGCCGACATGGTTCTGCAAGCGCTGTTCGGGCTCGCGATCCTGTACGGCTGGGTCGCCTGGACCCGCGGCAAGGACGCTGCTGGTGACGTCGTCGTGGCGCCGCTCCGCCCTGCGCAGGCACTCGCCGGTCTCGTTGCGGGCGCGCTGGGCGCTGTCGCAATCGGGTGGTTCACGAGCCGCTATACCAACGCCGCGCTGCCGTGGATGGACGCCGCGCTCAGCAGTTTCAGCCTGGTCGCGCAATATTGGACCGCGCGCCGCCACGCCGCGAGCTGGCTGCTCTGGATCGGTGTGGACGGTTTGTACGTCGGAATGTTTCTCGTCAAAGGGCTGGTGCCGACTGCAGGGCTGTATGCAGCGATGATCGTGCTTGCCGTCATCGGGTACAGGCAATGGCGACGGGCCGAAACCATAGGGCCGGCTGCCGCTTGATGGCCCCCACTTGATAGCGGTTGCCGCCGAGGTTGCCTGACGACCTCGTGCATGCTCTACCTACTCCGACAAATAGGATAGTCTGGAGAGGATGTCGCGATGATCGACCCATGTCACGCCGGGTATGCGCGTCGCCACGTCCTGACCGGCGTCGGCAAGGCGGCGTTGGTGGCGGGATTGTCGGCAGGCCAAGTGTCCGTGCTGGACGCCGCCAGGCCGTCCTCGTTGGCGAGCACGCTCCCGTTGCCGATAGCGCGGCTCGTGCCGTTCGACATGGCTGACGTGACGCTCGGTGACGGCCCATTCCTGCATGCACAGCACAAGACGTTGGCCTATCTGCTGACGCTCCAGCCCGACCGCTTGCTGCACAATTTCCGCGTGAATGCCGGGCTGCCGCCCAAGGCCCCGGTCTATGGCGGGTGGGAGTCGGATCCAATTTGGGCGGATATCAATTGTCATGGCCATACGCTCGGCCATTATCTGTCGGCGTGTGCGCTGGCCTATCGATCGACCGGGGACGCGCGGTTCAAGACGAGGATCGACCATATCGCGCGCGAACTTGGCGCGTGTCAGGTGGCATCGGGCACAGGGCTGGTCTGTGCCTTTCCCGACGGTCCCGCCGTGGTGGCAGCGCATTTGCGCGGCGAAGCGATTACCGGTGTGCCCTGGTACGCTCTGCACAAGGTCTATGCGGGGCTGCGCGACGCCGCGTGTCTGGCCGACAGCGACACCGCACGTACCGTCCTGGTGCGGCTCGCCGATTGGGCCGTGGTCGCGAGCCGGCCATTGAGCCCGGCGCAGTTCGAGACGATGCTCGACACCGAGCATGGCGGCATGAACGAAGTGTTCGCCGACCTTTACGCGATGACCGGTACGCCCGACTATCTCCTGATGGCGGAGCGGTTTTCGCATAAGGCGATCCTCACGCCGCTAAGCCAGCACCGCGATCATCTCGACGGACTGCACGCCAACACGCAGGTCCCTAAGGTCATCGGCTTTCACCGCGTCTGGGAGATCACGGGCAAGCCCGAATATCGCGACGCCGCGGCGTTTTTCTGGAAGACGGTAGCGCTGACCCGGTCGTTTGCTACAGGTGGGCACGGCGACAACGAGCATTTCTTTCCGGTGGCGGATTTCGCCAAACACGTGTTTTCCGCAAAGGGATCGGAGACGTGCTGCCAGCATAATATGCTGAAACTGACGCGTGCGCTGTTCCTGCAAGATCCGCAGGCGGGCTACGCCGATTACTATGAGCGCACGCTCTATAACGGCATCCTTGCGTCGCAGGATCCGGATAGCGGCATGGCGACGTATTTCCAGGGTGCGCGGCCCGGTTACATGAAGTTGTATCACGCGCCCGAAACCGCATTCTGGTGCTGCACCGGCACGGGAATGGAGAACCACGTCAAATATCGCGACTCGATCTATTTCCACGACGATCGCGCGCTGTACGTGAATTTGTTCGTGCCGTCGGCGGTCCGGTGGAGAGATCGGGACGCGGTGCTGACGCAGACGACCGCGTTCCCGGAGTCTCCGACGACGATCCTCCGCTGGACGGTAAAACGCCCGACCGAGGTCGCGCTCAAGCTACGTCATCCAGGCTGGAGCCGCGCGGCGGTCGTCCTGGTCAATGGCGTCGAGGCGCTGCGCTCCACCATCCCCGGTCGCTACCTCGAGATCGTCCGCGTCTGGCGGAACGACGACACGGTGGAACTGCGTCTGGACATGCATCCGGTCGCCGAGCGCTCGCCGGCCGCCCCGGATATCGTCGCATTCACCGTCGGTCCGCTGGTACTGGCCGGTGCGTTCGGGCGAGACGGGCTTGCGCCGGGCGCGGACATCATCGTCAACGAGCGTAAATATGGCGATTACAATGCAGCGCCGTTCACGCCACCGACGCTCGCCGGCGATCCCGCGACGCTGGCGAACGCGATCCGCGCTAGCCATCGTCCACTCGAGTTCACGATCCCCTCCGCCGACGGCCAACCGGTTCGCCTGATCCCGTATCACCGCATCGCCCACGAGCGCTACGCAACCTATTGGCAAGTCCAGCCGGCGCCGGCCAGACCCGAGGCCAGATTCACAGTTTTCGACAGCGGTTGAACCGATGCCGGCACGGCGCGTAACAAGATTACCGTACGTAACGTTACTGTCGCGAAACGTTCGCTCAAATGACGCAGACGATACCTAGTGGCGCCGGGGGTGGCAGCGTCGCCACGGGGAAAAATCAACGATGCATATGGTCAAAGGTCTGTTGCTGGCCTCGGTTCCGCTTATCCTGACGCCCGGTGTTGCCACCGCGCAGGCACAAGAGCGCGTGGACGCGGCCTCACAAACATCCCCCTCGACGGATGCAACGACCCAAGAGAATGGCGAGATCGTCGTCACCGGCAGCTACGCACGCAGCCTGCGCGCCGCGACCGAGACGAAGCGTCGTGCCGATTACGGCGTCGACTCGGTCAATTCGACCGACATAGGCAAGTTCCCGGCGCAGAACGTCGCGGAGGCGCTGCAGGTGATCCCCGGCGTAACGATCACCCGTCCGCGCGGCGAGGGTCTGTACGTCAGCGTCCGCGGGCTTGGGCCGCAGTTCCAGAGCACGTTGCTCAACGGCAGCACGGTCGCGCTGAACGACCTGATCGAGAATGGCGGCGCGAACGGCCGCCAGTTCCGCTTCGAGATGCTGCCCGCCGAATTCACCTCGAGCATCGACGTCGTCAAGACGCCGACCGCGAACATGACCGAGGGTGCGCTGGGCGGGAACATCGACGTCAAGACGTTCCACCCGCTCGACGTCGGCAACAAGACCACGGTCAATCTGCGCGGCACCTATACGAGCCAGACCGACAAGGTGAAGCCGAACGCGACGGTCATCACCAGCGCGACCAACGCCAGCGGCACGTTCGGCATCCTCGCGGGCGCGCAATATTGGCAAAAGGCGGTGCGCAACGATCGCTTCCTGAACTTCGGCTGGAATCTGGACAAGTTCACCGCGCCTGCGTCGGGGGGGCTCGCGACCGGACTCTACACGCCGACGCGCACGCGCCCAACGATCGAGACCGAGGATCGCAAGCGGATTTCGGGCATGGTCTCCGCGCAGTGGAAGCCGAGTGCCGAGTTCGAAACGACGCTCGATATCCTCGCGACCCGGCTCGACGTCGCCTATGACGAATTCGGCCTCGACATCTATCCGGACGACGCGAGCGTCGCGGGGCATCGCCCGGTGATCGTCCCCGGCAGCGTCAAGCTCGACGGCGATACGGTGGTCGGCGCGACGATCAACGACGTGCGGTTCATGGCATCGCGCGAATACAGCCTCAATCGCCACGACCTGCTCAACATCGGCCTGCGACAGACCTGGGATTCGGATGCCTGGCACGCATCGGGTGCGGTGAACTGGTCGAGTGCGCACAGCTATCACCCGAACTATAACGAAGGCACGGTACGCAGCCGCGCGATCTTCTTCGCGCCGCTGACCTATGATGCGTCCGCCGGGTACAAGACGATCCCGACTTTCACGACCACGACCGATGCGACCAACCCGGCCAATTACCAGCTCTACCAGTTCAACATTGCGCCCAAGGACAGCAAGGACTGGGATTTCTACACCCGCGCCGATCTGTCGCATGATTTCGACGGGTTCATCACGAAGCTCGCGGCGGGTGGCGAGTATCACTGGCGCAAGCGCGATTATTTCCGCCGCGATTTCAACGTCAATCCGGCCGCCAACACGCCGCTGTCCAGCCTCGGTACGGGCGCCTACGAGCAATTGCCGTACGACGATTTCCTGAAGGGCGTCTCGGGCAACACGCTGCGTACATTCCTGGTGCCCGTCACGCAGGCCTATCTCGACGCTTTCTTCACCCCCGCGGTGCAGAATTCGCCGCTGACCGCGGGCGATCTACGCTCGTCATTCGTCGTGAAGGAGAAGATCTGGGGTGCGTATGCGCGGGCCGATTACGGCTTCGACGTCGGTGCGGTGCCGGTCACCGGCAATCTCGGCGTGCGCTATGTCCACACCGATCAGATCGCGAGCGGCACGCTGACGACGGGCAATGTCGCGACGCCGGCGAGCTTTCCCAAGACGTTCAACAACTGGCTACCGAGCTTCAACCTCCGCGCCGAACTGACGCATGACCTGGTCGGGCGTCTTGCCGCGAGCCGCGTGCTGACCCGCCCGAACGTCACCGACAGCGCACCGCGGATCACCGTGTCGACCGATGCGCCGACCGCGAGCGGCGGCAACCCGCAACTCGTACCGTTCCTCGCGACGCAGTTCGACGGTTCGCTCGAATGGTATTTCAACCGCGCAGGGTCGCTGACGGGCGCAGTGTTCTACAAGGCGATGGACGATTACATCACGCAGCAGAACGTCAACATAGACATCCCCGGTCGCGGCACCGTGCTGTTATCGACGCAGGTCAACGGCGGCGATGCGAAGGTGTACGGCGTCGAGGCGGCGTACAATCAGGTGTTTACGTTCCTGCCGGCGCCGTTCGACGGGCTAGGCGTGCAGGCGTCCTATACGCACACCTCGGTCAAGGCGAGCTACACCGCCGGCGCGCGGCCGATCCGCGACGAGCTGATCGGGCTGTCGAAGAACAGCGCCAACATCACCGGCTTCTACGAAAAGGGACCGATCTCGACGCGGCTGTCGTACGTATGGCGCGACCGGTATCTGTCGGGTACCGGCAGCACGACGCAGGCGCCGGTCTACACCGCGCCGTTCGGATCGCTCGACGGCAATATCTCGGTCAAAGCGAGCGACCGGGTGACGTTCAGCCTGGAAGGCATCAACCTGTCGGGCGCGCATCTCTATACGTATAACGACGACGAGAACCGCTTCGGCGAGATCAACTATTGGGGGCGGACCGTATTGTTCGGCGTGCGGGCAGAATTCTGATGCGGACCCTCGTACTCGCGGTGCTGTCGGTCGGTCTGTCGATCAGTGGCTCGACCCAGGCCGCCAAGCCCGCCGGTCCATCGGGGCAGGGGCCGGCGCGGATGAACGATATCCAGGTCGTCGGCTCGCACAACAGCTTCAAGGCCAAGATCCCCGATGCGGTGATGGCCGAGCTGCGGCGGCGGGATCCGAAGACTGCGGCGGCGCTCGATTATTATCATCTGCCGCTGGCCGCACAGCTCGATCGCGGCGTGCGGCAGCTGGAGATCGACATCTTCGCGGATCCGCAAGGCGGTCGCTATGCCGATCCGAAGGGCGAGCGGCTCGCACGGGCGGCGGGGGAAAAGACCGCGTTCGATCGCGCGGCCATGCTGCGCCCGGGGTACAAGGTGTTCCACGTTCCCGACATCGACTATATCTCGACCTGCGTGACGTTGCAGCGTTGCCTCGGCGAAGTGAATGCCTGGTCGCGCGCGCACCCGCGCCATCTGCCGATTATGATCACGATCAACGCCGCCGATACGCAAGCGTCGCCGCAGGTCGCGGCACCGCTGCCGCTAGACGATGCCGCGCTGCTCGACTCGCTCGACCGTGAAATCCGCCAGGCGATACCGGGACGGCGGCTGATCGTGCCGGACGAGGTACGGGGCAATGCTGCGACGCTGGCGGCGGCCGTGCATAACATGGGCTGGCCCACGCTGGATGCTGCGCGCGGTCGGATCTACGTCCTGCTCGACGTCCGTCCGGCGGTCTCGAACGCGTATCGCGCGGGGCATCCGTCGCTGCAGGGGCGGGCGATGTTCGGCTGGTATCCCGACGGTGAACCCGAAAGCGCGATCCAGATCGTCCAGGATCCGTTGGTCGACGGCGCCCGCATCCGCGACTGGGTGAAGGCCGGCGTGATCGTCCGGACGCGGACCGACGCCAACACCGTCGAAGCGCGCACGCACGACATGACCAAGGCAAAGGCGGCGGCGGACAGCGGTGCGCAGGCGGTCAGTACCGACTATTATCCAGGCGCTCCCGACCCGCAGGGGTTCGGTTTCGCGGTGACACTGCCCGGTGGAGCGATGGCACGGTGCAATCCGGTGCTCGTCGCGGCGCCGTGCACGGTTGCGCCTTGAGGACCGCCGCTGCCGCGCTCTCGCCACCCTTTCGATGACCGTCTAAACGTCGGCTATCATGGAGGATAGCCGCGTGACGGTCGAACTATACGGAATTCCGAACTGCGACACGATGAAGAAGGCGCGGACCTGGCTCGACGCGCGCGGTGTCGCGTACGCCTTTCACGACTACAAGAAAGAGGGCGTCGCGGAGGACCGGCTAAGGCGTTGGATTGGTATCGCGGGCTGGGAGGTGGTGCTCAACCGCAGCGGCACGACGTTCCGCAAGCTGCCCGAATCCGAGCGCACAGATCTGGACGCAGATCGTGCGGTCGCGCTGATGCTCGCGCAGCCTTCGATGATCAAGCGCCCCGTGCTCGAAGCGGGGGAGACGCTGCTGGTAGGGTTCACGCCCGAGCGGTATGACGCGGCGGGGCTGGGTCACGCTTGAAGGAGTTTATAATGCCTGTTGCAACCTGGAATGGCCACGAGATTGCCCGGTCGGACGATACGGTCGTGGTCGAGGGCAATCATTATTTTCCCGCGGACAGCATCGACGCGGCGCTGCTGGCGGATAGCGCAACGCACTCGAACTGCCCGTGGAAGGGCGTCGCGAGCTACAAGACGCTGGTCGTCGACGGAAAACGCAACGTCGATGCGGTCTGGTATTATCCGACCCCGAAATCGGCCGCGGCGGAGATCGAGGGCCGCTACGCGTTCTGGAAGGGCGTGACGGTCGCCTGAGGCGCAATAGGACCGACGATCCTCCCCCTTGCGAGGGAGGCCCCTTGGGAGGGAGGCCCCTTGCGAGGGAGAATCGTCGGGTCCAATCAGATCGCGCCGGAGAACGTATCGCACTGCGCGGGGTCGCCGCTGTCCAGCCCGCGCTTCAACCACGTCTGGCGCTGCGCCGACGTTCCGTGCGTGAAGCTGTCCGGCACCACGCGGCCTTGCGATTGCTTCTGCAGCGTATCGTCGCCGATCGCCTGCGCCGCGGTCATGCCTTCCTCGATATCGCCTGCCTCGAGCCGCGACCGGTTCGCCGCTGCCCAAACGCCCGCATAGCAATCCGCCTGGAGTTCGAGCTTCACCGACAGCGCATTGCCCTCGGTCTCGCTGGCCTGACGCTGCGCCTGCTGGACCTGCGCATTGGTGCCGAGCAGCTTCTGGATGTGATGGCCGAACTCGTGCGCGATCACATAGTCCTGCGCGAAGTCGCCATTCGCCTTGAAGCGAGTCGACAACTCGTTGAAGAAGCTCGTGTCGAGATAGATGCCCTGATCGGTCGGGCAATAAAACGGCCCCATCGCCGATTGTGCCGCACCGCAGCCCGAACGGCCGTTGCCGTCGAAGAAGACGAGCTTGGGCGCTTCAAAACGCTGGCCGTTCTTCTGGAAGATCGCTTCCCAGGTGTTGTCCGCCGAACTGAACGCGTTGCACGCGGCCTTGCTCTCGGCATTCAGCGAACAGCTCGATTTCGTATCGGTGCCTGAACGCGGTCCGCTCTGGGTGGTCGGGGCGGAGGACTGGCCGCCACCAAGCAGGCCGCCGAGACCGCCCATGCCACCGAACACCGCCATCAGGATCAGCACGACGACGATCCCGCCACAGCCGAAGCGGCTGCCGATCATCGGCAACAGTCCCATCAGCAGCCCGCCACCGCCGCCGCCAAAGCCGCCGCCTCCGCCGCCCGACCCACGTTGGTCCTCGACGTTGATGTTCGGATCGTAATCGTCGAGCCGCATGAATATGCCCCTTTTCGTTTCTGCTTGGGAACGAAATGCGCAAGGTGGCGCTAGAGTTGCACGGCGGCCGAATCCGCTGCGCAAAGCGATTGGGGAGTGTGCATGTTCCTAAAGGGCAAGACCGCGGTCATCACCGGATCCACCTCGGGGATCGGGCTCGCTTATGCCAAGGCGTTTGCCGCCGAGGGCGCGGCGGTGATGCTCAACGGCTTCGGCGATGCGGACGCGATCGAGCGGGAGCGGGCGGCGTTGGCGGAAACCAGCGGTGCGCGCGCGCTGTACGATCCGGCCGACATGACCAAGCCCGATGAGATCGCGGCGATGGTCGAGCGGGCAGCGATCGAGACCGGCAGCGTCGACATCGTCGTCAACAACGCGGGCATCCAGCATGTCGCCGGGATCGCCGACTTCCCAATCGACAAGTTCGATGCGATCATCGCGATCAACCTGTCCTCGGCATGGCACATGATGCGCGCCGCGGTGCCGCACATGCGCGTGAAGGGCTGGGGCCGGATCATCTCGACCGCGTCGGCGCACTCGCTCGTCGCGAGCCCCAACAAGTCCGCCTATGTCATGGCCAAGCATGCGATCGCCGGCCTCACCAAGACGATCGCGCTGGAGACGGCGACCGACGGCATCACCGTCAACTGCATCTCGCCGGGCTATGTCTGGACGCCGCTGGTCGAGAACCAGATCCCCGATACGATGGCGGCGCGGGGGATGACGCGCGATCAGGTGATGAACGACGTCCTGCTCGCCGCGCAGCCGACCAAGGAATTCGTCACGCCCGAACAGGTGGCGGCGTTCGCGCTGTTCCTCTGCCGCGACGAAGCCAAGGCGATCACCGGCGCAAACCTGTCGATGGATGGTGGCTGGACCGCGGCCTGAGCGATCTGGCGGCACGGGATAAATGCCGTTGCGGTCGGGTATGCCAAAAGCATAGCATCTGTGTTGTGTAGAGGAACGATGACGATGCGGACTTGGCTAAAGACGACCGCATGCAAGACGATCGTGACCTGCGGGTCGATCGTCGTCAGCGTCGCGCAGGTCGGCGCTGTGCCGCTGCCCGGTCGTCAGGATCGTGACATGGACTGGCGCCGGGTCGCGACCGAGGCCGATCGCGGGCGGTTGAGGGGGTGGCGCGGTGCGTGGATCGACGCGCTGGCGCAAGTCGACCCCAAAGAGGTCGCGGGCGATCCGATATTGTTCAACCCGGATCGCTCGCTTGTCGATCCGTTGCCGCCCGAAGGCGCGTATCGGTGCCGCACCTACAAGCTGGGCGCGCGTGCCGGGATCGGTCCGACCTTCACCATGTCGGGATGGTTCGCCTGCCGGATCGGTACGGGCGACGACGACGGCGAGAAAGTGGTCAGCCTCGTCAAGCTCGACGGATCGCAGCGCCCGGTCGGCACGATCTTCGCCGACACCAACGCGCGCGCCGTCTTTCTCGGGACGATGGAGCTCGGCGACGAGAAGCGGCCGATGCGCTATGGCCGGGATGCCAATCGCGACATGGCGGGGTTGATCGAACGGATCGGCGCCAAGCGCTGGCGCGTCGTGCTGCCCTATCCCAGGTTCGAGTCGGTGCTGGACGTGGTCGAACTGGTGCCCGCAAACTAGCGTGGCGAGGCGGACGTCGGTTGAGTGAGCGCTGCCGTCGCGGACTGATACGCGGCCACGGCCGACGCCGACGTTGCGGGTACGGCGCCGACCGGCACGATCGGCGCAAGGCTCGCGAGATACGCCTTGCCGTGCATCCCGACCGGGATGACCCGACCGATGTTCGCCGCGCCGACCGCCTTCAGATACGAGCGCGGCTTCTTCATCAGCTTGGTCTGGTCGAGCCCCGACAGTCCGACGATCCGCGCCGCTTCCTTGACGAAGTGGACGCAATTGTGATCGCCGAGACGGTACACGCTGTCCGGCTTGCCCTCGCTCCACGCGTCGACCAGCTTCAGCACCTGCGTATATTGCCCGTCGGTCATCACCACCGAGAACTGCGCGTCGCTGCCTGCGACGTAGGTAGGCTTTGCGATGTCGAGCTTGCCCGAGACCGGGCCCATCAGCAGCGCCGGGGATACCGATTTCGCGGTAAAGCCGAAGTTCGCGTCGACCGGCGCGCCGCCAGCGTCGGGTACGCCCCGCAACGTGAAGAACGCATGCGGGAAGCTGTTGCCGAGCTCGTGGCTCCAGAAGGTGATGGTAACGGCAGCCTGTGCGGGGAGCGCATATCCCAAGCACAGGCAGAGCAGGGCGATCAGCCGAAATAGCGGTCTCATTCCCCAACATTATTTAGGAATGTCGAGCCTTGCCAGTGGGATGAGTCTGATTTTCATCAGTGTGGCGTGGTAGTCACATCAGCGGTGTCCGGCGTTGCAGGGGTATGGGCGAGCGTCGCGTTCTCACGCTTCTCGGGCCGGATGTAGATCGACGACAGCGTCGGGACGGCGGCGCGAAGTTCGGTCTCCATCGCCTCGATCATCGTCTCGCCATCGCCCATCGTCACCGAATCGTCGAAGTCGGCGCTGATCGCCGCGAAGATGCTCTCGGGCGCCGTGTGGATCGTGCGAACGTGATTGACCGAGACGACCGCGGGATGCGCCGCGACGATTTTGCGGATCATGGCGATCACCGCGGGGTCGGCGCGCTCGCCGATCAGCAAGCCCTTCGATTCGCGGGCGAGCAGGACCGCGACCATCGCGAGGATCACGCCGATCGCGATCGACGCGGCCCCGTCGATCCAAGGCTGGTTGAACGCATGGCTCGCCCAGATGCCGATCCCGGCGATCACGAGGCCGGCAAGCGCCGCCGAATCCTCGAACAGCACAATGAACCCGGCGGGATCCTTCGACCGGTGGATCGCGTCCCACCAGCCCAGATCGCCCTTGGCCTTGGCGAACTCGCGCATCGCGATCGTCCAGCTGCTACCCTCGAGCGCGAACGAGATCGCCAGCACGACATAGGCGACTGTCGGGCTCGTCAACGGTTCGGGCTCGCGGATATGCCGCCAGCCCTCGAAGATCGACACGCCCGCACCGATCGCGAAGATCAGGATCGCGACGACGAACGCCCAGAAATACAGCTCGCGACCATAGCCGAACGGATGCGCCTCGTCGGCGGGGCGCTTGGCCTTGCGCTGGCCATAGAGCAGCAGCACCTGGTTGCCGCTGTCGACCACCGAATGGACGCCTTCGGTGAGCATCGACGACGATCCGGTCATCCCGGCCGCCACGAATTTAGCCACGCCGATCCCGAGATTTGCGGCGAGGGCGCCATAGAGGACGATGTCGTCCTTGATGCGAGCAGTCAGTGTCTTGGCCATGCCGCCGTCCTACACGAGGGAGGGCCATTGGAAAGGGCCGGCTTCGCAACGGTTTGGGTATCGCCACTCGACCTTCACCTTGCCGGGGGAGGATAATCAAGAACGGGAATACCCGCCGATGGACGAGCCAACGGCGGGTACCTTTCCTCCCCAGGAAACTGTGTGAAGCGCGTCAGCCAAGCCGGCCGAGGCGGTGGTACAGCGCACTCATCCGCGTCAGGCGTTCGTCGTCGATCGAGGTCTTGCTGATCATTTCGCCGAGCACTTCCTTCATCAGCGCGAAATCGTTGGTCGAGAAGACGGCGCGGGCGCGGGGTTGTTCGGTGGTCGTCTGCATGGCTTGCCTCCTTCGATGATACACGGGTCGTCTTGTCTCTCTCTTTACAGCGAGGCTGGGTCGAGAGAGGCGATGCACACGTACTAACGGGGATGGCCGGCAGGTTGGAACGCAATACCGCATCCTCTCCGCGTCGCGGTGTCCGTACAGCTTGTCTAGCGACTGTAGATCTGTAAATATCGTGACAGGAGGGTTTGCGATGGCGGAGCGGAAATTGCTGGCGGGGCATGCGATCCGTCGCTTGCGGCGTGGGGCGGGGCTTACGCAGGCGGCGATGGCCGACATGCTCGCGATCAGTCCGAGCTATCTCAACCTCGTCGAGCGTAACCAGCGTCCGGTATCGGCGACGCTGCTGATCAAACTGGCGGAGAGTTTCGACTTCGATCCGCGGTCTCTGACCGCGGCCGAGCCCGGCGGCGGCGCGGATGCGATCCGGCGCCGGCTGGCGGACCCGATGTTCGCCGACCTCGAGATCGACCGCAACGAAGTCGAGGAATGGCTCGCCAGCGCGCCCGGCGGCGCGGCGGCGTTCGCGCGCGTGTTCGACAGGATCGGCGATGGCGCGGTGACCGAAGCCGGCGACGATCCGGTGACTTTGGTGCGCCGCGAGATTGAACGCTGGCGCAACCACTTCGCCGATCTCGACGCGGCGGCGGAGGCATTGGCGGACGAATTGCGGCTCGGTGCGGGCGATCTGTATGGCGCGATCGCCGAACGATTGCGCGCGAAGCACGGCCTGACGATTCGGGTGCTGCCGGCCGACGTGTTGCCGGACATGCTCCGCCGGCTGGACCTGCATGCGCGCCAGTTGCAGCTGAGCGAGATGCTCGACCCTGCCTCACGTACGTTCGCGGTCGCTTTCCAGCTCGGCCAGATCGAGGCAAAGGCGGAGATCGACGCTCTGGCCAAGGGGGCGGGTTTCACCGATCGCGCCGCCGAGCGGCTTTATCGTCGCCACCTGCTCGGGTATTTCGCCGCCGCGCTGATGATGCCGTATGCGCGGTTCCTGCGTGGCTGCGAGGCCACCGGGTATGACATCGAGTTGTTGCAACGGCGTTTCGGCGCGGGTTTCGAGCAAGTCGCACACCGGTTGACGACGTTGCAGCGCGTCGGTGCACGCGGCTTGCCCTTTTTCATGATCCGGATCGACCGCGCTGGGCAGGCATCAAAGCGCTACCCCGGTGCAAGCGGTGCTGCATTGGTCGAGGCGGAGGGGCGTTGTCCGTTGTGGCGACTGCACCACGCGTTCGACCGGCCCGGCAGCCTGATGGTGCAATTGGTCGAGCTGGAAGACGGTGCACGCTGGCTGACGATGGCGCGGACGGTGACGCCGCAAGGCAGTCGCTTCGGTGCGGTGCATGCGGAGTTTGCGATCGGTCTTGGCGTTGCCGCGTCGCAGGCCGGCGTGCTGGCGGCGGCAAGCGGCTTCGACTTGGCGGGGAGGGCGATGCCGATCGGTCTCGGCTGCCGCGCCTGTTTTCGTAATGATTGTCCGCAACGCTCAATCGCGCCGGCAGGGCGGGCGCTGCTGATCAACGAACGCGAGCGGCGAACGTCGGCACTGACGTTTGCGGGCGACTGACGCCGTGGCAACGCAACCGGATCATTGCACGCTGTGCAAAGCTTCCAGCTGGCGATTTGGTGTCATTCCGCTATATCTTCCGTTCGCGCCACAGGAAATGGTAAGCAAAAAACATGCGGTTGATTAACATAGACTGGACATCAGACGCGGTTATATTCCTCGTCACGGTATTCGCCTTGGTCGTTGTTACAGTCGTCATGCTGGAAAGACTTTTTCCAAAAGGGCGAGACAAGCGACGGCGATCGGCGGAAAAATCGAATGAAATCATAGACTAGATATTTTGAGATGATGTGATCATCTCTGGGCGAAGAAAAATCATCAAACTCCCGTTTTTCCACCAGTCCGCAGAGTATTTCCCCGAACCTATAGACCAAGCAGCGACGTGCCAACGCTGAGTACATTCACACGGGTACCCAAGGGACAGCCCGTGCGCTAACCGGGATTTGCGTCCTCTGGTGATTTGGGGCGCATGGGGGAAGTGTAATGGCGCGTGTTCTGATATTCGGTTTCAGCGTCACGGAAGAAACCGCCGGCTTCGTTCCCTTGGTCAGACGCGCCTTGTCGGGCGAGATCGCGGTCGAAAGCAAGGCGCTCGGCGGCGCCGCCATTCCTGTCGTGCCCTATCTCGGGCGGCTGCTGCGCTACGATCGGTACGATTACGTGCTGTTCGAGATTGCCACCTGTCTGCGCTATGCCGAGGCTGATCCGGATCGCTATGACCGTGAGCTGGCGGAGACCGTCGCGCAGGTGCGGCAGGCCGGTGCGATGCCGTGTTTCGTCAACCTGTTCCGCGGCCCGGTCGATTATCGGACCGATCGGCTGATCCGAGCAATCCGCACCCTGGCGGAAAAGGACGACCTGCCACTGCTCGACCTCACCGATACTATGGTGGAAGCGAAGGCGGAGGGGCGCCTTGCGGACCTGTTGCGCGACGGTACGCATACTACACCGCTGGGGGCCGCGTATTATGCCGATGCGATCACCGCGTTCCTGCGTCGCATCGTCCGGGATCGACCCTGGGCCAATCATACCGATACGGTTTGCGAAGGCCGTTTCCGGTATATTCCTGCAACCAGCTTCGGTCCGGTGGCCGGTGTGATGGAACGCAAGGGTATCAAACTGCCGTATGTCGAGCTTGCGGCGGGCGCCGTGCTGCGCGGCACTCTGTCCGAGGGATTGACGTTTCGCGGGTTGCTGTTCGCCATGGGGCCGGCGACGGGAATTTTCGAAGTCGCGTCCGGGGGGATGGCGCACAAGGCGACCGCCTATGATGAATTCAGCTATTATCGACGCTTTTCCTATTGGCTTCGTAGCCTGCCGCAATCGCGCAACTTCATCGTCCGGCAACTCGATCTCGAACCGAAGGCCGTGCTACGCAAGGGCGAGCGCCATGACGGTCCCCGCGTCGGACAGATTGCCGGCATTCTCGCCGAAGAGATTGGTTAGCCGGGCGTGACCGACCAGACCGACTGACGCGCAGCAGGTCGGCGGACACACCCACCGTTCCGGTCCCGGCGCGCGCGATGCTGCTGTAATGCGGGCGGGTGTTCCCGATGCGTTGACGTCCGCGAGGCTTGCCAATAGCCAGCCTGCATGTCTTCCGTCGCCCCCCCCGCCCGCGGATGCGCGACCCCGCGCGCCACGCGACCTGATATTTCTGCGAGGATCGATCATGCCGTTTCCTGATCGCTACGACGTCCTGATCGTCGGTGCAGGCCATGCCGGGTCGCAGGCGGCGATCGCGCTGCGCCAACGCGGGTTCGACGGAACGATCGCGCTGCTCGGCGATGAGCCCTCGCTGCCCTATGAGCGACCACCTTTGTCGAAGGAGTATCTCGCGGGCGACAAGCCGTTCGAGCGCATCCTGCTCCGGCCGGCAAGTTTTTGGGACGATCGCAGGATCACGCTGCTGCCTGGGCAGACGGTCGTCGAGGTTGATCCCGACGCACACACCGTGACCACCGCCGAGGGTGCGGCGGTCGGATACGGAACGTTGATCTGGGCGACCGGGGGGGTGCCACGGCGTCTGCCGTGCGCTACGCATGATCTGGTCGGGGTTCACAGCGTACGGACGCGCGCGGATGTCGATCGGATGATCGCGGAGCTGCCGGCGGTCGATCGCGTCGTCGTGATCGGTGGCGGGTATATCGGGCTCGAGGCGGCCGCGGTGCTTACCAAGCTCGGCAAACGGGTAACCGTCCTGGAGGCCCAGGACCGCGTGCTCGCGCGCGTCACGGGTGCGGCCGTGTCGCAGTTCTACGAAGCTGAACACCGCGCGCACGGCGTCGACGTTCGCACGAGTGTCGGCGTCTCGGGCATCGAAGGTGCCACGGGGATGGTCAGCGGTGTCCGCCTCGTCGACGGCGATGTCGTGCCCTGCCAGATGGTCATCGTCGGGATCGGCGTTATACCCGCAGTCGGTCCGCTGTTGGACGCCGGTGCCGATGGCGGTGCGAAGGGCAGCGATGGCGTGCGCGTCGACGATCATTGTCGCACCACGGTGCCGGATATCTTCGCGATCGGCGATTGTGCCGCGCATGCCAATGCGTTCGCGGAGGGACAGGTGATCCGTCTGGAATCGGTGCAGAATGCCAATGACCAGGCGACTATTGTCGCAAAGACGCTGACGGGCACGCCAGAGCCGTATCACGCGGTGCCGTGGTTCTGGTCGAATCAATACGACTTGAAGCTCCAGACCGTCGGTCTCTCGTCGGGGTACGACCAGACGGTGCTGCGCGGCGATCCGACTACTCGGAGCTTCTCGCTAATTTATCTGAAGGCTGGGCGGGTAATCGCACTGGACTGCATCAACCGCGTACGGGACTACGTGCAGGGCCGCGCACTGGTCACCGGATCGGTCGAGGTGGATGCAGCCGTGCTTGCGGATACGTCGATCGAGCTCAAGACACTGGGTGTTGCCGCTATCGAGCGCTGAACGATCCGCGAGCCGAGGCTGCACGTGATGCGGGACACCGTACAGGCGGCGGCGGTCAGGCCAGCCACCCGCCGGTGAAGCCCGCACGCTGCAACCCACGCCGGATATGCGGATTGCGCTGCATCGTCGACCACACCAGCCCGGTCCGCCAATTCTCCATCATCACGACGATTGCACCCTGGTCGATCCCGAGATAATCGCCATCGACCCAGCCCATCTTCGGATCGATGCTGCCATGCTTGAGCGGTGCCGACGCAGCGGTCAGCGTCGGGTTGAACGAGTCGAGAAACCCGTATTTGCCGTAGATCTGCGTGCCGTAGCGACCATGCATCGTCTCGATCGCGCGCCGTGCCAGTTCGGGCTCGAACGCGATCGACGCCGCCGCCGCGGTGGGTGCGAGCGTGCCGTCGTCGCGATCGTCCGGCCCGCGCGCGGAATAGCTGAAGAACTCACGCTTGCGCCCGCCGAGGTCGATCGTGAAGTCGCCCGGTCCGTCGCAGGCGGTCAGTCCCCAGACGTCGGGGCCGTAACCGCTCCACCCACCCGGATTGGCGATAGCATACGCCCGCTGCGACCGCACCGCTCTGCGGCTGTTCTCGAAATAATCGATGCCCTTCTTCGCCATGTAGCGGTCGCGGATGCCGCGGAAATCGATCCAGCAATGGCTGTATTGATGCACGAACAGCGGCGCGAAATGGATATGCGGCTCGCCGCCCCATTTGTCCGTCCACTGCGCATCGAAGCGATCGGTCCACGTGTCCCAGGTGTCCGCCGGCAACGCATGCGTCGGCGATCCCAGCGCCAGCACGTACAGCAGCATCGCCTCGTTAAAGATGTTCCAGTCGTGCGGAATAAAGCCGCTTTCGGGGTGCCATCCCATCGACATGAACGGCGGTCGCGGCACGATCCAGCTCCAGTCAATCGCCGCATATAGCTGATCCGCAAGCGCCCGGATCCGGACCTCGCCGGGATGATCCGAGTCGAACCAGCTCTGCGCGAACAGCACCCCACCGATCAGCAGCGCGGTGTCGATCGTCGACAGTTCCGCGCGGGCGAACCGGTGCCCCTTGGTGGTACCGAGGAAGTGATAGAACAGCCCCTTGTAGCCGCTATCGTCGCTCTTGCTGTCGCCCTGCGGCGCGGCGGCAAAGAATTCCAGCGTAGCGAGTGTCCGCGTCCGCGCCTCGTCGCGCGTGATCCAGCCGTTGACGACGCCGATCGGATACGCGGTCAGCGCAAACCCGACCGCGGCGATCGACGCGAACGACGGCGTCGGCCAGCGATCCGGCGCCAGCCCGGTCGCCGGATCCGTCGTCTCCCAGAAGAACCGAAAGCTGCGCTGGTGCAGATCGGCGAGCAGCGCGGTCGGCATCGCCGTGCCGCTAGCCGTACCGGTCGTGGCGCCGGTCCCGAGCCGGGTAGCGGACGGCATCGCGCAGCCGGCCATAAGTCCCGCCAGGCCCAACGTCGTGTGGCCCAGCAACTGCCTGCGATCGATCATGGCGTCCTTCGGTTACTGATAAGCGAACAGGGGCGGGACGCGGCATGACCGCGTCCCGCTGGTGTGTCTTAGAACGAGAAGCCCGCCGACAGCTTGACGGTACGCGGTGCGTTGCCGCCGATGCTGTAGGACGACCGCTGACCAAAGGCCGGATCGCTCGCATTGGCGTTGAAGTCGACATAGTTGCGATCGTTCATCACGTTCAGGATATCGAGCCGCATCCGGACCCGCGCCTGATCGTTCACGAAGCCGATCGGCACATATTTGGTGAAGGCGAAATCGAGCTGACGGCGACCCCAGGCATCGCCGAGGCCGGCCGTCTGCCGTCCGACCAGGACACGCCCGAACGGATCCGCATTGTCGATGAAGCCCTTCACAAAGCTCGGCGATTCGATCTGGAACTTGCTCGAGAACGTGACGCCGATCGGGGTGTCGACGCTGCCCGCGATCACGAACCGGTGACGCGGCACGCCCGACGAGCGCAGTGTCGGATAGTCCGAGATCTGCGCATAATCGAGCGAATAGGTCTCGCCGAACTGCCGGTTCTCTTCCGCCCGGGTATAGGTGTAGGTGGCGTCGATGCTCCACGGCGAGGATGCCGAATACACCTTGGTCAGCTTGAAATAGGCGGCGTCCGAATTGGTCTTCAACCCATTGCTGCCGAGGATGATCGAGCCGTAGCCGCTGGGCGTGAAGGTGAAGGGCGATTGCGGGATATCGGTCGCCGAGGTCGGATCGTTGAAGAAGAACGAGCCGTCCGGACGGCGATTGCCGAGCAGGAAGACGAACCCGTCATTGCTTTCGATATGCGTGACGCCGACCTCCAGCTCGACCGGCGAGAAGCGACCGCGCACGCCAAGGCTGAACTGGTCCGAATAGGGCACCTTCAGGTCGTTCTTCATGAAGCGGAACTCGCTGCCGCCGCCGGTCGCGGCGCCGAGCAGTTGCTGGCGCCCGGCATCGGTCAGGTAGATCGGATTCCAGGCTATGCAGGTCTGGCTCGGCGTGCAGGGATTGACCGAGTCGTTGCCGATGAAGTTGAAGCTGCGGACCTGGAACCGGCCCTGGCTGACTTCCTGCTGGAGGAAGTCGAACTGGTTGCGGTCGTAGGACCGGCCATAGCCGCCGAACATCGAGAAGCGGCCCGCCTCGTCGAAGCGATAGGTGAAGCCGAGACGCGGCTGCCAGGCGCCCTTGAACGCCTTCCGCTTGCTGCCGTCCGTGATGAAGTCGTTGATGTTGTAGTCGGCGCCAATGAGGTTCGGATAGTTTTCGGGCGACACCGCAGCCACATTGACCGCTGGCGTGACGTAATCGAGATAGGCGGGGGTCCGCTCATAGTCCCAGCGCAGGCCGAGATTCAGCGTGAGGTGGCTGGTGACGTCCCAATCGTCCTGCGCGTAGAAGCCGATCTGGAAGTTCTTGGACCGGACCGTCGCGTTACCCGACGCATCCGTCGTCGCACCGAACTGGAGCCGGTAGGGCAGCGTGTCGTTGAAGGCGACGCCGGGGATCGCGTTGACGTCATAGGTGTATAGCGGGTTGGTCAGGTTCTGCTCGAGCGAATTGAGCTTTACCCATTTGGCCTTGCCGCCCACCTTGATCGTATGGCCCTGGAAGCCGGTGAAGGTGAAATCGTCCTGGAACGTCCAGCCTTTCTGGCCCTTCGACTGGAAGTTGCTGCCCGCGCCGAACCGCAAGAGGTCAGTCCGCGAGACGGCCGTTCCGAACCGCTGGGTCGCCTGGAAGAATTGCGTGATGCCGTCGCTGGCGGGCGTCGGCGAAAAGACCGCATCCTCATAGGACAGGCGCGCATCGTTGATCCACTGGTTGCCGGTATGCTGCCAGCGCAGCAGCCCGCGCTTTTCGTCAACCTTGTTGAGCGTGGACGTGCTCGCCGCGTCGATCCCGGTCGTGTTCTGGAGGCCCGATTCCTTGCGGTACTTGCCGGACAGTTCGATCAGGTCGTTGTCGGTCGGCACGATGTCGATCTTGCCGAAATACAGGTCTTCTTTGAATGTCTGCGCGAAGGTGCCGAAATTATCGCGATACTGCTCGGGGACGGGCGAGATCGGGAAGTCGTTGTTCGGGCGGACGTCATACGGGCTGGAGATGCGCTTGCCTTCGTAGGTGCCGAAGAAGTGCATCTTGTCCTTGATGATCGGGCCACCCAGCGCGGCGCCGAACTGTTTGTTGCTGGTGTCCGCCTTGGGGATGTTGGTCGGGAAGATTTCGCTCGGGCGGCGGTCGCGCAGATCCTGATTGGTGAAGTCGAAAAACGCCTCGCCGTGAAACTCGTTGGTGCCCGACTTGGTGCCCGCGGTGATCGCGACCGAACTCACCTGGTCGAACTCGGCCTTGTAGTTGGACGACAGCACCTGATATTCGCCGATCGCGAGCTGCGGAAAGGGGTTGCCCGAGCTGGTGTCCTGGCCAGTGATGCCGTTCTTGAGAACATAATCCTTCTGGCTGACGCCATCGATGAAGACGTTGACCGTGCGGCTGTCCTGCGCGCCACCCTGGATGCGCGACGTGCCGCTCGAATCCTCGAGGAAGCGGACGCCCGGTGCGAGATCGGCGAAGGCGAGGAAGTTGCGGTTGTTCTGCGGCAACTGCTCGATCAGGCGCGACGAGATGACGCTGCCGACCTGGCCACCCGACAGCGAACGGATGCGGTTGCCGGTGACGACGATCTCGTCACCGCCGGTGGCTGCACCAGCGGCGGGCGCATCGGCGCCGGGGGTGCCGGCGGGTTCGGCGCCAGCGGTCGCAGCGGGCGCGGTAGGGGCTGACAAGTCAAGATCGAGCCCGGCGACCTGGCCGACACGCAGCGTGAGGGCGTCCGAATTGCGCGTGCCGTTGCGCTGCTTGATCTCGAGCCGATAGGTGCCCGCACGCAATGAGGCGAAGTTGTACGCGCCGCGAGCATCCGCTGGCACGGTGCGCCGCAAGCCCGTGGAAATCTCGATCGCGGTGACCTCGACGACCGGATTGTCGGCGGGTGCGGTGATCGTGCCGCGCAGCGAAGCCTGGCCGACCTGCGCAGCCGCCGGGGCAGGCGCATACAGCAGCCCGCCGGACAGCGCAGTCAGCGAGACGACCGCCGCACGCAACATCATCTTGTTCATGGTAGTTCCCCTATTCCCGATTATTCGGGTTTCTCGTTGTGGACGTTGGAAAGATTCTGATTGGGCTGGGCACTCAGCCTCGGCCCGGTGGACTCGCGCACGATCACGATCGGTACGCGCTGCTCGACACCGCCATCGTCGTCGCCCGCGATCGCCTTCACGAGCCGGGCGACCGCGCTGGCGCCGAAGCTGGCGATGTCGATGCTCGCCGAGGTGAGCGACGGCGAGATGAGCCGGGTCAGCGGAACATCGTCGAATCCGGCAATCGCAATCTGGTCGGGGACGACGATGCCGGCACGCTTGAGCGTCATCATCGCGCCGATCGCCATCATGTCGTTGGCGGCGAAGATCGCGTCGATATCGGCGCCCTCCTCGACCAACGTCGCGGCGGCAGCGGCGCCCGATGGCTCCTTGAAGTCGCCGGCCAGCACGCGGAGCGGAAGCCCGGCGCGCGCGCACGCCTCCTGCGCGCCGCGCAGTCGTTCGTCGGCATCGATGTTGCCCGCTGGCCCTGAGATATGGACCAGCCGCCGACGGCCGGTCGCGATCAAATGCTCGACCAGCGCCGACGCGCCCGCGACATTGTCGATCCGCAATTCGGTGCGTCCCGAGTGTCCCGGCGCACAATTCACCAGCACGGCGGGCATGCCGCGGGGCAGGTGCGCGAGCAGTTCGTCCGCCGACACCTGCGGCGCCATCACCACCAGCCCGTCGACGCGACCGCGCATCGCGTGCAGCGCCGCGACACCGCGCTGCGCATCGCCGTGCATCACCATCATCATGCAATACAGGCCGCGCTCGGACGCCTCGCGGTCCATGCCGCGCAACAGTTCGGAGAAGAACTCGCCGTGCAGGTCGGGGACGACGACGCCGATCATGCCCGACTTTGCCGAGCTCAGATGACGCGCCGCAGCGTGAGGGACATAACCGAGCCGCAAGGCGACGCTCTCGATGTGCTCGCGCACTTCGGGGCGCACGTTGCTGTGCCCGTTCAGCGCGCGCGACACGGTCGCCACCGACACCGCGGCTTCGCGGGCGATATCACGGACAGTGGCGTGCGGCATGAAGCGTCAGGATCCCCTCTGGCACCGATCTTCCGTTTTGCGATCGGCATCTTGTTCTTGATGTAACCGGTTACATGATCCAGAAGCAGGGATCAAGAACCTTGCGACGATCGTCTTTCCGGTGTGTGCCGGCGCGATCGCTAGAGGCATGGACAGGGGTGAGCGGATGACTGCGGCAACAAATCCACGGGCGAATTCAACGGCGATTTCACGGCGGGCGATGATGATGGGCGCCGCCGCGGTGATGGCCTGGGCGGCGAGTCCCGCACGCGCGCTGCTCCAGCAGGCGAGGGGCGGTACGGCGGCCTTGCCCGCATCGGTCGAGGCGCTGATCGGCCGGATGACGGTGGTCGAAAAGGCCGGCCAGCTGACGCTGATGGCGGCGGCCTGGGCTGGCGGCGCAGCAACATCGCTCAACCCGGCCGGCGGGACCGCCAGTTTCGATAGTCAACTTGCCGATGTTCGGGCGGGGCGGCTTGGTGGTGTGTTCAATGGCAACGGCGCGGTGATGGCGCAGCGGATGCAGACCGTTGCCATGCGCGAGTCGCGGCTGAAGATCCCGCTGCTGTTCGCGGCCGACGTCATCCACGGCTTGCGGACCGTGTTTCCGGTGCCGCTGGCCGAGGCCGCGAGTTTCGATCCGGAGCTGGCGCGGCGGACCGCGCGCGCGGCCGGTGCCGAGGCTGCTGCATCCGGGATCGACTGGACCTTCGCGCCGATGGTCGACATCGCCCATGACGCGCGCTGGGGTCGCGGCGTCGAGGGTGCCGGCGAAGACGTGCTACTCGGCCGGATGATGGCTGCCGCCCGAGTGCGCGGGTTCCAGGGCGAACGCGGGCTCGCGGCACCCGATGCGGTCGCGTCGTGCGCGAAGCATTTTGCCGCCTATGGCGCGGCCGAGGCGGGGCTCGACTACAACTCGGTCGACATCTCCGAACGCACTCTCCGCGAAACGTATTTCCCGCCGTTCCAGTCAGCCTTTGCGGCGGGGGCACCGACCGTGATGGCGTCGTTCAACGAGATCAACGGCGTCCCCGCCACTGCCAACCCCTGGCTGCTCACCGACGTGCTGCGGCGTGAATGGGGTTTCGGCGGGCTGGTCGTCTCCGACTATACCGGTGACGAGGAACTGATCGCGCACGGCTTTGCTGCGGACGCGCGCGAGGCGACCAAGCTCGCCTTCATGGCCGGCGTCGACATGAGCATGCAGAGCGGGTTCTACCTCAAACACCTGCCCGATCTGGTCGCGTCCGGGGACGTGTCGATGGCGCGGCTCGACGAAGCCGTCCGCCGCGTGCTCGCGTTGAAAGTGCAGCTCGGTCTGTTCGACGACCCGTTCCGCCGGATCGATCCGCGCCGCGAGAAGACCCGGATCCGCACGCGCGCGAGCCTCGCGCTCGCCCGCGAGGCCGGTGCGAAGTCGATCGTCATGCTCAAGAACGACGGCGGTCTCCTGCCGCTGCCGAGGCAAGGCAAGCGGATCGCGCTGATCGGTCCGTTCGCGGCTGGACAGCACGACCTGATCGGCCCCTGGAACGTCTACGGCACCGATGCTGAGGCGGTCGACCTCGCGACCGGCGTCCGCGCGACGGTTGCCGATCCGTCGCTTGTCAGCGTCGCGCTCGGTTCGGGTGTCGATGATCCACTGGCTGGCGGCATCCCCGCCGCCGTCACTGCGGCGCAAGCTGCCGATATCGTCGTGCTCGCAATCGGCGAAAGCCAGCGCATGTCGGGCGAGGCACAGTCGCGCGTCGACATCGTCATTCCGCCCGCCCAGATGGCGCTGGTCGAGGCGGTCGCGGCAACCGGCAAGCCGATCGTCGTTCTACTCCGCAACGGCCGCGCATTGGCGCTCGGCGGTGCCGTGCTCGAGGCCCCCGCGATCCTCGTCACCTGGTTCCTCGGCTCGCAGGACGGCCCTGCGATCGCCGACGTTCTGTTCGGCAAGACCGGGCCGTCCGCACGCCTCCCGGTCTCATTCCCGCACGCGACGGGCCAGGAGCCCTATCATTACGATCACAAGAGCACCGGTCGTCCCAACCCGCCGGGGCCGTTGATGGAATACAAGGCGCATTACCGCGAGTTCGCCAATGACGCGTTGTTCGCGTTCGGCCACGGCCTGACCTATGGCACGATCGGCTATGCCGGCCTCGACCTCGGTTCAGCGCAGATGGCGAGTGGCGGTGCGCTGACCGTGCGCGCGACGATCACCAACACCGGCACGCGGGCTGCCGAGGAAACGGTGCAGCTCTACATCCGCGACGTCGCCGCCAGCGTCACGCGCCCGGTCCGCGAGCTGAAGGCGTTCCGTAAGGTCATGTTGAAGCCCGGCGAGAGCCAGGTCGTGGCGTTCACCCTGCGCAAGGCCGACCTGCTGTTCGTCGGACGCGACCTGAAACCGACCGTCGAGCCAGGCCGGTTCCAGATATGGGTCGCCCCTTCGGCGCAGGCCGAGGGCGTCTCCGGCGAGTTCACGCTCGCCTGACCTGCAACAGCGTATCGCGGCGAAGCGGGATGGCGATCACCGCCACCAGCATCGCCGCGATCAGCAAGGCGGGGCCCGCCAGCATCAGCCACCGGATCGCGTACAAGCTGTCCGAGCCTTGCGCCGCACCGGCCACGAACCCGTTCGCCTGATAGACCGCGCCGATTGCGAACCCAGCGCCCGCCAGCGCGATCTTCTGCACCAGCGCGAAGCTGCCGAACGCCAGCGCCTCGACGCGTTTGCCGCTCTGCGCTTCGCCCCAGTCGACCGCATCGGGCAACAGCGTCCACGCCGCCACCGAGACGCCGACGAACGCCGCCTGCATCGCCAGCAGGAACGCCGCCGTCGCGGTGGTGCCGGGGCTTGCGATCAGCGCGAACCCGGCGGGCAACAGAAGCGCGAACACTCCAGCAACGATCCAGGCGGTCCGCGCACCCCGGGCTCTTGCGACCGCCGTCCAAAGGGGCACCGCCACCAGGCTGCCGAGCGCCATGCCGGCCAACGCGTGCGGGCCACCAGGTGCATCGTGGAGCACGTAGCGAAAGAAATAGAGCACCGATTGGCTGGTCAGCGCGGTCGCGGCACCGCCCGCTGCCGCTGCGATATTGATCGCGACGAACGCGCGATTGCGAACCAGTGCGCCAAGCCCGGTCAGGATCCGGGGATGGTCGGATGTCGAAACGGGCGGTGTCGGTTCGGGAACGCGCCAGGCGATGACGATCAGCACCGGCACGCCCAGCATTGCGAGCAGCGCAGTCGCGGCGGCGTAGGTGCCGGTACCTCGGACCAGCCACGGCAGGGCCAAGGCGACCAAAACGCCTGCCGCTGCGCCGAACCCCATCCGTAGGCCTGCCACCAACGAGCGCTCCCGGCTGGTCGGCGCGACCCGCGTCGTCCACGCGGCATAGGGTATGTTGGTGAAGGCATAGAGCGTGCGGAACACGACCTGTGTCGCCAGCGCCCAGGCGGCTGCACCAGCCGGGACCGCGAACATCGCAACGAATGCCAGCCCGAGCGGCAGCGCACCCCATCCGACTAGCCGACGATAGGAAAGCCGCATCCGCTCCGCTGCCGCGCCGGCGGCGAAATCCGCGATTCCGTCCCAGATCGCGCCGATCATGAAAACGATACCCGCGGTCGCCGGCGGCAACGCCAGCACGTCGATATAGTAGAATAGCAGATATAGACTGATCGCCTGCCAGTAGAGATTGAACGCGAAGTCCCCGGCACTGAACACTACCAGCGTGCCGCGCACGGACGACGATCTGCGACGTCGGATCATAGGGTCACGCGGTAGAAACGGCATTTCACGCAGGATCGCACGCAGTTGGACCGGCGGCGTCGGCCTAGGAGAATAACAACCGGGGCAACGCGATCTGCGAGTATCGCGAGGGGCGGTGGGGGAAGCGACATCATGGCGCGTCTTCGCGGCTCGTTCGCCCCGGCGCAACGGCCGACCGCGTCACTAAAGACTGGCATCGCAAAACACTGCCCTGTAAACAAAGGCATGCAGGCACATTCCGCGTTGAAACTTCTCGTCGTAGCGCTGGGTGCTCTGCCGTCGATCGCCACCGCGGGTGGGCCGGTGCTCGCGGCCGGACGATGGGACGTCACGTCCACCGTGGCCGACATCGCCATACCCGGAGCACCGGGCTTCATCTTGCGGATGATACGCGGTAAGTCGAAGGCCGAGCATAAGCGACTACCGCCGGCGCAAGGCGTCGAGGCTTTGTTGGTCCCCGATCCAAAGGCGGGGTGCAGGGTCGATAGTCAGCGCATTGCGGATGGCCGCTATGCACAGGCGCTCACCTGTCCACAGAAGCGCGGCGAGCCGATGCAGATTGTGCGCGCCGGCACGTACGACGGCAATGGCTTTGTCGGGCAGGCGACGGTCACGGGTACGACCCCCAAGGGTGCGATGCGGATCGTGCTGAACCAGCGCGCGGCGCGGATCGGCAACTAGGCTCAAACGCGACATTTTCGGCCGGATGGATCATCCCGCGATCGGTCCTGTATCAAGTTCAAAGTAGAGTTCTTCCGCAGCAACATCGCTGTGCGTGCAGAAGGACGTCGCAATGAGCCTCGAATACTCCCCGATCGTGTCGGCCGACCCGGATGAATCGTCTTATCAAGCCATCGAAACGCGGCCAACACCCGCGCCACGCCGACTTTTCGAGGCCGCCGATCTGGAAACGCAATTCGACCCCGCGAGCAATACCCTGTGGACCTATATGCGGCAGCGCGGCCGGCCCAGTTTCAATCCGGGGCTGCTGGCCGAATTCCGGCAATGGCAGGATGATATCCGCAGCGCGCAGTCATCCGGTGCGATGCCGATCCGCTATGTCGTACTCGGATCGCGTTTTCCCGGCGTCTTCTCGCTGGGTGGCGATCTCGACCTGTTCGCGGCACACATCCGCAACGGCGACCGCGGCGCACTGGTCCGGTACGGTCGGGCCTGTGTCGAGATCCTGCATCGCAACATGCGGAGCCTGGACCTGCCGATCATCACGATTGGCTTGGTCGAAGGCGATGCGCTGGGTGGCGGTTTTGAAGCCCTGTTGTCGTTCAACGTCGTCATTGCCGAGCGCGGGACGCAGTTCGGGCTGCCGGAAACCAATTTCGGTTTGTTTCCCGGGATGGGCGCGCACTGCTTCCTGTCGCGCAGGCTTGGTGCCGCACGCGCGGAGCATATGATCCTCAGCGGGCGGTCCTACAGTGCCGAAGAGCTGTACGATCTCGGTATCGTCCATGCTCTGGCGGACCCCGGCAAGGGACGCGCCGAAGTCGAGAGCTACATCCGCCAGAACCGACGTCGTCACAGCGGGCATTGCGCCATTTACGAGGCCTCGCGCTCGGTCAATCCACTGCCCTTGGCTGAACTGGAGGCGGTCGTCGACCTCTGGGCGGATGCGGCGTTGCGGCTCAGCGACGCGGATCTGAAATTGATGCGCCGGTTGGTCGGCGCACAAACCAGATTGCTGGAGAAGGCGGCGGCATGATCGCCGCGTTCATGATCGACCCTGTGCCTTGATGTCTTCACCGGCGAGCATGGTCGCGACCATGCTCGCCGGCATTGGCCGCGCCAGCAGGAAACCCTGCACCGCATCGCAGCGAGTCCGGCGCAACTGATCCAATTGGGCCTGCGTCTCGATCCCTTCGGCGACCGTCCGCATCCCGAGCTTTGCCGCCAGGTCGATCACGGTCTGGACAATCGCGACCGATGCCGGGCTTTGCTCGAGATCGGCAATGAACGATCGATCGATCTTCAACGTCTGGAAGGGAAATTTCGTCAGGTAGCTGAGCGAGGAATAGCCGGTGCCGAAGTCGTCGAGCGTCGTGCGAACATGGAGGCGGTTAATCGCGTCGAGTGCGGCCAACGACGCTTCGATGTCGTCGAGCAGGACCGACTCGGTGACTTCGAGTTCGAGCCGTTCCGCGGCGAGGTTGCTCGAGGCCAATGCACTCATGATGACCATCGGCAAATTGGCCGATCGCAACTGGATCGGCGACAGATTGACGGCGATCTTGACCTCGACCGGCCATGCGCTCGCGGTACGACATGCCTCGCGGATGACCCAACTGCCGATCGGCACGATCAGGCCGTTGTCTTCGGCGATGGGAATGAACTCGGCCGGCGAGATTGGACCATGACGGCGGTTGGTCCAGCGCAGCAGCGTTTCGCAAGACAGCACGCGTTGTCCCGCGAGATCGAATATCGGCTGGAACATCAGGTGGAACTCGCCACGCTCCAACGCACCCTGCATTTCGCTGGCGAGATCGCGGCTACGCTCGATCTTTTCATCCATCAACGGTTCGTAGAAACACATTTGTCCACGCCCGCTGTCCTTGGCACGATAGAGAGCGAGATCGGCATTCTTCAACAGCGTATCCGCGTCGGTTCCGTCGACGGGTGCGATCGCGATGCCCAGCGAGGCACCGACATGCAGCAGGCGCCCGTCATGGTGAACCGCCTGCTCGACCAGTTCGATGATCGTCCGGCCGATCGTCGTCGCGGCAGTCCGGTTCTCAACCTCGCAAACGACTGCGAACTCGTCACCGCCCAGTCTCGCAACGATACCGGTGCTGCCAAACGCATCGTTCAGCCGATGCGCGACCCCTGCAAGCAGCGCATTGCCCGCAAGATGTCCGAACGAATCGTTGATCTCCTTGAAGCGATCGAGATCGATCCAGTGGATCGTCAACCATCGGTCCGCGCCGGAAAGTGCCCTCAACCGCGCCTCGAATTGTTCCCTGAACGCCGTTCGATTGGCGACCCCGGTGAGATCGTCGCGACGCGCAACCGCGGCATGATACTCGGCCAGCGCGGCTTTTTCGCGAGAGACGGTGGTCGCTTTCAGGATCACGCCGTACGTCTGGAGGGTGATGTCCATCATCGCGACGACGAACAGCATGATCACGACCGCGAGCGCGACCTTCAGCGGATCGAATGAGACGATCAGCCCTACCGCAAGCGGCAGGGACGCGAAGCATAGCTGGGACAGGGCAATCCAGGGGCGGCCGGCGTTACGTCCTGCGATTCCGGCCGCGTATCCGATCGTCGTCGTAACCGCGAGCAATTGCAGAACCGCGTCGTGCGTATTCACAAGCGTCAAAAGCCCGAACACGCCAAGCAAGCCCGAATAACACAACGCACCGAACCGGTAGAGCATCTCCTGGCGGTCGGTCTGCATCCCCGCTAGCACGCCCTTCCGTTTGGATCGCGGCCATATCCCGATCGCATCGAACACCCTTACGCCGGCGACGAACGCAATCGCGACGGCGCACAGGATCATCGATCGGTTGCCGCTGACGAGCGCGACGATGGTCATGACGCCGCTGGATGTCAGCGCACCGATCACGAGCGACTGCGGGGACGCATAAAGCGATCCCACAAGGGTCTCGCGCACCGAGGCGGCGATCGCATGGTCGGAGTGCCTGAGCTGTCTCAGGCGTGATATCAGGCCGCTCATCCACGCTGCCATGAACGGCATAAGTGTAAAAGCAACGAACAAAACCCTTCAACGCGGCCAAACTGCATGATATTTTCGATCGACCGCCTTCAGGGGTCATGAACGCGCCCGCGGTTAGCAAACGGCCAAGGTGGATCTTACCAATCCAATTTGCGCGGGCGCCAAGTGAAGGCGATCCGGCATCGAGAGCGTCAGCGGCCTGCCGGTTCACCTCGCCGCTAGCGGTCGGTCTCCGTGACAAAATCGAGCGCATCGGCGGCCCCCACTTTCTGTTCGCCGGAGAACAGCTGATCGAGCCGCGCATCGATCTCGCTGCGGTGATCGCGCGAGGCGAGACGGCGATAGGGTCCGATTGCGAGTTCGTCGCCGATCGCTGCCTTGATCCGCGTAAGTGCGGCTTCGGTCAGCACGTCGGCCTGCCTGAGTTCGATGCACAATTGGATCAAGCCGACCGCGGTCGCCTGCGCGCGCAAGCCGACGTTCGTCACGTCGTGATGCAGCCGTTTCTGCTTCTCGTAGGTGTTCGTCACTGCCGTCTCCCTGAGGGTAGCTGAGTGGATCTTCTACGACGGATCGTATCGGTCTCGACCAACGCCGCGCAACATCCTGATTATCATACGCATTCGATCAAGAGCGCAATGCCCTGACCGACGCCGATGCACTTGAATGCCATCGCATAACGGCCGCCGGTGCGGTGCAGCTCCTCGACCGCGCTCATCGTGATCCGCGCGCCCGACATGCCGAGCGCGATCGCGCCGCCGTTCCTGTTCACCGGCGGATCATTAAACGGATCGATGCCGAGGTCACGCAGCGTCGCGATAGCCTGGCTGGCGAACGCTTCGTTGAGTTCGATAACGTCGAGCTGGTCGAGCGTTATGCCGCCTATCCGCATCAGCTTGCGCGCCGAGGTCGCGATTATACAGGTTGTTTACGGTGATCAGCGTGTTGCGGTAATACATCGCACCTGTCTGCCAGCTGAACTTTGAATCATTCGGCGTGCTGTGGATCCGCAACTCATGCGTGACGAACTTGTCGTCGGGCGTCAGGATGGTCTGGTCGGCGTTGAACACCGTACCGCGCGCCACGATCGTCGCGTTCTGATACCAAGTGCGGACCGCGGGGATGTAGGTGACTTCGACGGGACCGAGGTCGAGTTTGAAGTCCGCCCAATATTGACGGAAATGGTTCTTGCCGGTGCCGCTGCCCTGCGACGTCGCGACCGTCGCGGCGGCGCCGTCGACCACGCCGGGGACGTCCTCGAGGATGTTCTTAAGTTCGTAGCGGCCCTGGCGAAGCATCTCCGCGCTCGGACGCACGGTGATCGCCGCCGCGGTCTTCTGCGCGGTGTTGAACCGGCGCTCGGCCTTGACGATGATGCCCTGCGATGCGGAGGCGTCGACGGGCGCCTGACCGGGTGTCGATGGGGGCACTGCCTGAGCGGGGCTTGCCGAGGCGGGAGCCGCTTCGTCCTGCGGGTTCGCCGTGGACGGCGGGGCAGGGGGGAGACCGTCCCGCGCCATAGCCGGCGTGGCAGCGACCATGGCAGCGGACGCAGCAATAAGGCTGATGGGTGCTGAGCGCGATGCGTCCAGAAACTGCAGCAGGTCGAGCGGGGAAGCGATTACCGTGCGGTATCGATCGAGTACCCCCCGGGGGGGCAAGGCGGGGAAACTATAGCGTCACGTACTTCGACGAGCATGACGAGCAGATGGGGGCGCTACTGAAAGCGCGGTCGCCAGTGAGGCGGGAGGCGACCCGAAGGTTGGCACAGCGTGTGCCATTTCGTCCCGCCGCGTCGCAACGCCAACAGGGAATAAGAGAGTGATTTTAAGGGAAGGCCAGATTGCCAGCCGGCGCTAACCTAATAGATCGTTGAAAAAGCTGGTGACCCCTACGAGAGGGGTCCAAGGGTAGCAAAAATGGCGGAAAACCGTCATTTTCTGTACCCATTGCGGGGGTCTCTGTACCCATGTTCTGTACCCACCGGCGGGCATTTCCGCCTGATTTCATGATGCTACGTGAACGCAGATGCGGGCAATAGTCAACCGATTTTCGCGAGCGAACATCACGGCCAGACGCCTCCGAGTGCACTCGCCATAACCGGGCATTATGGTAACTACAGCGATGTGCTACACAGGCCAAATGCAGGGTAAATCGGACCAGCGGGCGCGGCTCTCATGAGCGAGATCGTCGTCCATCGTACCGATGGGGAGGGGCTGCCGGTCCGAACGCGGCGTGGGATCGTCGAGCCGATCGATGTCCGCGTCACCCGGTTGCTGGGTCTTGCGCTGCCAGTTGAAGGTGTCCCTGTCAGCGAGATCGGCTTCGCCGCGCAGCTTGGCGCTATAGCAGAAGCGAGCAAGGCGGCGATGGCGTCGGACTTGGCCTGCTATCTGCGTTGGTGTGAGGACATCCGTGTCGCCCCGCTGCCCGCCGAGCCCGAAAACCTGGTCCGCTACATTGCCATGCTCGAGGCGCGGGGCGCCAAGCCCGCCACGGTCGCCCGGCGGGTTGCCAGTCTCGCCACCGCACACGGCCTGTCAGGCCTGCAGGAGAGGGGGCATGCGCCCACCAGCCACGTCATGGTCCGTGCAGCGCTCAAAGGCCTGCGCCGGCGTCGTGGCGCGGCCCAACGCCAAGCGGCCCTGTTGCGCTTCGGGGCCTCGCTAGACCCCCATACCAAGGGGTTCACGCTGATCGCGCTGCTCGGCGCCTGTGGCGGCGATCTGCAGGGCCTGCGTGATGGCGCGCTGCTGTCGCTCGGCTATGACGCTGGTCTGCGGGTCAGCGAGCTCGTCGCCGTCACCGTCGCGCATATCGATCCGCACAGCGACGGTTCGGCACTCCTGTTCATTCCGTCGTCCAAGACCGATCAGGAAGGGCAGGGGGCGTGGAGCTGGCTGTCCGCGGACACGATGCGCCGGGTCGGCGCCTGGCTGGTAGCGAGCGCCATCACCGAAGGGCCGGTCTTTCGCCGCGTCGGGGTCGATCGGCGTCGGCTGCGCGCGGCGGTTCCGCCGATGGCGTACGAGGCGATCCCGGGGCACACGCGGCACTGGCAGGAGAAGCTCAAGGGCAAGAAAGCCGAACCGGCGAGGACGGTTTTCACCGTCGGGACGGCTTCGCTTAGCCGGCAGGGTGTCAACGGGATCTATCGGCGCGTGGCGCTCAGCGCGTTCGATCAGGGGCTGGTCGAGATGCCGATCGCGAAGGTTGAGGAGGCGGCGAGGGCGCTATCAAGCCACTCGCTGAGAGTAGGGCTGACGCAAGATCTGTTTGCGGCCGGCGAGGACGGCGTTGGCATTGCACAGGCGCTGCGATGGTCTTCACCGTCGACCGCGCTACGCTATGGGCGCAAGCTTGCAGCCAGGAGCAATGTCGCAGCGCGCGTATTGTCTCGCATCAGAGCTTGAACTTGCGAAACCGATCCAGCCTATTTGGGTGTCGGGTTGAGTTCGCGATGTATGGGCACACTGTATTCGTCGTCGAGTCTCGCGACCAATCCGCTGACCGTTGATCTAGAAAATAGGTGATCGCCAATCAGATGCTGGCCAATTATCTTAATATATTCAAAATGGGCTGGGTTAAAACCGCCACGGGCAGTATTAGAGTCGTTATCGACTATCGCATTAAAGATATCTAAACCAGCGATTTGATAGGTTCCCACTCCATGAGCCTTTCGGAAAATTCCCAGTATCAAGGAGACAATGATACAGTAAGTGTCCTGCTTCATCTTCAGAATGCTATTCTGAAGATGATTGCCAAGGGCGCTGGGCTCGCACCAACGTGTACCACGCTGTGCGCGGAAGTAGAGCGGATTCTCCCTGACGTAATCTGTTCGGTTTTAACGGTCGATGTGGCAGGCCTGCTTCATCCGCTGGCCTGCCCGAGCCTTCCGGAAGCATATTCCCAAGCTTTGGATGGCCTGTCCGTCGGCCCGTTAGCCGGCTCCTGCGGCACTGCGGCGTATCTGAAAACAGATATTACGGTCGTTGATATCGAAACCGATGCCCGCTGGGCCCGGTTCAAAGACCTCGCACTTCCCCACGGGCTGCGCGCCTGTTGGTCTAGTCCGATATGTGATGCAGACGGTCGCGCGATCGCAACTTTTGCTTTCTACTATCACAGCGCCCGCGGACCGACGGCCTTTGAGCGCGAGGTGGTGGCTAACTGCGTTAACCTCACGCAAATCGCTATCGAGCGACATGAGCGTGTCCTCGAGCACCAACGACGGGCTTTTACCGACGCCTTGACCGGTTGCCCCAATCGGGCCGCTTACCATGCCGCACTTTCCAAACTCGAAGGCGCTGCGGTGGGCAGTTGGGCACTGTTCGTGTTGGATCTCGATAATCTCAAGGTCGTGAATGACACGTTCGGGCATCATGCGGGTGACGAGCTTCTTCAGATCGCCAGCGACAGGATCTCAGCAGCAGTCAGCCCCGGGCGAACGTTTCGCGTCGGTGGCGACGAGTTCGCTGTCATTCTCCAGGCTCCTGAAGCGCTTTGTAACCTGGAGAAGATCGCGGATGAGGTTCTAGGCGCGCTTTCGGTTGCTGCCGACTGCGGCGGGCATAGCATCGTCCCCCGCGCTACTATCGGAGGCGCTACGGTCTCATCGGATGACGCCGGGGTGGGGATTGTGCGGCAAAATGCCGACTTTGCCCTCTACCACGCCAAGGAGACCGGTCGTGGCGGCTTCGTACGATACTGGGCAGGGCTGCGCTCGAACATGACGCGGCGTATGGGTGCGATCAGGGACCTCAGCGCGGCTTTGCGAGAGGACCGGATCGAGGCGCACTATCAGCCGATCTTTCGACTCGACACGCGGGAGATCGTAGGGCTGGAAGCGCTTTGCCGCATGCGCATCGGCGACAATCTGGTCTCGGCTGCCTCCTTTCATGAGGCGACTGCCGACGCGCAGGTTGCGACCTCGCTCACCGCCAGGATGATGACCCTGGTAGCGGCTGACCTACGTCGATGGCTGGATTTGGGTATTCCCTTTCAACACGTTGGCATCAACGTCTCGTCTGCGGATTTGAGTGGCGGGGCCGTCGGGCAGGTTCTGGCCGCGGCGCTCGAACGCGAGCGGGTCCCTCTCGATCACGTCATCCTCGAGGTAACCGAGACGGTGTACATGGGACGTGGCGACCAAGCGATACAGCAAGCGATCAGGGCATTACGCGCTGACGGTATACGGGTCGCGCTGGACGATTTCGGAACGGGTTTCGCATCGCTGACGCACCTGCTCACGGTTCCCGTCGATGTCATCAAGATCGACAAACTGTTCGTTGACCACCTGGAACCAGACGGTGTCAGTGTGACCATCGTCGAAGGCCTGATCCGTACCGCGAAAAAGATGGGCATCAGGATCGTCGCCGAGGGGATAGAAACTGAAGAGCAAGTCGAACAGCTTCGCGCGATCGGCTGTGCGATAGGGCAGGGGTACATATTCTCACCCGCAGTCAATCGCGAGACGACGACCGCCCTTCTCCTCGGGCATGCGCAGGGCATCGCGCGATCGCCGATTGCGACGCGATCTGGCGTGGGCTGATTTTGGATCGACGACGGAAGAGGGACTCCAGCATTACGCGAGCCAACTACCTATAATCTCCTCGAACGTATGGATGAAGAAGGGGTCCCGATCGGCGTTGATCGGGACCCCTGCACGGTAAGCTTCGACTCAGATAAAACAGCGTGGTCAAACCCTCCCGGTGGTCCGCTTTCGGCGCCAATCCCCACGGATCAGTGTTCTACCAAGCTCTAGGTTCAGCTCCGGTCCGTGCTGCTACCGCTGCTTCTATCTCATTCAGGTCAGCTTGCGAAACCACGCCCGCCGTCAGCATCTTACGCATGAGTTCGTCGACGAGCGCCGCAAGAAAATGGATCTCGGCGCGTTCAGAAGGAGTATCTTCGCCCTCAGCATTCACGTCCATCTCGCATGTCCTTTAAATCGTTCGAAACTTGAATCCGCACAAACGAAAACCTGCCGTATCGTTTATAGGCTTGCCTATGAACGTTTCTCAAACCGAGTCATACCGTAACGCGGCCGTCCGTGAACGATCAGCAGCGGAGCTGTCTTCGCTACCTCGTGTCCGAGAACGTCATTTACGATCGGCAGAAGCATGGGATGTAATGGCCAGTCAGGGTGAACTAACCGAGCGCCTGGCGCAGGCGAACGCGGAGAACCGCTTAAAAGAACCGTACCAGCGACGACCTTCAACCGAGAATACGTAAATCAGCCCAGGGAGCCTTACGGAACAGACAGCGGCCCTGGCAACTGCCGAGGAAACCATGTCAGGAGGGCGTCGGAGAGGGCTGCGGCGACAACAGAGGGATCGCCCGTTCGTGTGCCGCTAGCGCGCACCGTGGTCGCCTGCCCCGTCCATACGACGTGATTGTCGCGGCGCAGCGATACCGTCACCTTCAGACGGGTTACGATCAGTCCGCGCAATTGATCCTTTCCCGAAGGCAAAGTCAGCGACAGGCCTCCAAGGCCCGCTGCCATGCCTGGCCGGTCTGATCGATCGTTGCCGGACCTGACGACGCCGCGCTGTGTCTGCGATACCTCAACCTTGGCAATGTAAAGGCTGTGGTTCGGGTCGGGCAGGGGCAGGAATGGTGTTCGAAGGAGGGTTCGCTGAACGGCGTCCGTGAACGTTCTCATGATAGCGGGAGACGTAGTCGGACTATCAGCAGCCACGATCGCTATCGTGCCAGGTCTTACCGCGGTGGTGGCAACCGGCGATTGCATCATGGCTGCTGCCGCAGCGAGAGGAAGTACGTACATCCAACAAGGTCCGATGCTTCAAGAGGCCTTTTGATATAGCTCGGCACGTCGGAGGCATGTGATTTCCCGTCCCAGTCGCGGTCTTTCGCCTCGGTTCGATTACAGAAGATCTTCGATCCTGAACGGCATCTCGCGCAGCCGCTTGCCCGTCGCATGGTGAATGGCATTGGCAATGGCGCCGGCACAGCCCGTCATGGCAACTTCGCCAAGCCCCTTTGCGCCAAGGGCATTGATGAGAGGATCCGGTCGATCGATAAAGCCGACGTCTATCGACCCGATGTCGGCATTCACAGGCACGACATAGTCGGCAAGATCGTTGTTCAGCCACCCGCCATAGCGCGGATCGACTTCGGTCGCTTCGCGGAGCGCCGCACCAATGCCCCAGATCACGCCGCCCCGAACCTGACTCTCGGCCGTGCGAGGCGAGATCACCCGCCCGCAATCGGCAATGCTGACGACGCGTGGCACGCGGACGCGGCGCGTACCCGGTTCGACATGAACTTCAACGAAGTGGGCAATGTAGCTGTAGGTCGTGAAGGTCGAGTAATCCGGCCCGACCAGCGCCATGCCGCCCTTGCGCAGTTTCGCCAGATCCTTCGGACCCTGGTCGACAGCAACATGCTCGACCTCGACCTGAAGCGAGGGACGCCGCACGGTCGCAAGCTGTCGGTGAAGATTGCCCGCCACCTGACGCCCCGCCAACAGCTCGGCCATGGCAGCGTTCAACTTGGCAGCCGCCTCTGCCGCTGCCGGCACGACACTCGCGGTACCCCAGGATCCTGCCGTCGTATGCTGAGGCGCTACGCTGGTGTCGCCGATCGCGATCTCCAGTTTTAAAGGATCGATCGCCAATTCTCGTACGAGAACCTGTTCGATGGTCGAGCGGATGCCCTGGCCCATCTCATGCCCTGCAGCCGCAAACCGCGTCGTGCCGTCTGCGTTCACGCGCAGAGTGACGATGTTGGGATGGGCGGAGCCCGGATAGGCGCCCGATGCCACGCCCCAGCCGACCTGCGTGCCGTCGGGCAGCGTCATCGATCCCGGCTGGAGACTACGCCGTTCCCACCCAAAACGACGGGCGCCCTCCGTCAGGCATTCCGACAGATAGCAGGACGAGAGTTTCTGGCCGTGGATCGGATCGGTCGTGGCGCGGTGGCGCAGTCGGAAGGCGACCGGATCGACGCCGAGCTTGAAGGCAAGTTCGTCCACCGCGCTTTCGAAGGCAAAGCACGACGGATGCGGTGTCGGCGACCGCATATAACCTGGCGCCTGCGTATCGATCCGCAGATTGGCGGCGGTCCCGTGGTAATTCTCGATGCCGTACAGCATGGGTACGGACTCGTGGTAGTCGGGCGGAAACTGGCCTTCGCGCGATTGCTGCTGATCGGCGTCGTAGCGCACCGCGATCATCTTGCCGCTGGCATCCGCACCGATCTCGATCCGGTGACGGTTCTTCGGCCGGAAGGTCGCGTTATGGAAAATCTGCCCGCGCGGCAGGACAAGTTTGACCGGTCGGCCGAGCAGCATCGCGGCGCGGGCGACAAGGGCGGTCTGGCGCTGTGCCCCGCCACGCTGGCCAAAGCCCCCGCCGATCTGTGGGCTCTTTACCGTCACCTGCTCGGGCGTAAGGCGCATGTTGCGCATTACGGCACCCTTGGTGTTGCTGCTGCTCTGCGTGCTTTCGTAGATGGTGAGTTGCCCGTTCTCCCATACAGCCGTCGTCGACAGCATTTCGATCGGGTTATGGTGCTGTGGCGGGGAGACATAGTCCGCCTTGTGCCGTGTTACCGCCCGCGCCATCGCCTGCGTCGCATCGCCCGCTGTCACCGGTTTGACGGCTTCGCGCACCATCCCCGGCTGCTCGACGAGCGAGGTGAACGCGGGCGCTGTTGTGTAGGTCGGACGAATGGCCTCGGCGCCCTCGATCGCGGCCTCGAGCGTCTCGGCAACGACAAGTGCGACCGGCTGGCCGCGATAGGCAATGTCGGCCGTGAGCGTCGCAGGCGGGGGCGGTGCGCCAGGGGTCGCAGGAGGGGGCGGCAGAAAGTCGGTCGCGGTCAGCACGCGAACAACGCCCGGCACCTGCATCGCTGCATCGACCGACAGCGCGGCAATACGCCCCTTTGCGATCGTTGCCGGGACCTGCATGGCGTACAGCAGTCCAGCGACCTGATGGTCGGCTCCATAGCGCGCAGCGCCCATCACCTTCTCGCGGGCATCGGCACGGGGACGGTTGGGGAAGGGGGCGGTCATGACCGGTTCCTCGCTGCGGCAATAGTCAGGGCGTCGGCAACGGTCCGCGCGCCGAGTTCGATCTTGAAGCCGTTCTGCTTGCTAGCTTTGGCATCGGCGAAGGCGGCGTGCCCTGCCGCCAGTGCTGTCTTCGGGGTCAGAGGCTTACCAGCCAGCAGCGCCTCCGCCGCGGTCGCCCGCCATGGTTTGGTCGCCACGCCGCCAAGTGCGATCCGGGCGCGCGTCACGGTGTCACCATCCATGTCTAACGCGACCGCTGCCGAGGCGAGCGCGAAGGCGTAGCTCTCCCGGTCACGAATCTTGTGATACGTCGAATGCCGGCCTGCCTTCGTCTTTGGCACGACGATCGCCGTGATCAACTCGCCTGGCTGCAGCGTGAACTCGAGGTTCGGCGTGCTGCCCGGTAGACGATAGAGTTCGGCAATCGGGATCGCGCGGCTACCGCTGGCGCCCAGCACTTCGACATAGGCGTCGAGCGCGACGAGTGCGACGGGCCAATCTCCGGGGGAGACGGCGGTGCATGACGAACTCTGGCCCAGCACAGCCTGACCGCGGTCGAGTCCACCGATTGCCGCGCAACCCGAGCCCGGCTCCCGCTTGTTGCAGGGGTAGGTGTTGCCGACCGACGTTCCGCCCGCACCGTTTCGGAAATAGAGACAGCGGGTCCGCTGGAGCAGGTTACCGCCGACCGTCGCCATATTGCGCAGTTGCTGCGAGGCAGCCTTCCACAACGCCTCGGCAAGGACAGGATAATCGCGCAGGACGACCTTGTCGGTCGCGACCGCGCTCATCGGTGCTAGCGCCTCGAAGCGTAGCCGCTCGCCTCCTGTTTCGATTCCGTCGAGCCCTTGGATCGCAGTGACGTCGATAAGATGCTGAGGCTTCTCGATGTCGAGCTTCATCAGGTCATAGAGCGAGGTGCCGCCAGCGATGTAACGCGCACCGGCTCCCGCGGCTGTGAAGGCCTGGACTGCCGCTACGGCGCTTTTGGGTCGTGCATAGGTGAAGGGACGCATCAGCTCTTCTCCCTTCCCGCAAACTGCTCGATCGCCGCGACGATGCCGACATAGGCGCCGCAGCGGCATATGTTGCCGCTCATATATTCGCGAATGCGATCCTTTGACGTGGCGTTGCCTTCGCGCACGCACGCGACTGCCGCCATGATCTGTCCCGGCGTACAATAGCCGCATTGCAGCGCGTCGTGATCGATGAAGGCCTGCTGCATCGGATGCAGCGTCTCGCCATAGGCAAGCCCTTCGATCGTTGTCACGGCACGTCCGTCGACCTTGGCTGCTAGCGTGAGGCAGGATGCTACGCGCCGACCGTCGACGTGAACGGTACATGCGCCGCACTGGCCATGGTCGCAGCCCTTCTTGGCGCCAGTCAGATGCAGTTGCTCACGCAGGAGATCGAGCAGCGATGTCCGCACATCGATCTCTACCGGTACCGCCTTGCCGTTGACTGTCGTCCGGATCGCCAACCGGGTGCCGACCGGCATGGCGAGCGGTGCCGCGACCGCCTGATCGCTCTCAAAAATAAGGCTAGACGCTGTAAGCGCAGCGGTACCACCGAGCGCGGTGCGCCGTGTCAAAGGCACGCCCAGCAAGTGCTCCATATCAGGCATCAGAAGACTCTCCGGACGGGCATTTGCCGTACCAGACATTCGTAACCGAAACAGACGCTTAGCTAAAGCGCTTAGATCGGTCGTCCTGCGCCTGCTATGATTGCAGCACGTGGCGTCAACGTGCTGCAATCAGGCGATCAGCCCTTCCGTCGAGCAGGGGGTAGTCGTTAGAAGCCGACAAGCAGGTCATTGGTGGCTTCAAACTGCCACCAATGCCTGCGCTCTCGAGCTTTCTACTTTGGCAACGCATACGCGATGACGTGATCGCCGAGCTTTGTGCCGAGTGAGCCATGGCCACCCGCGACTACGACAACAAACTGTCGACCGCTCGCGGTAGAGCGATACGACATCGGCGTTGCCTGACCGCCTGCTGGTAAACGAGCGCGCCACAAGACCTTGCCCGTGCGGGTGTCATAAGCGCGAACGTAGTTGTCGATCGCCGCAGCCATGAACGCAACCCCACTAGCGGTCGTGATTGGTCCACCGAGCGATGGCACGCCCATCTTGAATGGCAGCGGCAGGATCGTCTCGTCGCGGATCGTGCCGTTCTCATGCTCCCAGACCTTCTTGCCCGTGGTCAGATCAATGCCGGCGACATAGCCCCAAGGCGGCGCCTGACACGGCAGGCCGGCAAACGACAGGAACGGGTTCATGTCGACCGCGAACGGCGCGCCTGTGTTGGGATTATAACCCTGCTCCTGAGAGCCGCGCCGATCCGATCCGCCGGACGGCCCGCGTTCGTTGGGTCCGCCACTATCGTCTCGACGTGGCACCAGTCGGTCGACGAACGCTACGTAGTTTGGATGTGCGAATATGACCTGTCGCACCGGGTCGATCGAGATACCGCCCCAGTCCATGACACCGAAGTTTCCTGGGAAGACCAGAGAACCTTTCAGCGAGGGTGGCGTGAACGGCCCGCGATAGTCGAGCGACTTGAAGCGGATCCGACACCAGAGCTGGTCGAGCATTGTCGTGCCCCACATGTCCGTCTCACGCGCCTGCGCTGGCATCAACGATACCGAAGAAAAGGGCTGAGTCGGCGACGTGTGGTCGCCAGGCGCGGCACCGGCTGGCACGGCGCGTTCGGGCGCCGGAAAGATCGGTTTGCCAGTCCGGCGATCAAGCACGAACAGATTGCCAGTCTTGGTCGACTGGACCAGCGCAGGCACTTTGCCGCGGCCAGGCAGTGTCAGGTCAACTAGTGCTGGCTGCGCTGGCACGTCCATGTCCCACAGATCGTGATGGACGGTCTGATAAATCCAGCGCGGTCGGCCAGTCGCGATGTCGAGCGCGAGGACCGAAGTTGCAAATTGCTCGGTGGTAGCAGGACGGTTGCCGCCCCACTGATCGACCGCCCCCATGCCCATCGGCAGGTAGACAAGCCCGAGCGCTTCATCGGCTGCCGGCGTGCTCCAGCTGTTGGGAGATGACGGCGTGTACTGTTTGCCCGTACCCAGTGGCGCAGTGTCGTTGGGGTTGCCGGGATCGAAGTTCCAGACGAGCCGGCCGGACGCCGCATCATAGCCGTGGATTACGCCGGACGGTACCTTGGTCGCGATGTTATCGAACACTGCGCCGCCAGTGATGATGAGCCCCTTTGCAACCAGTGGCGCTGAGGTCACCTGATACCAGCCCTGATTGTAGTGCGGCTGACCTGGCAGCAGGCTGACAGTACCGTTCTGACCAAAGCTGCGACACAACGCACCCGTTCGCGGATCGAGCGCGATCAGCCGGCTGTCATTCGTGGCCAGGATAATGCGCTGGGGGCAGTCGCTGACGCTTGTAGCGCTAGGTACGCCCGCCTTCGTACTATCCCAGTAGGAGACGCCGCGGCACGTTAGGTGCTGCATGTTCTTCTGCGATGTCACGATCTTCGGATCGAAGCGCCAGCGTTCCTTGCCGGTCTCGGCGTCGACCGCGATGACCCAGTTGTGCGGCGTACACAGATACACCGTGTCCCCAACCTTGATCGGCGTCATCTCGTACGTTGTCTCACCGGGGTCGGTGTCGCGTTTCATGTCACCGGTACGCAGTTGCCAGGCGACTTTCAAATTGCCGACATTGGCTGGCGTGATCTGCGTAAGCGGCGAGAATTTGTCGCCGTACCAGCTGCGCGCATAGGCCTGCCAATCGTCATCGGCCACGCCGTGCAGGTTCGCGGCAATCGCGTTGCGCGGCTCCGGTAGACTGCCGTCAAGATTGTGCACATCGCGCGTCAGTGAGACAGCGCCGAACACGACGGCTATGCCTAGTGCCGCAGTCAGCGGACCGGCGCCTCGTGTCCATGGTTCGCTTGGCGTCAGGCGCTTAACCGTCCAAGGGAGGGCCAGCAACGCACCGAAGATGAAGATCAGGTCGCCGCGTGGCACTAGCGGCCACCAATCGGCGCCGATCTCTGCCCATGCCCAGATTACCGTGCCGAGCACCAGCGCGGCAAACACGTGTAACGCGAGTACACGCCTGCGCCAAAGCAACACGGCCGTCGCCAACATCGCAAAGCCGGCAACGATGTAGAACAGGCTGCCGCCTAACGTTGCGAGCCACAAACCGCCGACAAGGTTGAGAAGCCCAACGACGCCAATGATAACGGCCAGGATATGAGGCCATCGGGCAGGGTGACGGACATGGGTCATCAGCGGCTCCGCGCGTCATGCCTACCCCACGACAGCGGTATCTAGGGAGGCGGTGCAGCAGGCACCGTAGACGTGTCGCGGAGTTTAAAAGGAGACGTCCGGATGAAACTTTTGTCACATTGGCTGGGATCACTTTATAGAACATCTCGCGGTGTCAGGCGGACACCCCAGCGCCTCCGGGACGTTGAGTGCCTATGCATGATGATAAGACAGTTCGTCTGATGCGCTCGCGTTGTCTTCCCGTAGGTGTAAACGCAGCCGCCTTGAGCATCGTCCGATGAGCGCTAATCGTAACCTGGCCGGGCGCCGCGTAGTGATTACCGGCGCTTCGAGTGGTATCGGCGTGGCAACAGCAGTGGCTTTCGCTAAAGCGGGAGCGCGGCTTGTCCTAGGGGCTCGAGGCAAGGACGGGCTGGACGACGTCGCGCTGCGCTGCGTCGAAGCTGGCGGCAGCGCAATCGTCCGACCGGTAGATTGCACCGACGCAGGCGCAGTGGCCGCATTCGCCGCTGAGGCGCGCGATCTGCTCGGTGGCATTGACCTGTGGTTCAGCTGTGAAGGCGTCGGTGTGCTTGGCCGGTACGAAGACGTCCCGATCGCGGATCACGCCCGTGTCGTCGAAGTGAATCTCGTCGCCCACATGAACGACGTCCATGCAGTACTGCCGATCTTTCTCGCGCAGGATCACGGCACCTGGGTAAACATGATTTCGGCGGGCGGTTTTGTCGCCACGCCGTATGCTGCGGCCTACTCGGCGAGTAAGTTCGGGTTACGCGGGTTCAGCTCGGCGTTGCGCGGTGAGGTATCGAAGCGCCCTCATATCCACATATGCGACGTCTGCCCGACCTTCGTCGATACGCCCGGCGTGGACCATGCCGGCAACTATACCGGTGCCCGGCTTTCGCTTCCCCCCGGTTCGCTCGCACCGGAGACGGTGGCGAAGGCAGTCGTGCGGCTCGCCACGCACCCTCGTAACCTTACCGCCGTCGGCGCGCCGGCAATCGCATTCAAACTTGGCGAGTTCGCGGCGCCGAACCTGCTGGCGGCGATCATGAGCGGCTTCCTCGACACCTGGTCAGCCCGCGCGGCCGACGGCAACGACAGCGATGGGGTGTTGTTCGAACATGGCGTCCCGGCCGGTTCTGATGGTGGCCGACGCGATCCACACCGGGGGCGCAAGGTGGCAGCCGCAGCGGGCGGTATGGCGGTTCTCGGCCTTGCGGGGGTCGGTGTATGGCTGGGCCGTCGCCGGTGATTGAGGACGACCGCTATCTCGCGGTGCGCTTGGGGATACGGCTACAAACGGACGATGTGGTCGCAAATACCGGCTGGTTTACTTGGCAGGGGTTCACCGCGTGACCGAAGCGATCGAGTTGGGATTGCCGGCGCATGCCTTCGACCGTCAGGATGATGGCGACGATCTTGGCTTCTACGCGCCCCCGCGTTTAGTCACGCACATTGACGAGGCAGCAGTAGGTGCACTGACCAGCCTTTACCGCGATGCGATCCCCGCTGGCGGGCGGGTGCTCGACCTCATGTCGAGCTGGGTCAGCCACCTGCCGGACGACGTCGCCTACGGCGAGGTAGTCGGCCACGGCATGAACGCAGAGGAACTCGCGGCCAATCCGCGCCTCGATCGCTGGTTCGTCCAGAACCTGAACGATGTGCCTGACTTGTCCGAAGAGGACGCGCGCTACGATGCCGTACTGATCTGTGTCGGCGTTCAATATCTGCAACACCCCCTGGCGGTACTGCGCGAGATTCGTCGTGTGCTGAAGCCGGAAGGCCGCGTCATCATAAGCTTCTCGAACCGGTGCTTCCCGACCAAGGCCGTGGCGGTCTGGCGCGCTCTCGACACGCGGGGCCACGCATCGCTTGTCCGCCATTATTTGGAAACAGCAGGGTTCCGCGATGCCACGGCTTCCCTACTCGCCGACGGTCGCCTGGGCGATCCATTGGTCGCGATAACCGGTCGCAGTTGAGGCTGTCGGGATCACACCAGCAATGGGGGCGCTGACTTCCCGGTTTAGTGCCGTTGCGCCTGTTTCATGTATGTATCAGGCGCAACGGCAAGCTCGTGGTCAGGCCTCGACGCTGGCGGTTAAGGGTGGCGTCTGCTGATGTTGGACGACCAGCCAATCGTCGTGTCCCCGCATCCGCAGAGTCGAGGTGCAATGTGCCTCGTACTTCTCGTCGCCGCTTGCGCAGCGCGCGGTGTACGCAACGACGATCAGGCCCTCTTGAGGTCGTGACACTCGTCGGTCCGATAGCTCGACCGAATCCCAATCGGGCGTAGCCTTGACCGCATCCTTCGCTTCCTGCCCCTGGAAGACATAAGGCGGGCGGGGCAAGACCATGACGATCTCCTCGTCGATCCGGTTCTGGTAATGCTCGTCGCTGGCATCCCATAGGCTACCTTCGAATTCCCACACGCGCTGGTCGTCCATGCCGTCTCTCCTTCATGGCTATAGCGCGGAAGAATATACGAGGGTTCCGGCGTCCGAGCTTACCTCATAAACGATCGTTTTTGATGCGCCATCATGTGAGAACCTTTAGCAGTCGATGCCAGCGTCTCAAAACACTTTCGCGATTGGAGCTCGACATGATAGGCGTCGGACATGAGTTCTGAGAATGCTTCATGCTGATCGGCTATGCCCGAGTGTCGACCCCGGAACAGGATCTGACCCCGCAGCTCGAAGCGTTGCGCAGTGCGGGTTGCGAGCGAACCTTCTCGGATAAGGCCAGCGGAGCAAAAGCCGACCGCGCCGGCTTAGCCGACGCGCTTTCCCATGCGCGAACCGGCGACATCCTTGTAGTATGGAAGCTCGACCGGCTCGGCCGTACCATGAAGGGACTGATCGACCTCGCGTCCGATCTGGCGGCGAGGGGGATCGGGCTAAAATCGATTACTGACGGGATCGATACCGCAGGCACAGCTGGGAAACTCGTTTTCCATATCATGGCGGCGATGGCCGAGATGGAGCGTGACTTGGTACGTGAGCGCACGACGGCTGCGTTGATCGTCGCCCGGCGTGAGGGCAGGGTAGGTGGCCGGAAGACAGTAATGACACCCAAACGCCTCGAGGCCGCGCGGAAACTTTTATCCTCGGGAATGACTGCCCGCGAAATAGCCCCAACCATCGGCGTCTCGATCGCGACGTTATACCGGCATTTGCCAGCACCAGAACAAGAGGCAATTAGCGCGGAAGAGAATGTCGCTTAGCCGCATGCGGCTGATCTACACGCACCATAAATGGCTGGCTCCCCGTTCCCTGAGAAGCCAGTCCCTAGATCATTCCGCCGCTGCTTCTTCGGTCTTGCGCTTGCGCGGAGCCGAAGCGGGCTTTGCGTCTGCCTTGGCTACATTCGTCTGGCCAGGCTTGCGACCCAGTCCAATGCTCTTGGCCATCGTACGACGTGCTTCCGAATAGGTAGGAGCGACCATGGGGTAATCAGCCTTCAGGCCATAACGCTCGCGATACTCCACGGGCGTCATGCCGTTAGTCGCGAGGTGACGGCGCAGCGTCTTATACGGCTTACCATCGATCATGCTGATGATGTGATCAGGGCTGGCAAGCGACTTACGAGCCGTCACTGCCGGGGTGTATTCTTGAGCAGATGCTTCGGGTTCAGCAGCGGTCACGTTTCCACCGACCAGCACCGAAACAGTTTCATACATCTTGTTCAGGAAGGCTGGAACGTCGTCAGCATTGGTACGCGTGTTGGGATTGGCCAACCAGGCGATTGTCAATTCCGTAGCGAGTTCAACGGGGTTCAGGTCGAGGGTAGTGTCGGGCATAGAAGTCTCCATTTTTGGAGGCGCATCTAGGTACTTGATTGGTCGCTGGCAATCTCAGGTCGCGCTAAACCATCTATTTGAGATTGATACATAAAATGAACCCGGGAATACGCATTCCTAATTACCATCCGAGACCTTGGCAAATTTGCTCCTTCGCTGACGCCGACGCCAGCGACCGTTTGAATCTTGCCGGGCTTGTTCCAAACTCCTGATCGACGATAATTAATCAAGCTCTCATGCGCGGAGCGGTCACCGCTCTAACCGTATCCGTCGCGGGGCCTAAGCACTGGCAAGGTCGCGCCAGAGACGCAAAACACCTGTTTGTCGCGCAGTCGTGATTGTGACCGGGTTTTCGACACATCCGGTCCACAAAGCCGGTCCCGAAGGTCGGCGATGCCCTGGAGATCAAATATTTCGCGCCAGTAAATCGATGAATCGGCGGACTTTCGGAGCGAGGTGGCGACGACTTGGATAGATTATACTGATCGGCACGGGGGGCGCGGCATAGTTCGTCAGTAGCGCAACGAGACGACCTTCGGACAGATCCTGGTCGACGACATAGCTGGGCAGGAACGCCAGTCCCGCCCCCGAGATTACGGCATCGCGTAACGCTTCCCCGCTGTCGAGCGAAAGGCGGGCTCGCGGGTTAACTACGACGGTTTTACCTTCGATGGCGAAACGCCAAGCGCGCTTTTGGCCGGCGCTAACGTAATTCAGGCAAGTGTGGCCCAGCACATCGTCGGGATGGTGCGGTGCCGGAGCGACCGACAAATAGGCCGGACTCGCGACTACCAGGTCATGCTGATGGGTCAGCGTTCTGGTTATGAGGCTGCTGTTCTCGCGGGTCTCGCCAATGCGGATAGCGAGATCAATACCGTCTTCGATGATGTCGCTGACACGGTCCGTGAAGCTCACATCCGCCCTCAACTTGGGCCACGACGCAAGGAAATCATTGAGCAACGGCAGGACCAGGAGGCGTCCGAACGTCATCGGCGCGGTCATTCGGAACAGCCCCTGCGGCTCTCCACCGCCATCGGACATCGACAATTCTGCTTCTTCCAGATCTGCGAGGATCTGCGTGCAGCGATCGAGGAAAACGCGGCCGTCATCGGTCAGCCCAAGGCTGCGTGTGGTCCGGTGGAACAGCCGTACGCCTAGCCGATCCTCCAGGCGGGCAACGCTCTTGGCGATGCCCGACCGCGTCATCGAGCGCGCGCGTGCTGCGCCTACAAAGCTCCCAGCTTCGGCTGCTGCCACGAAGGCGACGATGTCGTTGATATTTCCCGGTGCCATGAGGCGCTCCCGCTCCTTCGCAGTGTCGACGCCCGTTCGCCAATCGATGAACTATATGGAAGTCCTGAACAGATTATCGGCATCAGGAGTAAATGAAATGCCCTTCAACGACATCGTGACAAATCGCCTCGACCAATGGGCTGGGAGCCTGCAGGACCTCGGTCCCGTCATCCTCGGCGAGAACACGGAGGTGACGATCGACGAGATCCGCCAATCCTACGTTCGCAAGATGGCTGAGCATCCGACGCCTACAGACGTCCGCATCGAGCTGGTCGACATGGGTGGCGTACCGGCGACGCTCGTCACCCCGGAAGAGGTCGAGGGCGACCGTGTACTCTTCTACATCCACGGCGGGGCGTACATCGTCGGTGGGCCGGGTGGCTATCACGGGCTGGCGGCTGCGTTCGCAAAGGCGATGAAGGCGCGCGTCTACCTGCCGGACTACCGACTGGCGCCGGAGCATGCATTCCCCATTCCGATCGAGGATACGTTCGCTGCCTATCGCTGGCTGATCGAACAAGGGCAGAACCCGAAGTCGGTGACGTTCGCCGGCGACTCCGCGGGCGGTGCGATGGTCGTCTCGGTGATGGTCATGGCCCGAAATGCCGGCGTACCGCTGCCGGCTGGTGGCGCCGCGCTCTCGCCTTGGGCGAACCTCGAGCACACCGGTGCTTCGATGTTCAATCGCGAAGGCCTGGACAAGCTGAACACCAAGGCCGGCCTTGATCTGATGGCCAAAACCTTTCTAGGTGGTGCGTTGCCGAACAGCCCCGAGGCATCGCCAGTCTTCGCGGACGTTCGTGGCTTGCCGCCTATTCTCGTACAGATCGGCGAAGGCGAACTGATGCTGAGCGATGCCATCCGGCTTGCGGGCCATTTGGGTGAGAACCGTGTGCGGGTCTCGTTGGAGGTATGGCCGGGCATGTTCCACGTCTGGCACATGTTCCATGCCGAACTGGCCGAAGGACGCGAGGCCATCGCTAATGTGGCCGTGTTCCTGGATCGGGCTGTCGATAAGGCATCTGCCGCCTAGTCAGTCATCGCGCCACCCTTTCCACGGGGTGGCGCTACCCCGGATCAACCGTTTGGCACAGCCTGCGGTTCATATGCAGGGAGGTTGGTGCCGGGATTGCTCGAGGCTGTCCGTGCTCAGCCCCACTTCATTTCACCGGTCGCGACCTTCGCGCCGACCTGCAACGCCACGCCCATGCCGGCGTCCGGATAGCGCGCGGTCATCGCTGCGATCAGCGCCGCGCTGTCGGGCTTCTTGGCCAGCTCTTCCTCGAAAGCGCTTAGATAATCGCGCGTGTAGACGATCGCGGCCTCGCCGAGCGCCGCGTCCGGGGTCATGTGGCCCGGCACGACGACCGTGGGCTTGCGCGCCAGCATCACATCAAGCTGCGCGATCCAGGCGGCCCGCGCCTCGGCGCCAGCGGTGTCCGCGGTCCAGACGTGCACGCCCGAGAATATCAGCACGCCGCCAACGATCGCCGACAGCGACGGCACCCAGAGGTAGCGGCGGTTGGCGAGGCCGGTGGCGGCGACGATCTCGATCGCCTGTCCGTCGACCGACAGCGGCTTACCCTCGAATGCGTCGGGCATGACGATGTCTGCCAGCGTCTTCGGGCCATTGTCGCTGAGTTGCGGCCCCCAGGTCACGAGCTTCTTGTCGACATTGGCCTTGATCGCGGAGATCGTGTCCGGCGCGGCCAGTACGCGGGCATCCGGGAAAGCGGCCTTGATCGGGCCAAGGCTGAAATAATAATCGGGATCGCTCTGGCTGACATAGATCGTCGTCAGCTTACGTCCGGTCGCCTTGATCGCCTCGACCAGCGCACGGCCGTCAGGCAGCGTGAAGCCGCCATCGACCAGCACCGCCTCGGTCGCGCCCCAGATCAGCACCGGTGCGCGGTAAAATCCGTGTTCGCCGGCGGGAAAAGACTTCCACTGGAGCGCCTTGCCGACGGCGAGTGCGTCGCCTTGGCCGATCATGGATGCGGCCGCGCCGCCTGCGATCATCGTCATTATCTGTCTCCGATTAGGCATGGGAAAGGTAATCCGGTCGGGCCTGGCGCGATCAGGCAAGGTGGTTGAAGGATATCAGCGAGAGCGGATCCTGGTACAGGCTGGTCGCATCGACCGGCGTCAGCATGGTGCCGTCGATGCGGAACAGTGCCGGGACGCCGTTGGTCCCAAACCCCTGCATCACCGATCGTGCCCGCTCCAGTCGTTGCCGGTCCGCCTCGCGCAAGGCCGGTTCGGGATTGGCGAGCATGACCGCAGCCTCGTCGAGGCCGGCGTCGACCAGCAGGTCGATCAGCACGAACATATCGGTGATATCGCGCCCGTCGACATACCGCGCGCGCTGTATTGCACGAAGCGCGCCCAATTCACGGTACGGTGCAGTCTGCGCGACCGCGGTCAGGGCGAGTGTCGCGGGACCGCTGTCGAGGGTCAGGCTTGCGCCACGCACGATCCGATCGCGATAGTGATCGCCGAACACCGCACCGGTCGACGTGGCGATGCGGCGGTCGCTGGCGAGGATATGGTCGCGCATGTCGCCGCCGAGCGCCCGCGCGCCATCGCCGGCGAAAAGGCCGCTGGGCAATGGCTCGACGATAACGCCGGCCTGGTCCGCCAGCGTGGCGATCCCGGCCGAGGCAGCGTAGCACCAGCCACAAAGCGGATCGAACAGATAGAGGAAGTGGGTGGTCATTGTCGGTGCCTCCTTGATGACCAGTATATGCGCCGTCCGGATTGCGACGTGTAGAGCGAGGATCTAGACGGACCGTATGTCAGAAGCATACAATGCCCGTGCTGGAGCCAATCGCGGCATCAATAATCTGAAGCGGCTCGCCTATTTCGCTGAGGTGGTCGAGACTGGCTCGTTTACGGCTGCAGCCGAGCGATTGGGGATTACCAAGGCGGTGGTCAGCCAGCAGGTCGCCAAGCTCGAACGCGCGTTCGAAACTACGCTGCTGATACGCACCACGCGCAGCGTCCGTCCGACCGAGGAGGGCCGGGCGTTTTACGAACGGTGCGCGCGTGTGCTGGCGGAAGCGCAGGATGCCTTTGACGGTCTGGCGACCGACGATCGCGCGCCGACCGGCACGCTGCGCCTGACCGCGCCGTTCGACTATGGGATTGGCGTCGTCGTGCCCGTCATCGCTGAGTTCCAGCGGCGCTACCCGACCTGCACGGTCGACTTCCTCATAGGCGACGCGACTCTCGATCCGGTCGGCAGCGACATCGAGCTTGCGATCCGGGTCGGCTGGCTGGTCGACAGTGCATTGCGTTCGCGGCGGATCGGCACCTTCGGGCAAATACTGGTGGCGAGTCCTGCGGTAGCTGGCACCCTGTCGCCCAACCCGAACGTCGCGGAATTGGCCGAAATGCCTTTCGTTGCAAACGGCAATCTGCGCGACCCGCTGGGATGGACGTTCCGTGCCGAAGACGAGCGGCAACATCTGGTTCGGTTCGCGGCGACGCTCACGGTTAGTGCCACGCTGGGTGTGCTTCAAGCCGTTCGGGAAGAGGCCGGCATCGCCGTGCTGCCCGACTTCGCAGTTGCCGATGATCTGGCCACCGGCCGGCTGGTGCGGGTCATGCCGACATGGCATCTCGATAGCGGTGGAATTCATGCGGTAATGCCAGATACCCGGTTCCGGCCTGCGCGTGTGACCGCGTTCCTCGATATTCTAGCCGATCACGAACGCCGACGATCTTAGCGCGGATTGGCAGCGTGCCGGGCTTTGAAAAGCCACCATCTTTCGGGAATGACTAAGTGGGGAAGGAAAGCGGACCGGCAGCTATTGGAAAGGCAGATGGCTTTAGCGGGACTTCGGCTGACGCTGCGGCCTTTCTCCAAAAGGATCGAGTTCCGACAAGGGCGGCGACGTCAGGTGGACATCGCTGCATCCGCCTGTCTCACTGCTAACATGAACGCATCCAGCTTCACTGGATCGAGGTTGCCGTCACTTCGTACCCCGGAACATAGGTCCAGGCCATAGGGCCGGACTTGATTGATCGCGTCAGCGACGTTCACGGCCGACAGACCGCCAGCAAGAAACACCGGCCTTTCTGTTGCCCGGACAAAGGCGGCGCTCACCGTCCAGTCGTGCGCCCGGCCTGTTCCACCCAGCTCCGCAATCGCGGCATTCGGCCTACCGGAATCCAGCAAGAAGGCGTGAACGTGTGGAGCGTAAGCGGGGATCAGGCCGATCGCTTCCGGTCCTTCGACGTGGATAACTTGAACACGCCGGACATGCGGCTCCAGCATTGCCAGCTTTTCGCATTCTTCCGGGGCGATATGCGAGACCACTTGGACCGTCGATGGGTTGGTTGCACGAATATGCGCCGAAATCGCTTCCGCTGTCGTTTCGGAGGTCAACAGAAATGTCCCTACCGGCGGTGGCGTTATCGCTGTCACCGTAGCAATCATATCATCGGAAGTTGGACCGGGGCCGGACGGCATCCGAGCGACCAGGCCCAACGCATCGGATCCCGCCAGCACTGCAATGCGTGCCTCTTCCGGTGAGGCAATACAGCATATCTTGACCCGCGTTCTCATCGAGAAACCATGCCGCAAGGCATGAGCGGTCGCAATCTTCGTGTGCCCAGCATCATGCTGCCCCCCGGGCGGTAATAGGTTTGATGCATGGAAATGTAGTCAGACGATCGTTAGGATTGAGGCACAAAGGACATGATATGCGGATACGAACGGAAGCACCGGGCGACGAGGATGCGATCTCTGCGGTGACTGAGGTTGCCTTCAGGAACGCGCCACATAGCGATCAAACCGAGGCGGCGATCATCGTCGAGTTGCGCAGGGCTCACGCATTGACGATCTCGCTGGTGGCAACAGACGCGGACGGTGCAATTGTCGGCCACATTGCCTTCTCCCCGGTGACTGTCAATGGCGAGGACCAAGGCTGGTACGGACTGGGGCCGGTTTCGGTAACGCCAACGTGCCAAGGCCAGGGCATAGGTCGCGACCTCATCAACGATGGAATTGACCGGTTGCGGGCGCTCGGGGCACGGGGCTGCGTCGTCCTTGGTGATCCGGCGTACTACGGCAGGTTCGACTTCAGATCGAACGATGCTCTCACCTATCCCGGCGTGCCGAGCGAGTATTTCCAAGCTCTAAGCCTCACCGGTACAATGCCTGCCGGCGTCGTGGCCTACCATGCGAGCTTCAACGCGAAATAGAATGTCGGCGCGCAAGCGGCTTTGATGCTCTTCCCGAAGAGGAACCGCCAGCGAGAAGGCGCGGCGTTCCCGAAATCGATCGAGAAATGGGAATGTGAGCTGATCCCAGAAACCCGCTTGAGTAACAATTCTGAGAACGGGTGCCCCCTGATTGCGATCCACTCTCGCGGCCTCCATCGTTCAAGCTTATAGCACCCTGCGACGAATGGCGGAGTAGGTCGATGCGCGCGATGTTGGGGCTGTTGGGTGCATTGATAATGCCGATCCAGAACGCTCAGTCCGTACCGACACCCGCAGGAGCAGCGACCGCTTCAGCTTTAGGTGAGTGGCATGGCGCATTGTCAGCGTCAGGTCGATCCATCCCCCTGGTGATGCATGTCGCGGGCACGCCCGGTCATTTGACGGCGACCTTCGATAGCCCATCGCAAGGTGCGTTGGGGTTACCGGTCGTCGAGGTCGTGCAGGAAAGCGCGGTAGTCCGTTTCAAGATCACTGCCCCTGACGCCAGCTACATCGCAACGCTTTCGCCGGACGGTCAGATCCTTGTCGGGCAGTGGTCCCAAGGCGGCGCATCGCTGCCTCTGACCATGACGCGGGCGGCGACCACGGCTTCTGCGGCCCTGGCCCGCCCGCAAATGCCCCATCCGCCTTTTCCTTACCGCAGCGAAGAGGTCGCCTATGACAACCCAGCTGGCCACGCCCATCTAGCCGGCACACTGACGTTGCCGAGCGGGCCGGGACCGTTCCCAGCCGTGCTGCTCATCACCGGCTCCGGTTCGCAGGACCGGGACGAAGCGGTGTTCGGCCACAAGCCTTTCCTCCTCTGGGCTGACACACTGACTAGGCGTGGCATTGCCGTGCTGCGGGTAGATGATCGACAGGTAGGTAAATCAACAGGCGAGGTCCGTAGCGCCACCACGGCCGACTTTGCCGGCGATGTGGCTGCCGGCGTTGCGTTCCTCCGCTCCCGCCGAGACATTGATCCGCACAGGATCGGGCTGATGGGCCATAGCGAGGGAGCGATTATCGCTCCGATGATCGCAGCGCAGGATCGAAGCATCGCTTTCGTCGTCATGCTCGCCGGGTCTGGCGAGACAGGCGAAGTCCTGATGCTCGAACAGAAGCGGCTGATCGAAACCGCTATGGGCTTACCGCCTGCGGCGGTGGATCGATCCGCCCAGACGATGCAGAGGCTCTATGACGCGGTCAAGGACGCGCCTGACCAAGCCTCGGCGGACGCGTCGCTGCAAACGGCATGGGATACTGTTGCCGCTGAGCAGGGCCGGCCATCCGGCAGCGTGCCGGCACAGATCAAGGTTGTCGCGTCCCCATGGATGCGATGGTTCGTGCGCTACGATCCTCGCCCCGTTCTGACCAAGGTAGAGTGCCCCGTGCTGGCCGTAGGCGGAGCAAAGGACCTTCAGGTTGCACCCGACAGCAATCTTGCTGGAATCAAACTGGCGCTTCACGCCAACCCTGATGTAACGATCGTGAAGCTGCCGGGCCTAAACCACCTGCTTCAGACCGCCGACACCGGGCAGGTGGGAGAGTATAGCCGTATCGAGGAGACGATCGCTCCCAGCGCCTTGCGAACCGTAGGCGATTGGATCGTAAACCAATCGCGACGCCGCTAGCTTCCGCGTTCCCACAAGCGAAGGGCCAGCGAGACGTCTCGGGCTTTCTCGGAATCGATGGTGTTTCGAGAATCTCGGGTTTCGCTGGCATAGGTGCTAGTAGCGAACCATCGCTGCAGTGCGCATGACAAGAGAAAGAACGGCAATGCGCTACGCCTATAGAGAGGAAAATGTCGATTATGTCGCCGATCTGACATTTGACGCTCTCAGCTATGAGGAGATCCACGACAAGAAGCTGTCGCGTCCTCCCAGCAGGGTGCGCCTCGGCTTGCGACAGAGACGCGCTGATTTTGCCAAGAT